>NZ_JAFNNR010000001.1:0-335607 GCF_026536645.1 Gilliamella sp. B3801
AGGTACTCAATGATGTGGACTCAAGTTCGGGTCGCGGTATTACAACGGTATTTGGTGGTCGAACCAAGGCGACGAGTCAAATGGAGTTATATTCTGAGCGACAATTTAAAACCAACCGCATAGACCACACGACATCGGATGTTTATGGGGTAAGTTATAAACCGACGGAAGCCCAATTTATAGAGGGGTCTTACTCGATAGGCCGTGTGAGCAATCGTCACCGCAATCACACCAGTTTAACCGGAAATGATGAAACTCGTCGGGATATTTATGCCGCTGGTTATGGTTATAAAAATGATTTATTTCAAATACGCAATCGTCTGGAATATCGGATAGATGAAGGTAGTGAACGCATAAGACAATGGGTGACCACTAACCGGGCAAAAACGGTGGTTAATGAAAACTTAAGTTGGCTTGGACAATTTGATTTTGCCAAAACGTTTGGTAATCAAGATGATTCAAGTGATGTAGTAAGTAATTACACGGAGTCAATGATCGGTTTTGCCTACCGACCCCAAGTAATCAATAATCTGAACCTTTTTGGCAAAATGACCTATGTGTATGGATTAGACCCGGATGACCAGTTGATAGTGAACTCAACATCATCAGGTGGTAAACGTTATACGTCGAGCTTGTATGACCAAAAGAGCTGGGTATGGTCATTAGAAGGTGTTTACGAATGGAATGCGAACTGGGAAACGGCGTTTAAGGCGGCACAAAGACAGGGTCATTTACGTTATAAAGGTGAAAGCGATTGGTATTCATCAGGCGCTGATTTATATGCACTAAGGATTAATTATAAGACGGGTGACTGGGAATATCAGGTTGAGGGGCGAACGCTACGTACCGATCTGGCAGATGACCACAAAGACGGTTTAGTGACCAGTGTCTACCGTAATGTTGGCGACAACATCAAGATGGGTGTGGGTTACAACTTCACGGATTATAACGACAACTTAACACGCTTGAACTACCGTTCACATGGTTGGTTTGTCAATGTAGTGGGGAGTTTCTAATGAACAGTTGGCAAAAAGTTAACAGTAGTCAAATACGTTTACCCGTGCAAATAAAATCAGACCTAAAAGCTGAAAATCGAAAAGAAGAGAATTTACGCATATCAGGAGAGAAGATAATGCGAATTAAGTGTAATGCAACAGCGAAAATGAATGCTAAAAAAAGATCTTGGGTTGATGTTTTTAGTTATAAAGCGATATTACAATGTCTAAAATGGATGTTGCTATCCACCTTTATGTCGTTAACAATTGTATCGGTAGCTAATGCAATTCCAATAGCGGGAAGGGTATTTTTAGACTACGATGATACCGCAAAAAATGTAACCTTTCCGTTACAAGGCTTATCCGTGACATTAAAAGATGATCAAGGTATTTTAATATCAAATGAACAGACAAACGATAATGGCCAGTATAACTTTGAAGTTAACACTTTAGGAAATTATATCGTTGAAATAGCAACCAATAATGGGGAAAGCGTTTCCAAAAACGTAACTGTTAGAGGGGCAACAGGTGAATTAGGTCAAAACCTCTTTTTAAAAGGAAAAGGGGGAACTATTCATCTAAAAGTTAAAAATGGTACAGATGCAGGTATTAACAACATTCCTGTAAAAATGAGAACTCAATCAACGGTTGGGATGGTAACCAATACGGATAATAATATCGTATTAAAAACAGATAGTAATGGCGAAATAGAGATAAAAAATACATTATTACAGGTTAAATATGAGGCTTTTTTTGATAAAGACGTTGATCTCTTTTTAAAAACTCGAAATTATAAATTATGGGATGTCATACTACCAGATAATAGTCATCAATATGCTGAACTTATTTCTTTTAAGATGGAAGGTTCAGATCAAAGTGGGCAATTTAATCTTAAACATCGTAATACCAATTCTGTTGATGGTGTTGTTGTGGTTGATAGAAATAACAATAATACCTATGAAGCTGATATTGATACTGGTCTACAAAATATGAGGGTCGAGTTGTATTATTCCGGTACAACAACCAAAGTAATGGGAACCGATACCGTTATTACAGGTGGTGATGGTAAATACAGCTTTAGTGATCTCGCTGTTGCAACTTATGATATTCAGGTAACAAATGTCACTTCTCCACCTTTTACTACTGATAGTAAAAACAGGGCAAAAGCACAATTAACAATACCTGACTCAACTGGGGTGCCTAGTGGTCCTAATTTCTTGTTTCAATTAGATCCTAACGATACATCTTTATCCAGTATATCTGGAAATGTGTTTGTACTAGGACCTCAGCAATATATTATAGCAGGCCCAGATTCAGGTAAAACGGGCAATAATATTCCGCTTGCGGCTCAAGGTAGTACAGGACTTAATACCACTGTCGAACTTTACCAACATAATGGAACCGATTGGGAGAAAATTGCTTATCAATTTACCGGTAATTTGGGCGCCTATCAATTTGTCGGATTAGTAAAAGACAAAGATTATAAAGTTGTTGTCACAGAGTCAAATATAAATTTAAATAATACTGTTTTTGTCAATGACACAGACGGTAAGTCAACCAGTACCTCCTCTAAATCAAGAAGTACGCATAAAGGAAAAGTCACATTAAGTAATGGTACACAAGCTAACATTGCTGCTAAAGAGATTATCGTACCCAAACTTAATGAGAGAAAAACCAACCAAAACTTTTGGTATTCACCAATACGTAAAGATTTAGGTAATTTATTAGTCGTCAATTATTTGAAAACAGCCAATGGAAATTGGAGCTGGAGTTCAACAATTAATGGGCTTGAAGCAATTACCGCCAGTACTTATACTAAAATTGTCTTTTTTGAAGAAGATGGTGTGACTCAAGCAACCGATTTACAAGGTAATAAATTAGAAGTCAGCTATCAAAAACCGGGTTTTTATGGTGTAAGAGGCTCACAAAATTATCCTATCGATCATGCGGGTTTATTTTATTATTCTGTTGTTGAATATGATACGGATAATTTGGATTATCCCGAATCATATAATGGCGAATATTTGATTAATGTCACTCCAAATAGAACTTGGGAAGATACCCTTTACTTTACACCAAAAAGACCCAATACGATTTCTGGATATGTGTATTTAAATAATAGCCATCGAGGGGCTTTAGGCACTTATAATCCAAATCAAGATACACCAATTAAACAAAATCGGGTTACTTTGGAGCGTAAAGTATTTGGAAAATGGACAGTTATCACTGAATTTGCAACAGATAACAAGGGTTATTACAATTTCACCAATTTGCCTAACGGAGAGTATCGTGTTACGGCTAAACAGGAGTATGGTGGCGACAGTAATATCAAGGCTGGCGATGTTGATTTCGAAAATAATGATCAGAATAGCGGTTCAAGTATCGATCCTAATGATAATAAAAAAACGATATCAAGCATTGTTGTTAATGCGAGTGGTGGTAACAAATATAACACAGATACTAACATCTGGTATAAATTGAAAATTAATGAAGATGTTCTTCGTGGTTCAGTACTGTTAGATACATGGTTAGGTGATGGTGAGATACAAACCGGGCAAATGTACAATGCTAATGACTTACCATTAAAGAATGCTATTGTTTTACTTTGTGAAGATGACGGTACCAATGATTGTACTGAAAATGGAAGTAATTTTATTGGGAAAAAACTAACGAATGCCAAGGGTGAATATAGTTTTCAAGGGCAACAAGATGGTATTAATCGAGATGTGACTTATATCGTTAAAGCTATCTATTCAGGTACAACGGCTGTCACAAATACCGCTAAAGAGTTAGCTCCAAGTTATAAAGTACAATTTAAACAACTAGATGTCCCGATGACGAAAAACTTTCTAATGCAAGGAAAAGGACAATTTTCGGGGGCACCGGTTAATGATCTCAATGGCGATATGGACTATGCAGGTGAACAAACACTTGAGAAAGGCGATGGATATTTTGATCTCTATTTCTGGAATGGAAGTAATTATGAAAAATGGAGTGTTATTGGTGATTACTATCGAACGATCAATCTTAAATCATTACCAGAAGGCAAATACCGTATTGTTCATCAAGCAGATAAAACTAAATATTTAGATATTGCCGATAAGGATCCTTCTTCACCTCCTGGTACAGTAAATTTTGAAGTATTAGCTGATGGCACATTAGCAAATATGGATAATAATAATCAATGGTTTATGCAAGCAACGATAGCGCCTTCAGGGCTCACTGAAGCCTTGTCAGGTAATATTTATTTAGACATCACCGGATCAACTGAAAAAAATGAGCAATCGGTTTTATTAACATCAGATGAATTACAAAGGTATAATCTTTCAGATTTATCTGTAGAAGGGGTCTTTACACCAAGAATTTATCCTAATTACTATGATAGAACGAAAAGTATCGATTCTATCCTTGCAGATCCTGATTTTGTTGATAACAAAGTAAAACAAAATGGGCGATTTGTTTATAATAAACAAAACTCAACTCGGTATAATAATTTATATCTGACAAGTATGTTATTGCGATTAAATGGATTGGATCATAGTGCTTTCAAATTAGTTGGTAATAGCAGCGCATCTAAAGCAGAAAAAACTTATCTTCCAAATGAAATAAAAACAAATTTGGAATATATGCAGGTTTATTTATTACCAAGAGGTGTACCGAATCAATATTGGTTAATTAGAGCCAATAATAATACTGAAATTAGCGGTCAGCTTTATTACGATTATGATGATAATGGTAGTTTTGATGCGTCTAAGGGTGACGTGCCAATCACTGGTGTACGTGTCGAAATTTATCGTAAAGGCAGTAATAAATTATATTCTTATACCAAAACGGACAGTAATGGTAAATATCGTTTCAGTCATCTTTTAAATGATAATTACACAATAAAAGTAACGGATACAGGCTTAGATAAACGTTATGAATTGAAAAGTCCTTCTGATACCGTAAACGATGTTCAAATCACTGCATCGACGCCAATTTTATCAGGTGGTGGTTTAGACTTCATTTATAAAAAAGAGGGGGATGCATCGATATCGGGTTATGTCATGATCGATATCAATAATAATGGCCAACCCGATATCAGTTTCAATAGAACGGGTGATGTTCCTGTTTCAAATGTAACTATTAATTTATATAAAGGAAGTGACGCAACAGGTACGCCATTTAGTACGCTTAAAACCAATGAAATTGGCTATTATAGTTTTAGTTTAAGTAAAGATGATTCGAAAGCTAGCCTTTATACCGTTGAAATTGAACCGCCGAGCGGTTATGGCGTGATAGCAAATGCAGATAACAATACGAACAAAACTTTAAATCCGATATCTTTTAATACTAAAGGTGGTAGTCAGAAAGGTAAATACTTCTTATTAGCAGGGAAAACAAATGCTAATCCATCGGCAGGTATAACCAGCACTACTGCAACAAATAGTGGTATTTCGGGCAAAACATTAATTGGTGATCCTGCTGCTGCAACCGGTGAGCCATTAGGTGGGGTATTACTCAGTTTATACGATGCTACGACGAATAAAGAAATGGTTCGCCAGTATAGTGATGCCAATGGAGAATATCATTTTTATAATTTGCCAGATGGTAACTATAAAGTCAGTGTTATTTTAGCCCCACAAAACTATGTTATTGTTGGGAATAGCGAAAACTCAGCACAACCGATTGATACCATATCAAATATCATTATCAATAATCGAGGTATTGACGGTAAAATATTCTATTATAATCAGGCTAGCTATGATGGTATTCAAGGTAATGTGTATATCGATTTTAACGATTCTAACCAAGATTTGAATCATACAAATCAATTTGCGCATCCACTTGATGGCTCGGTACAGGCAACTGTTGAATTATATTCAGGATTAAATGCCAGTGGACAGCCATTGATGACTCAAAAAACCAACAATGGTCATTATCATTTTGCTAATCTATTATACGGAACGGGTGTTAATTATTCTGTTAAAATCATAATGAATTCGATTAGTGACTATGATTTCAAACAAAGTAAATCAGGAAATCAAGCACAAAATATCATTATTCCTGTCAGTGGATTACCTTTAGAAGGATCACTTGATAATCATTATCTTGTTTTAGGTAAGCAAAAAATTGGTGGTGATGTCTGGATTGATTTTAATAACAATAAAATCAAAACGGTTGATGAGCTTACTAATGGCGTGAAGGTGAATCTAAATTATAAGGTTCCAGGCTCAAATCAATATAAAACCCTTAAAACAATTGATACGGATAATATTTCTTTAAATGGTAATCCATCGAAAAATGGTCAATATCTTTTCGAAAAGCTACCTATAAATTATTATTATCAAGTAGAAGTCATTACACCAGATGGCGCTAAACTTATTCCTGCATCAGAGATAGCAAATAATAAAAATATCATTGATTTTATGCCGCTAACTAATGATGATTTCAGTAGTAGTACTGGATTTAATTATGACGGTATTATCGCAGGACAAGTAACGATTGATGTGGATAATAGTCAAAGTAAAACAGATGTTGATACCAGCTTTGCTGGGGTCAAACTTAATTTGACAAAAGTGCCAAGCCCAAATTCTAATGCGACTAATAATCAAGCAACATTTTCAGTAATAACTGACAGTTCAGGAAATTTTAAATTCGAAAATATGTCACCAGGTCAATGGGTTCTTTCTGCTGATAACTCACAAACAGTGGCAGATTGGAATAATTATGCTTTAAATTATACTTCAATGAATAACAGAACGATTGTTGGGCAGAATAATAGTTTGTCATTAGATATTAACTTAACTGTCAATCAACCTTCAATTGACAATATCAATATCGGTTATCGCGGTAGCAGTAAAATTACAGGTTATGTGGTTATTGACCGAGATAATGATGATCAATATAGTCAAAACGATATGGCATTTGGTCAGTTATCTACACCAATAACCCCAGTAATAACCTTAAATTCAGCAAACAATAAATCGGGCTTCACACCTAAAGATATATCGGTTGACCCATTTACAGGTGCTTTTGAAATAGACGGATTAAGTCAACATAATTATGAAATTACAAGCACAGTAAATCATAATGATTATAAACTTGTCTTTAGTCCAGGAAATCCAGCAACGCCATCGGCGATAGCAACGTTTGATATTAATGGTCCGAATGACAGTCGGTATGAACTTAATCCAGAAAAACGTGCTTTCGGTTATCAAATTAAACGCAACTTATCAGGAACAGTTTATTTGGACGCAAGCGGAAATGGTTCTTATCAAACATTCCATACAAAATTAGAGGGTGCTGTTGTAAAAATTGAAGGTGAATGGAATAACAAAAAAGTGACAGAAAGCCAAACAGTTGGTAGCGATGGTCAGTTTTCGTTTACTAACATTACTGAAGGCAAATGGACAGTTTCGGTTTCACATCCAACACGTTCAAGTTTGGTTTATAGCTATTTTGTTGAAAAATCAGTAACTCCAAGTGGGAGCAACACTAATAGTGTTAGTTATCAGGTTGATTCAAATACCGGTCGAGATATCAAACTTGATCTAGGTATGAAAGGTCAAAGCATAATTACAGGTATGGTTGTTCTGGACAACGATGTCGATGAACAATTGTCACAAGGTGATACCGGTATTGCTAATTTAACCATAAACCTAATTGATCCAACTAATGATACTGTTATCTATAAACAAACGAACACTGGCAGTAATGGCTATTTTGAATTTAATGGTTTATCGAGTGGTAATTATCGAATTCGAGTGACGGACCCTACAAACGCTTTAAGTGGTTATGTCATTAGCTTTAGTCCGACAGGTAAGGCATCGACGAATAACGCATTCGATATTGCCCCTGTAGTTGTTTCAGCGGACAACGACCAAAAAGTCAGTAATGATTTCGGTTATAAAGGTAATATAGGTATTAGTGGTCATATCTATCAAGATATTATGGGTAATGCGATTCATAATGCTAATTATCCTACGTTATCAGGGGTAGAGGTGAGTGCTATCAATCAAAGTAATAACGCAAAAGTTTCAAGCGTATCACTTGCCGATGGTAGTTATGCAATAAACAATCTAACATCGGGTGTATGGATTGTTAAAATTACAGGCTATCCTCAAGATTGGAATTATAGTTACGTCAATTACGCTGTAAATTATTTATCCATTGATCAGGTCAATCCTGGCGAGTTGAAACTAACCATTTCTGCCACAGATACCGCAGGTAAAACTATCGACTATGGCTTGAAGGGGAGTGCTAAAATTGCCGGGCGAGTGGTTGTCGATATGGATATCAATGATAATGCTAGTTTGAATTACCATGCGGCAGCTATTGATAGACCTTTAAATGGTATTCCTGTTACCCTCAAAAGTAATGGCTTAAGTGGTGCGCCTGAAATCAGAATGACAACGGATAGCAATGGTCATTACCAGTTTGATAATTTAACGGCATATAATCAATATGAAGTGAGTGTTGATGATAGCACCTTATTGCAGTCTGGATATCAAATCAGTTTCAGTCCAGCCATGGTTAATGGTGGAAATGCAAGTAATCATGATATGTTAGTGGTAGCGGGTGTTAATCAACAAGTTGACAATATTGATTATGGTTATAAGAGTCAAAAAGCGTTAAAAGGCAAAATTTATAAAGATTACTCAGGAAAAGGTATACATCAGACATATCATACTACTTTAGCGGGTGTTACCGTTGAAGCAAGGGATGCGAATAATCCTAATATTCTTCTAACCGCTGTGAGTGATGCTAACGGTCAATATGAAATCAATAATATTGCAGAGGGTGAATGGATTATTACTGTTCAACCAGTAGCAGGTTCAGGCTATAGTTATAGCTATGTGGTTAAACCACAAGGTATGCCTGCTACTGATGTTCCAAATGGAACAAAACTAGATATGAATGCGGCATCTTCTCCATTAGTCACCAATGTTGATTTCGGTCTAAAAGGTCAAGCAAGCATTAGTGGTCAAGTTGTGATTGATATCGATACCAATGATGGTAACGCAATAACAGCTCAAGATATTGGTATTGATTCACTATTCCCGCATTATGCCGTTGAATTATTTGTCGAAAATGATTTGGTTGATAGTGTTGAGGCAATAAGTACAGGCACAAATATTGATGATCTTGGTCAATATAAGTTTGAAAACCTAGTTTCAGGTGTTAACTACAAAGTTAAAGTCTCTATTCAAAATTCTAACTATATAAGTAGTTTCTTACTAACAGATAGTAATATTGCTGCAACAACGAATAAGACTGATAACGAAATGGAGGAAATTTACCAGTTTGCGAGTGCAACCGATCATGCTCAAGGAGTAATTTTTGCTTGGAGTGGTTTAAGTGGTATTAAAGGTAAAGTATTCTTAGATAACAATGATGATGGCGAGTACAATCCTTCAATTGATAGCTCAGTTAATGCGCCGGTCACATTATTATTCGAGAATGTAAACAATCCTGCTATCCACTTTACACACACATTAGCAGCGAGTGATGTTGATTATGAAATTAACAATATTATTCCGGGTAAATGGAAAATTGAAGTTACGGGTATACCAACGACTTTAAGAGCAAGCTTTGATCCGGATGATGCGCATCATGATCGTAATGGCACCGTAAATACCCCTAAAACAGAAAACGTGGCAACATTAGATATTTCGGGGAGTTTAATCGATCAAAACTTTGGTTATATCAATGGAGGATTCATTGAAGGAAGAATTCTTGATGATAATCATGGCGGAGGGTTAAAAGGTGCTGCTAATTATAATGGCTTAAAAGGTGTGAATGTTTACTTATTAGATAGTGATAAACAACACATCTTAGATAAAAGTGGTCAACCGGTTAAGTCAATAAGTGGTGAAAATGGTAAATTTAGTTTCCGTAACCTCATTATTGATACCAATAATAATGGTGCAGCACGATACTTTGTTAGAGTCCTGTATGGCGAGTATAACGATGGTAGTGTCAATGTTGGTCGTGGTAATCCTTTATTTGATTTGATACCGTCATTTGATCAATACGCAGACAATAACGGTAAAGTAATTGAACATGACTTAATTAATTTAGCTAGTCCACCAGCTTCGGTAACGTTCAATGGCGTGGGTGGTGCTCACACTGTGCCTGTCATGTTAAAAGATATGTCAACAACTTTGACACGGTTAGCAAATGAAATGCTATTAGGGTATCGTAATTCGGATGAGGATGTCACGATAATTAAAATGGCACAGAAAGATAATGTCGTTGTAGGTGATATCGTGCCTTACTCAATTCGAATTATCAATAATAGTCCACGTGCTTCAGCTATCAAGATACAAGATATCTTACCGGCAGGCTTTAAGTTTGTTAAAGGTTCAACGCGTCTTGATGGTAAAAAAGTTGCTGATCCTAGTGGCGGAAGAACGGTCACCTCTCAGGTCATCAAATTAAAATCTAACGATGAAGTAACGCTTACTTATATGCTGGTGGTCGGTTCGGGGGTGACTCAAGGCGAATATACCAATACAGCGAAAGCGATAAACTCATTAACTGGACGAGTTGTATCCAATACCTCTCATGCAACAGTAACGGTTACGGCTGATCCATTATTTGATGATGCGCTTATTTTCGGAAAAGTGTATGTGGATAAAAATGGTAACGGTATTCAAGATGAAGGTGAAGAAGGATTAGGGGGGATCAAACTGGTTACGGCTCGGGGTGAAATCATTACAACCGATGCAATTGGTCGTTATCACCTAGTCGGTGTATCAGGTGGTCGTTGGGAAAGAGGAGCCAATTTTGTGATAAAATTGGATACCAGAACATTACCAAAAGGCTATGAAGTGATTGGGCGTAATCCTAAAGTGATTCGAGTATCACCAGGGTTACCTAGCAAAGTTGACTTCTTAGTTTCAGAGGTAAGTAATCCATAACAATTGGATTACGGGCAAAATTTGGATAAGGATATCCAAATTGTAACGTGAAGTTACATTTACATATTTATTTAAGACTTGTTCTATTTTATTTTCCTCCTTTTTCGATATATCAGAAAAAGGATGGAAAATTTTTTTATTTAATCCGAATTTCTTCAGTCAACAGCAATGCAAAAAAATCGTTTATAATTGCTATGAAATAGTTAACTGTCTGTTTTAAAAGCTTATTAAAACTGTTAAACACTTTTTAAATCAAAACAGAATGTTATTATTTATGTTAATAAATGTAAAAAAATAAAATAAAAATAATGAGTTATAATTTTTTAAATTTTTTTAACTAAAAAATTGATGATTTGACATAAATTAAGAGTATACTATCCGCCTCATAAAACCCTAGTTTTTTTGAGGATGTTAACATTGAGTAATGATAAGCTTGTGGATTCTCTTTCCCCCGCACAAATGACCCAAATCGCTGAAGAGGTCGGTAATTATAAAGTAAATAAGCACCCTAGTAGCACGATTTTATCTGCAATTATTGCAGGTGTATTTATCTCAATTGCTTTTGTATTTTATATTACCGTGACAACAGGTACATCTACCGTTGCGTTTGGACTTGCTAAATTAGTCGGTGGTATTTGTTTCTCATTAGGACTTATGCTCGTTGTTTGCTGTGGAGCAGATCTTTTTACTTCAACAGTTTTAACAATTTTGCCGAAAATGACGCATAAAGTCAGTTGGTTTAGAATGATTCGCAATTGGATTTTAGTCTATATTGGTAATTTTATTGGTGCTATACTGTTTGTTGGCGTGATATGGTTCTCAGGTCAATATATGGTAGCCAATGGGATGTGGGGACTAAATGTTCTGCAAACTGCAGATCATAAATTGCATCATACCTTTATTGAAGCTGTTTTTCTTGGTTTATTAGCCAATCTAATGGTGTGCTTGGCGGCTTGGATGAGTTACGCTGGTCGTAGTTTATTAGATAAAATGCTAATCATGATTTTACCGGTAGCAATGTTTGTGGCAAGTGGTTTTGAGCATAGCATTGCTAATATGTTCATGATCCCAATGGGAATTGTGATCAACAATTTTGCTTCTCCGGAATTTTGGCATGCAATAGGTGTATCACCGGATGCATTCAAAGAATTAACCGTTGAGCATTTTGTGTTAAAGAATTTGATTCCTGTAACAATCGGGAATATTTTAGGTGGTTTAGTCGTTGCGCTGCCTTATTGGGCATTATATTTACGTAAGCCACATTGATTTTTATGATATTTACCCTTATATACAAAAGAGTAGATAGAAATTTTAGTAAACCTGAGGTGAAAAACTATGAGTAATTTAAACGAAGTACAAGCGGTCGCTTGGAAAGGATTTAAAGATGGTGATTGGCAAAATAATGTCAATGTCCGCGACTTCATTCAAAAAAACTACACACCATATGAGGGTGATGAGTCTTTTTTAGCTGGCGCAACTGATGCGACAACTAAATTATGGGATAAAGTTATGGAAGGCATCAAAATTGAAAATGCTACCCATGCCCCTGTAGATTTTGATACAAGTGTTATTTCGACAATTACTGCTCATGATGCAGGTTACATTGAAAAAGATTTAGAAAAAATTGTTGGCCTACAAACTGAGAAACCATTAAAACGTGCGATTATCCCGTTTGGTGGTATCAAAATGATCGAGAACTCTTGTAAAGCATACAACAGAACACTTGATCCTTTAGTCAAAAAAATCTTTACTGATTATCGTAAAACCCATAACCAAGGTGTTTTCGATATCTATACACCAGATATTCTTCGTTGTCGTAAATCAGGTGTTATCACTGGTCTTCCTGATGCGTATGGACGTGGTCGTATCATTGGGGATTACCGTCGTGTAGCACTTTACGGTATCGACTATTTGATGCAAGACAAATTTGCACAATTCAATTCATTACAAGCGGATTTTGAAAATGGTGTTGATTTAGCCATGACAATGCAACGTCGTGAAGAAATCGCTGAACAACATCGTGCGCTTGGTCAAATTAAAGAAATGGCTGCTAAATATGGTTACGACATTTCTGGACCAGCGAAAACGGCACAAGAAGCTGTTCAATGGACTTACTTTGGTTATTTAGCTGCGGTTAAATCTCAAAACGGTGCCGCTATGTCTTTAGGCCGTACTTCAACATTCTTTGATATTTATTTCCAACGTGATCTTGAAGCTGGATTAATTACTGAAAAAGACGCTCAAGAAATTGTTGACCACTTCGTAATGAAATTACGTATGGTTCGTTTCTTACGTACTCCAGAATATGATGAATTATTCTCTGGTGACCCTATTTGGGCAACAGAATCTATCGCTGGTATGGGTGTTGATGGTCGTACATTAGTTACTAAGACTTCTTTCCGTTTCTTAAACACTTTATATACCATGGGTCCATCACCAGAACCAAATATGACTATTCTTTGGTCTGAACAGTTACCAAGTGGATTCAAAGAGTTCGCATCAAAAGTATCGATTGATACGTCATCTTTACAATATGAAAATGATGATTTAATGCGTCCAGACTTTAACAACGACGATTATGCAATCGCATGTTGTGTAAGCCCAATGATTGTTGGTAAACAAATGCAATTCTTTGGTGCGCGTGCAAACCTTGCTAAAACTCTTCTATACGCAATCAATGGTGGTGTGGATGAGAAATTAAAAATGCAAGTTGGCCCGAAAGAAGATCCAATCACTGATGAATATCTTGATTTCGACAAAGTATTTGCTCGTTTAGATCACTTTATGGATTGGTTAGCAAAACAATATGTGACAGCACTAAACGCAATTCACTATATGCACGATAAATACAGCTATGAAGCATCATTAATGGCTCTTCACGATCGTGATATTATTCGTACTATGGCATGTGGTATTGCTGGTCTTTCTGTTGCTGCTGACTCATTATCTGCAATTAAATATGCAAAAGTAAAAACCATTCGTGATGAAGACGGTCTTGCGGTAGATTTTGAAATCGAAGGTGAATATCCACAATTCGGTAACAATGATCCTCGTGTAGATGATATCGCTGTAGATTTAGTTGAACGTTTCATGAAGAAAATTCAAAAACTGAAAACTTATCGTAATGCAATTCCTACACAATCTGTATTAACCATTACTTCAAACGTTGTATATGGTAAGAAAACAGGTAATACGCCAGACGGTCGTCGTGCCGGTGCGCCATTTGGACCAGGTGCTAACCCAATGCACGGACGTGACCAAAAAGGTGCGGTTGCTTCATTAACATCTGTTGCTAAATTGCCATTTGCTTACGCTAAAGACGGTATTTCTTATACTTTCTCTATCGTACCAAATGCATTAGGTAAAGATGATAATGCACGTAAACGTAACTTAGCTGGTTTAATGGATGGTTACTTCCACCACGAAGCATCAGTTGAAGGTGGTCAGCACTTAAATGTTAACGTATTGAATCGTGAAACATTATTAGATGCGATGGAACATCCTGAAAAATATCCACAATTAACCATTCGTGTTTCTGGATATGCAGTGCGTTTCAACTCATTAACTAAAGAACAACAAAAAGACGTCATTACACGTACTTTTACACAATCTATGTAATTTAGTTGATTTTAAATTACGACAAAATAGCGTCCTAAAAGGGCGCTATTTTTTTATAATATTGACTAAATTCATATTCATTATTCGTAAAAGAGTAGTTGTGTTGATATCATTCATTTTTAACCTATATAATTACCTAAATTAAAAAGCGTTTCTGATTAGTGTAATTGGTGAAAGCTAAACCGTATCTGAGTTAAAATAACGTATAAGCAATGTGAGCAACGATTAGAGAAAATTTATGGAACAAAATAACAATATCATTATGACAACAAAACAACCGATTAAAGGTCGTATTCATTCTTTCGAATCTTTTGGTACTGTTGATGGGCCAGGAATTCGCTTCATTGTTTTTTTTCAAGGTTGCTTAATGCGCTGTTTATACTGTCATAATCGTGATACTTGGGATTTGAAAGCAGGACGAGAGGTCACGGTTGATGAACTAATGAAAGAAATTGTTTCTTACAAAAGTTTTATCATGCCTAATGGGGGCGGCGTCACCGCATCGGGTGGTGAAGCAACGTTGCAATCTGAATTTATTACAGAATGGTTTAAGGCTTGTCATGAAGAGGGTATAAGTACCTGTCTGGATACCAACGGTTATGCTAGACAACTTGATCAGACTGTTGATGCGTTAATGGAAGTAACGGATTTAGTGATGCTTGATTTAAAACAGATGAATGATGAAATACATCAAAAACTGGTCGGTGTTTCGAATAAACGGGTACTTGAGTTTGCTAAATATCTTCAAAAAATTAATAAAAAAACATGGATCCGCTATGTCGTTGTGCCAGGCTGGACGGATGATGATAATTCTGCGCATCTACTAGGTCAATTTATTCAAGGAATGGACAATATTGAGCGTGTTGAATTATTGCCTTACCATAAAATGGGGGCTTATAAGTGGGATACGATAGGGGATAAATATCAATTGGAAGGCGTTGAGGCACCTCCAAGAGAAACCTTAGACAGAATCCAAGCGATTATTGAAAGTTATGGCCAGCCGGTCACGTTTAGTAAATAAATTTCACTATATCAAATAAAAGCACATTAAAATGTGCTTTTTTGTTATTTATCGAATGTTATTTACCGAATTCTTTTACGTTTTATCGCTCGTAAAACAAATATACTCCCTTCTAATGCTAATACGCAGACAGACAACCAAATAAGCCCATATGAGATGATATGCTCTGATGATACAGATTCATGCAAAAATATTACCGATACCATAGAAAGCAGAACAGGTTCTACATATCCAAGTAATCCGAATAATCCCATCGGTAGTAATCGTCTTGCAACAAAATACATTGCAAAAGCAATAGCGGTAATGATTCCTAGCATAGGGATAAAAATAGGAAAACTCGTCATGTCATGAATAATCTCATCCCAACTGTAGTTAAGAATAAAATAGATCAAACAGCCAAAAAAAATAAAGAAGAAGTCTGAAAACGTGCCTGCAATGCCCTCTATTTGTAATTTTCGGCGTGTCATAAAATAAACGGGGTATCCTAGGGCAATGACGGCTGTTTCCCACGAAAATGCGCCTGTATTGAAAATTTCAATAGCGACCCCTAATGCCGCAAGCCCCACTGCTATTTTTTGTAAAAAACTGAGCTTTTCTTGATAAAACAGCTGTCCTGAAATAACCATGGTTAATGGTAATAAGAAATAGCCTAACGAAGCTGACAAGCCATGTCCATTGATAGGAGCCCAGATAAAGATCATCATCTGGATTGTCAAAAGTAGTGAAGAACACAATAACCCAATTAAGAGAAGGGGATGTGTTTTTATACGGACAAAAAGTAGATAAATGGCAGACCACTGTTTTTCGATTAAAATTAAAATCACAATCGCAGGAAAAGAAGTCAACAATCGCCAGCAAAAGATATCAGTAACTGACAAGGGATGCAATAACACGGGATAATAATAAAGTAAGCCAAAAAGGCATGATGCGAGTATTGACAGGACAACACCTTTTATCATGATTTCACCTTAATTAATAAAAAAATAGCGCTAATGAATAGCGCTATTATAGGGTTAATAAACGTTTTTTAGCCTATTACTTCGACACCATTCATGTATGGGACTAAAACGGATGGAACTTTAATGCTTCCATCAGCTTGCTGATAGTTTTCCATAATGGCAACCAATGTACGCCCTACCGCTAATCCAGAACCATTTAAAGTATGGACTAAATAAGTTTTATTGTCTGCTTTGCTACGATAACGAGCTTGCATACGACGTGCTTGGAAATCCCACATATTAGAGCAAGAAGAGATTTCTCGATAAGTGTTTTGAGCAGGAACCCAAACTTCAAGATCATAGGTCTTACAAGAACCAAAGCCCATATCACCGGTACATAGCACAATTTTTCGATAAGGCAGTTCTAATAGCTGCAACACTTTTTCAGCATGAGCAGTAAGCTCTTCTAACGCTTGCATGGATTCTTCTGGTTTCACTATTTGCACTAACTCAACTTTATCAAATTGGTGCATACGAATTAAACCACGTGTGTCTTTACCATAAGATCCTGCTTCAGAACGGAAACAAGGTGTATGAGCGGTCATTTTTAATGGAAGCTCACTTTCATCTAAAATTTCATCACGCACTAAGTTTGTTACCGGAACTTCAGCGGTTGGGATTAATGCATAATTACTGCTTTCTGCTTCTTCATCGAGCGGTTTTGTGTGAAATAGGTCACCTGCAAATTTTGGTAATTGACCTGTTCCAAATAAAGTGGCCTTATTAACTAAATAAGGTACGTAAATTTCAGCATAGCCATGCTGCTCGGTATGAAGGTCTAACATGAATTGAGCGATAGCACGGTGTAAACGCGCAATTTGAGATTTCATCACCACAAATCGAGCCCCAGTGAGTTTTACACCCGCAGCAAAGTCAAGCCCACCAAAACGTTCACCTAAAGCAACATGATCTTGTACTGGAAAATCAAATGTTCTTGGCGTACCAAAACGCGATATTTCAACATTATCATTTTCGTCTTTACCGTCAGGTACAGAATCATCCGGTATATTTGGAATATTTGAAGCAATATCTTTAATTTGATTCAGTAAGATTTCGAGCTCAGCTTTAGCGCTGTTGAGTCTTTCACCAAGCTTATTGACTTCTTCACGTACGGACGTGATATCTTCACCACGAGCTTTAGCTTCACCAATAGCTTTAGAACGTGCATTACGCTCTGCCTGTAAGCTTTCGGTTTCAACTTGTAGTACTTTACGTTTTTCTTCAAGTTGACGAATACTATCAACATCTAATTTAAATCCACGGCGCGCTAATTTAGTAGCGACAAGATCCAATTCATTTCGGAGTAAATTCGGGTCCAACATAAAAAAAGTCCATTATGATTAATTAAAGATATCTATCTACTTTAATGGTTATTTTAATATAGCGACGACCATATTTAAAATAAAAAAAGCAGACTGATTATAAATATTTAAAGTTTGAGCTTAGTATACTCGATTTATATCGGGATTCAACCGGAGTGGTATACCCGAAGAAATCTAACTGATATTCGTCAATCAATGTAGTTCAATTGGATAAAAGCAATTATTTTATAATTTATTTTTCTTGCTTATACTGCTGAATATTTATCTCGACTATTATTCATAAAAGAAAAACAAATACAAGTTATTAACAATCATTTTTTGGTAAATTTTATCATACCGATGTTTCATATTGGTTTTAAATCTATTTTCCTATTTTTATACAGTATTAAATCATTATCTAAATCATTTAGTTATTGTTATATGTCAATTGCTACTGATATCGATTTTATTCGCATCTATCACGAAAATAATTTGAATAGCGGTGATTTATGATTGATAAAGTGAAATATATCTTATATTGATCTGCTAAAACGATAATCTTATACTTAACTGCTATTTATTTTATTTTTCAAAAGTATCAAGGGGCAAAAGATAAATGGATCAACAACAATATAAAGCAACAAGTGGTTTAGCTATAGCGGGGATGAGTTGCGGAATTTCATCACTGGTTTCTATTTTGGTCATCAATATTTTAAGTATTGTCGTCGCTATTGTCGCTATAGTATTGAGTGCTGTTGCTATGAGTGATATAAAAAATAATAATAAAAGAGGTTTTGGTTTTGCAACAACAGGGATAATTTGTGGAATCATAACGCTTTTATTATGGTGTTCATTTTTCATTTTAGTATTAACTTAGAATGTGCACTTTGACTTCTAATCTTGCTTAAAACACTTTTTAGGGCTTGGGTAGGAATAGATGACATTAGAGGCCTGAGAAACATAAAAAGCGTTGTAGAGCGTTTTATATAAGCATTTTTGGGGTATTGGTAAACATGCTAAAGTGTAGAGCAGAGCAGATGATTAATATATGCGTATAGAATAATTTTTTAGGTGGTTTTACACATTATAACCTTTGATTGATTAGCATAAATCGAAGAATCTTTTGGGATGCTTAAATGGCGCACCCGAAGGGATTCGAACCCCTGACCGCTCGGTTCGAAGCCGAGTGCTCTATCCAGCTGAGCTACGGATGCTTGTAAGTTCGTAAAAATGGTGCATCCGAAGGGATTCGAACCCCTGACCGCCCGGTTCGTAGCCGGGTACTCTATCCAGCTGAGCTACGGATGCATATTTTAAATTTTTAAAAATGGCGGTGAGAGAGGGATTCGAACCCTCGATGCAGCTTTTGACCGCATACTCCCTTAGCAGGGGAGCGCCTTCAGCCTCTCGGCCATCTCACCAAAACAACCATGATTTTATCTGAACAACAAAATCATTATGTGTGGCGCACATATTACGGTTTACAAAAAATAAGTCAAACATTTTTTTGCTTACGCGTTCTAGTTGTTTAATTCGTGCCCAAAATATTGCTATTCTTTAGGCTCAGAAACCTCATCAGCCTTGTTTTGTGCTTGATGGATTCTGTTATAGATTTCTTCACGATGAATAGAAACTTCTTTAGGTGCATTAATACCAATTCTGACCTGATTGCCTTTCACGCCCAAAATGGTAATAACAACATCGTCACCAATAATTAGTGTTTCACCTACTCTCCGAGTTAAAATTAACATTCGATCTCCTACTCTCAGTTATTTATATATCCAAACTGTTATAAAAAGTAGCTTCGTTAGTCCATCAATAAACACAATAATGGATTTAAAAGACAAACTCTGTTGGCTTGTTTTAAGTCAATCGAATCTATCTCACTAACTAGCTTGTAATTTATTACTGATTTCCTTTTTCACAGAAGATAACGCTCCTGGTAACGCTGAAAGATCCATTCCACCTGCTTGGGCGAAATCAGGCCGCCCACCACCTTTACCACCTACCATTAATGCTAATTGAGATACTAATTCGCCAGCTTTAACAATATTAATTAAATCATTTGTTACACCAGCAGCTAAATTAATTTTGTCACCATTAACAGCAGCAAGAACAATTACTCCAGACTTCAATTGATTTTTAAGATCATCAATCATTGTGCGTAATTGTTTCGCTTCGACATTATCAAGTTTAGCGATTAGCAAATTTTTATTACCAATGTTTTCACATTGTTTGAGCAGTTGTGCACTTTGTTGGCTAGCTTTTTGTGCATTTAATTGCTCTATGGTTTTCTCTAACTGTTTAGTTTGTTCAAGCAATTGCTCAATACGAACTAAAACTGTAGATTTGTCGCTTTTTACCAATTGTTCAATTTGCGTTAACAAATTGGATTCATGGTGTATGTACTCCATTGCATTTTGCCCTGTTGTAGCTTCAATACGACGAACACCAGAAGCAATGCTGGATTCTGAGGTAATTTTAAATAGACCTATATCACCAGTTCGATCAACATGCGTACCTCCGCACAATTCAATCGAAAAATCTCCCATTGTTAGCACTCTAACAATGTCTTCGTATTTCTCACCAAATAATGCCATAGCGCCTCTATTTTTAGCTTCATCTATTGGCATTAACTCAATATCGACAGGTAAGTTACGACGTATTTGTTGATTCACCAGATTTTCAATTTCAGTAATTTGCTCTGCTGTTATGGCTTGATTATGTGAAAAGTCAAAACGCAGATAGCTATCATTGACTAATGAACCTTTTTGATGAACATGATTGCCTAAAATTTGTTGCAGTGCAGCTTGCAATAAATGTGTAGCAGAGTGATTACGACGAATGCGTTCACGTAGCTCAACATCAATCGCAGCAGTAACATTATCACCAACTTTTAGGGATCCTTTTACGATCTGCCCTAAATGACCAATACTTTTACCATATTTTTGACTATCAAAAACGGTGTATTCAAGGTTAGCATTGGTTAAGACACCTTTATCGCCAATTTGACCACCAGACTCACCATAGAAAGGGGTTTTATCTAATATCACAATAGCGTCTTCACCGGCATGAATACTGTCAACTTTTTGGCCATTTTTAAAAATCGCTATAACTTTTGCGGAAGATTCTGTTGCTTGATAACCTAAAAATTCAGTTACCTCATCAAGTTTAATCACATTGCTATAATCAACACTAAATGAACTTGATTCACGCGCGCGTTTTCGTTGCTCTTCCATACAGTTATTAAAACCGACTTCATCAATCGTGATATTTTTTTCACGGCAGACATCAGCCGTTAAGTCTAATGGGAAACCGTAAGTATCATAAAGCTTAAAGGCAATATCACCCGGTAAAACATGACCTGTAATTTTTGCTAATTCTTGATCAAGTAAGAATAAACCACGTTCTAATGTTTTTAAGAATTGTTCTTCTTCTAGTCTCAGGGTATTTTCAACATGTTCACGATTATTATTTAATTCTACTGCGGCATTTTCCATTACGTTAATTAATGGTTTTACCAGTTTATAGAAGAATATTCCTTTTGCGCCAAGCATATGACCATGTCGTACTGCTCGTCGGATGATTCGACGTAATACATAGCCACGACCTTCATTGGAAGGCATCACCCCATCTGAAATTAAAAACGCACAAGATCGAATATGATCGGCAATAACTCGCAAAGATTTATTTTCTAAATCTTTAGTTTGAATAATTTCAGCTGCATCTTTAATTAACTGTTTAAATAAGTCAATATCGTAATTAGAGTTAACATGTTGCAGTACGGCAGCAATACGTTCAAGTCCCATACCTGTATCAACAGAAGGTTTAGGTAAAGGCTCCATGGTACCGTCGGCATGGCGATTAAACTGCATAAAGACGATATTCCAAATTTCAATGAAACGGTCACCATCTTCTTCAGGGCTACCTGGCGGTCCACCCCATAAATGATCACCATGATCATAAAAAATTTCGGTACACGGTCCACAAGGGCCGGTATCACCCATTTGCCAAAAGTTATCAGATGCATAAGGCGCACCTTTATTATCGCCAATTCGTATAATACGTTCTTTTGGAATACCGATATCTTTTTCCCAAATAGCATAAGCTTCGTCATCTGTTTCATAAACAGTCACAGTAAGCTTATCTTTTGGAAGATTAAACCATTCTTTACTGGTTAATAATTCCCATGCAAAATGAATTGCATCACGTTTGAAGTAATCACCAAAACTAAAATTACCTAGCATTTCAAAGAAAGTATGATGTCTAGCTGTGTAGCCAACATTATCAAGATCGTTATGTTTACCGCCAGCGCGTACGCAACGTTGTGCTGTTGTTGCTCGATTATAAGGACGTTTATCTATACCAAGAAATACATCTTTAAATTGATTCATTCCAGCATTAGTGAATAGTAATGTTGGATCATTATGTGGAACAAGGGAACTACTTGCTACGATTTCGTGTCCTTTGCTATTGAAAAAGTCAAGAAAATTTTGACGAATTTCTGCAGTGCTTTTCATTTAGGCTTCCATATAAAAATGATAGATATTTAAATATAGTAATATACCCGTTACAACTAAAGTTGAATAGTAGATGTTCTTTATACTGCAGTGAATCTAGCTAATATTACAAGTAAATAAGGAAAAAATAAAATGACCTAGTGAGCTTTATTCGTAAAGGGTATCGTTCAAACTTCGATTGAATACATTTTAGATATTTTACCAGTTTAAGTCAACAAACTGTACACATTTTTTACATCATCTTGTGTATAACCTCGGGTTGTTAAGAATTGTATGTTTTTGTACCACAAAGGTTTATTTTTGGGATCAATTTGTTTAAATTTTTTAATTAATTGTTGGTGAGCAATTTTAGACCAATTTATATCTGAATTATTCAGAATTTCACGGCTTAAGTCGGTTGGTAAACCTCGTTGCTTAAGTTCTAATGCAATTCGGTATTTACCATATCCTTTGTTAGCTCGCATAGTAATATATTTTTCAATATATTGGGCATCATTCATCCAATTTTGCTCAATACAATACTCAATAACATCATTAATTTCTGAGCTAAGTTGATGGTATTGTTCGTGATACTCTTCGTCCGAACTTTTGATTTTTCTGGCAAAAAATAGTGTTAGTTTTTGATTTAATTTATAGGATGAATGGTCACGCTGTGCAAGTAATTGCACAGCTTTATTTAAGATAGATTTATTGAGTTTTTTGCTCATTACTCAAAACTTTCATCTTCTGGTGATGCGTCTTCATCAGAAAAAACCGCAGGACTATTTAATAATAGTTCTCGTAATTTAGTTTCAAGTTCATTGGCAATTTCGGGATGCTCTTGTAAAAATTTAATTGAATTCGCTTTTCCTTGACCCACTTTTTCGCCGTTATAGCTATACCATGCCCCCGCTTTATCAACTAATTTATGTTTGACACCTAAATCAATTAATTCACCATCTTTAGAAATACCACAGCCATATAGTATTTGAAATTCAGCTTGTCTAAATGGCGCTGCGACTTTATTTTTAACAACTTTAACTCGTGTGTCACTACCAATCACATCTTCGCCTTCTTTTACTGCACCAGTACGACGGATATCTAAACGAACAGATGCGTAGAATTTAAGTGCATTACCACCAGTTGTGGTTTCTGGGTTACCAAACATCACACCAATTTTCATCCGAATTTGGTTAATAAATACGACTAAACAATTCGCA
This sequence comes from Gilliamella sp. B3801, assembly GCF_026536645.1. Taxonomy (NCBI): domain Bacteria; kingdom Pseudomonadati; phylum Pseudomonadota; class Gammaproteobacteria; order Orbales; family Orbaceae; genus Gilliamella; species Gilliamella sp. B3801. Next base: position 23,558 of record NZ_JAFNNR010000001.1, read on the forward strand.
TTTTTAATATTTGCAGTAAGTTTTCGCAGGGCTTGTGACATCAAACGAGCTTGTAACCCCATATGCGAATCACCCATTTCACCTTCAATTTCAGCTTTAGGTGTTAATGCTGCTACCGAGTCGACAATGATCACATCAACTGCACCAGAACGAACTAATGCATCACAAATTTCAAGTGCTTGTTCACCGGTGTCGGGTTGTGAAACTAATAAGTCATCAACTTGTACACCTAATTTAGCTGCATAAATTGGATCTAAGGCGTGTTCTGCATCAATAAATGCGCAAGTTTTACCTTCTTTTTGAGCCTGTGCAATAACCGATAATGTTAATGTGGTTTTACCTGATGATTCTGGTCCAAAAATTTCAACTATTCGCCCCATTGGTAAGCCACCAATGCCTAATGCAATATCAAGTCCTAAAGAACCAGTTGAGACGGCATCAACATCTAACGTTTGGGTATCCCCTAAACGCATAATAGAACCTTTACCAAATTGTTTTTCGATTTGACTTAATGCTGCTGAAAGTGCACGTTGTTTGTTTTCGTTCATATAATAAAATTCCACTGAGTTAGCATATTGGGTGGTATTATACTGTATTGTTATACAGTATCAAGTTTTTTTTGCTTTAAATAAAATAGATAATAACTGATACATAATAAAATGTTTTTTTTCATGATGTCGACTAAATTCATGCGCTAATTTAGACTTAAGTGAGGGACTAAAAATAGAGATAGTTTAGTTCAATTCGAGATAAGTGTTAGCCAGCAATACATTGAGACAAATAAAAACCAATGAACTTGTTTATCAAAAAAATAATTGAAAAAATAGAAAGTAAATAAGGTAAAAATTGGATATTATTTGCTCTTTTTTCCTGCAAAATGGTATTTGTTACTGTGAGTTTAATGCGATTAATAAGTCATATACGGATTAAGTTAATCTTATTGAAGTCAATTTTTTGTCGATCAAATTGTTTAAAGCTTTAGACTTAAATGTTATGCTAAACTTAACTTTTTTTACATATCTCATTAGCGCTTACATAAAGGGAAATAATGACCATTGATAAACAATGTAATGAATATGAATTGTGCCCAAATTGCGATTTGGTTGTAGAGCTATCTGATATTCTTTTGAAACATAAGGCGGTATGTCCTCGTTGTAATACCACCTTAGCTAAAAATAATGCAGATATGAAGTTTAAAGCGATGATCTACGCCATATGTGCATTGATAATGGTTATCGCAGCAAGTCATTTTATATTTATTGATATTCGTCTGGTCGGTAATTTTAATGGCGTGAGTGTTATTGATATACCTAAAACACTATTTGATGATAATTACAGTTATATTTCGGCGCTTTTTGTCGTGTTTGTATTGCTTTTTCCCGTTATTAATTTAGCAATTATTGCGCTACTTTGCTCTAAAATAGAGCTTTCAAAATATCGCAAAAGAGATCTGTTAGTTGTATACGAAAGATTTCAACACTGGTGCATGCCAGAAATATTTCTAACAGGGGTACTGGTTAGCTTTGTTAAGTTGATGAGTTACGGTAATATCGGCGTAACCAGTTCATTTTGGGCTTTTTGTTTATTCGCCTTTTTTTATATAAAAGCGTTAGTTATTTTTTCTCCGGATGCAATTTGGAATGAGATTAAAACAAATAATTTTGCTAAAGGCGAATTAAAAACAGGTAAAACGGCAATCAGTCAAAAATTAAAGTTATGTAGCTGTTGTCAGGCTATTGTTCCTTTTGAGTATGCTAAATGTCCTCGATGTAAACAGAAAAGTCAGATTCGAAACCGTAATAAAATACAATGGACGATTGCATTACTAACAACTTCATTACTAATTTATATTCCAGCAAATTTATATGGCATTATGATAACGGTTGTATTTGGTTCATCATCGACTTCAACCATTATGGATGGGGTCATTTATATGTGGCAAGCGGGTGATGTTCCTGTTGCGTTAATTATTTTTACAGCGAGTGTTGTTATTCCAATTTTGAAAATTATTTCACTTAGCTGGCTTTGTTATTTTGCCTTAGCGGTTAAGCGAAAAAATAAACAAAATTGTTTGAGAATGAAAAAATTATATAGTGCTGTCGAATTTATCGGTAAATGGTCAATGATTGATATCTTTGTGGTTTCTGTCGTGTGTTCATTAGTTAGAAATCAACAAATGATGGGGGTATATCCAGATATTGGTGTTGTATTTTTTGCCACCGTCGTAATTGTGACAATGATTGCATCGCAAAAATTTGATCCTCGATTAATTTGGGATCGTAGACCAATTAGAAATTAGCGTTATAGGAAACATATGACAAATTCAAATAGATTAGCAAAAATTATCAAAATCAGAGCTATCTCAGCAATATGGATTATCCCTATTGTTACTGTAATTGTTGGGCTTTGGATAATTTACTCTCATTTTGCTGATAGAGGTACATCTTTCACTTTGCTGGCAAAAGATGCTAGTGGTATTGTTGCTGGAAAAACGGTGATTAAAAATCGTAGTGTTGATGTAGGCATAATAGATCAAGTGACGTTATCGGATGATTATAATCAAGTTGTCATCAAAGGACGAATCTATAAAAATATGGAGCCTTTGCTTAAAAATGACTCCATATTTTGGGTGGTTAAACCAGAAATAGGACGTGATGGAGTTACGGGATTAGGTACGATTTTATCGGGTGTTTATATTGAATTAGTCGCAGGAAATGATAAACATAGCTTTAAAAACGATCCGTTTGAATTGTCCGATTCGCCACCCATATCCGATCCTAGTATTAAGGGTATTCGGTTAAATTTAGAAAGTGATCAAAGCGGAATGATACCGCGTGGTGCTTCAGTGATGTTTAGAGGCTATCGGGTAGGGAATGTAGAAACCTCGTTGTTTGATGTTGAAGCGCGTAAAATGAAATATCAAATTTTCATCAAAGAGCCTTATGATGCGCTAGTGACACAAAATGTTAGATTTTGGAAAGAAGGTGGAATTAATTTAACACTTTCTTCTATGGGTGCAAGTTTGAATTTTCCTTCTTTAGATGTTCTGTTATCTGGGGGAATCAGTTTTGATTTACCCGACGGATCTAAATTGGGGGCTCCAGCACAGCAGTATGCATTATATCAATTATACGATGATAAAAAGTCGATACAAGAATCTCAATACACTCAATATAAAGAGTTCCTGATCATGATTTCAGATTCCATATCGGGGCTAAATGTTGGCGCACCGGTTGAGTATCATGGAATAAGACTCGGTACGGTTAGCAAAGTGCCATTTTATACCATAGACATGTTAAATGAATCGTCAATACTGAATCAAAAAGTACCGGTCTTAATTAAGATTGAGCCTGATCGTTTATCCGATTTAGTGGATGAAAAAATCGATATTGCAAAGCAGATCATGGAAGAACAAAAAAATGGTTTAAGAGCTTCGCTTAAAACATCAAATTTATTTACGGGTGCGCTGTATATTGATTTGGATTTTTATCCTGATTTAAAAAATGAATACAATGAAAAAACAGCTGTGCAATATGGTTATGATACCATCGACACTACTTCAACAGGCATAGCACAAATACAAGCTAAAATTTTACAATTATTAGATAACTTCAATAATTTACCACTAAATAAAACAATGGATCAGTTTAATCAATCATTGGCATCGAGTGAGCGTTTAATGAATTCGTTGAATAAGATCATGGCAAGCAAAGAGATGCAAGCGATGCCAAAAGATCTGCAAAAAGCGTTACGCTCATTGAACGATACAATGAAAGAATTACAACCTGGTTCAGAAATGAGTAATCAAATAAAAGAGAGTTTACAAAAAATTCAACAAATGATGGATGAGTTAACGCCATTGTTAAGCACATTGAATGATAAAAGCAATGCTTTAATATTCTCTGCACCTGTTAAACAAGATTTGGAACCCAAAGCAAAAGGTAAAAAATAATGAAGAGTATAATAAATCGCATTTTTACAATTGGGATTATGGCATTATTAACGACATTAGTTGGCTGTTCTTCAGGAACCGCTGAAAAACATTACTTTCAATTAGAGAGTCATTTACAAAATCAACGTTCACAAACCTTGAATTCAGCGCATGGTTTTATATGGATTGAATCCATAGATGTAGCTAGTTTTTTAAACAAACAAGGGATTGTTTTGCAAACGGATAATATTCAGTTTGTTACGGCCTCAAACAATTTATGGGGATCATCGCTTTCACAACAACTTGGTGATCGTTTAGAACAAGATTTAGCGATTTTTCTACCTCATTATTTAGTTTCAACCAAAGCAATTACTACCCCAACATTGACCGTCAAACTATTTATTGATGGATTTCATGGCAGTTACACCGGCGATGCGATAATAAAAGGGCGTTGGGTTGTTAAAGATAGTAAAGAAAATATTGAAACAAAATTTTTTGAACATCGTATAGCGTTAAAAAATAATGGCTATGCCGCATTAGTCAATGCATTATCGAAAGGTTGGCAGGATGAAGAGCGTGACTTTGCCACCTTGATAATACGTTAAGTGATTCGATAACATTTCGCCATTGAGTTGGCGAAATCGTTACCTTTATATCATTGCGTTTTTTAATTGTTGTTTGAAGTGGTTAAAAACTTTATCATCAATTTCCACCCATTTGCGAACACTATTAATGAATGCAATTTTTTCAGCGTATAATACATCTTTTTTAGTCAGTGTTTTTTCAACTAATTGTTTTGATTCCAAATAAAATTGCCGCATTGTCCCCGCCAGTAAGCCAGAGGTGATTTTGGGGGTTACCCATTGATTATCAACCAATAACGCGATATTACCATTAACAAACTCTGTGATTTCGTCATGTTGATTAAAGTTAATATACTCTTTTGCAGGGAGTAGTGCCGGAAAATGATGCCGAATTGATGTTTTGTGGTATAAAAAGAGATTCTGGTTATTAACACAATTTGGAGCAAACTCAATTTCGGCGATTTGCAAAGGCGTGATAATACTATCATGATTAATCTCAAACTGCCCATTTTCTCTAAGTAAAATCCGTATTTTATACAAATTTTTAGAATAGGTGTTTGCCAGATTCATTAGGGCTAACTTAATGATACGGATATTGCACTCAAAATTAAAATAACTTGCAGAATCAGTTAATCTTGTTAAATGCTGATCCAATAAAAAAAACTGACCATTTTCAAGTAACAGTGATTCAATAATGTATTCTGGTATGGTAATTGTACGATTTAAAATTGCTGATTTAATTAAAATTTCGTTATATTCATCTTGTGAAGTGGAATCCCAGGTAATCCCTCCACCCACACCATAATGCATATATTGCTGATTTATCGTTAATGTGCGAATTGGCACGTTAAATACCATTTTATGTCCAAATGGTTCAATATATCCAATCGTGCCGCAATAGACCCCTCGAGCAGTGTTCTCAATTTGAGCGATAATTTGCATCGTACTAACTTTTGGCGCACCGGTGATTGAACCGCATGGAAATAATGCTCGAAAAATGTCGAATAAATGAATATTTTCAATTAATTGCCCCTCAATAGTTGAGGTTAATTGCCACACGGTTGGATATTTTTCAGCAGAAAAGAGCGTTGGTACAACAACCGTGCCGGGTTTGGAAATTTGACTTAAATCATTGCGAAGTAAATCAACAATCATCATATTTTCTGCTAGATTTTTTTCTGACATCAGCAAAAGGCGTTGTTGATTATCTTGTTGTGTAGTCAAACCTCGTCCTACCGTGCCTTTCATCGGTTTGGTGGTAATCGTTTTATTTTCAATCCTAAAAAATAACTCGGGTGAAATCGATAAAATATGATAATCATCATGTTCAAGATAAGCGCAATAATCTGCCTGATTATTTTTTTGAAGAAAATAGTAATAATCAATTGGATTTCCGTCAAAAGGCGCTTTAAATTGAATGGTATAATTGGTTTGATAAGTATTTCCTAATTCAATTTGAGAACGGATAAAATCAATTTTTTGATTATATTCTTCAATAGTTGTATCACAGCTTAATACTAATGGTTCTGCCTGATAATGAGGTATTGATTTAGGGGGGTGAGATGAGTATTTATCATAAATACCAAATAATAGTAGAGGTAAATCGGTATCTTGAGGCGGATTGGATTGGGTTTGATTAGCCTGATTAAAGCCCATTGCACTCTCATAGGCTAAATATCCTACTGCATAAAATCCTTGTGCAATAAATGATTCAATCTCTTCTAAGCATTTTTTTATGGATGACACTTTAGTTGTTGCTAATATTTTTATGGGATCGCAAAAATATTTATGTTGACCTTCAAAATCGATATGAACTTTCATGTAAATCCTATTGATGAACAAAATTTTTGATGATTTGCAAACCACAATCTGTTTTGATTGCTTCAGGATGAAATTGTAACGACTCAATAGGTAAATATTTATGGCGTAATCCCATAATCAATCCTTGTTTATTTCGTGCGGTGACAATGAGTGGTGATGATGTAGGTAATAAATTATCCCTTACCATTAAAGAGTGATAACGCACTACCGTCAGTGGATTGTCAATTCCAGTAAAGACTCCTCGACCATCATGATTAATATTATCGAGTTTACCGTGCATTGGTTGCGGAGATTTGACAATCTCATATCCAAAATACTGTGCTATTGCTTGATGTCCTAAACAGATCCCGAATATTGGGCAGGTACGATTGAATTCAGCTAGAACGGAAAGAGTTATTCCTGCATTGCTAGGACTCCCCGGTCCTGGTGAGAGAACAATTTTAGAAAAGTTTAATTTTTTCAATTGGTCAATTGTCATCTCATTATTTTTAATCACTTTAACTTTGGCTTTAGCTCGACAAAGATAATCATAAATATTAAACGTAAAAGAATCATAATTATCAATTAGTATAATCAAAATATTGCCTGCGAGATTTCAAACGATTTATTTTAAATTTTCATGCTGATATATCCTAATATATTTTCTTTTATTTAGAAAAGATTTTAACGATTGAACTGATTATTTTTAACGCATGTCTATTTTTTTATGGACTAAATTCGATTATCGAATTAACATTAGCGCAAACTAAAATACAATAATAGGAAAAATGATGAAAATCAGAGTATTGTTAATTGTAGTAATAAGTTTTATCTTTTCAAATAACGTATTTGCTGAGCAGTTACCGACAGCACAAGAACGAAAGATCAGTGATCAGCAGCTGATCTACCAACAAGAAAGACAAAAAGCAACAGAAGAGGCATTGTCAACTAAAACACCTAATGTAAGTTTAATGTCACCTTTACAAAAAATTCAGACGATCAATTTTCCTGAAGAGGAATTTTGTTTTCCGATTCAACATGTTGAATTGTTAGAACGTGATGCCTTTCCAATTACCATACCGTTAAATACGTTAGCCAAACAAGCGGAAGGTCGTTGCTTGGGTGGCAAAGGTTTAAATTTACTGATGACGGAATTACAAAATCAGCTTATTAGTTATGGCTATATCACAACACGGGTTTTGGCGCCTCAACAAGATCTTAATTCAGGAACATTTACTTTATTGTTGCTGAAAGGAACGGTAAGAAATATTTTTTATTCATCAGATAGTGACACCAGAGCCAATTTAACAAGTAATATGCCATTAAAAAAAGGGGATTTACTTAACTTACGCGCTATCGAACAAGGACTTGAAAATTTTCAGCGAATCCCAACTGCCAGTGCTCAAATCCAATTATTACCAGGAGAAGAGGCCGGTGAAACAGATATTGTTATCCAACGTCAACAGTCGAAATATTGGCGAATAGGATTATCGTTAGATAATTCGGGATCAAAAAGTACGGGTCGCTATCAAGGTGGGCTCACACTTTATTTGGATAATCCACTTGGTCTTAGTGACAGTTTTTATGTTTCTGGTGGACATAATTTAGAGGGCGTGGACGATTATGGCTCAAAAAATTATCTATTTGCCTATTCTGTCCCATTTGGTTATTGGCTTTTTGATGCCTCGATGTATGCAAATACCTATAATCAAAAAATTTCGGATGTGGTCGATTATCAATACAAAGGACGGAGTAAATATTATAATTTTCAAATAAGCCGAGTATTGCACCGTAATGAAGCGCAAAAAACAATATTAAGTTATGGCATCAATTTAAGAGAGTCTCACAATTTCATCAATGATACCGAAATCGAAATTCAGCGGCGCAAAACAAGCAATTGGCGAATTGGCTTACAGCATAGTCACTACTTCGATAATATCGTTGTTTATGCAGGTGCATCTTATCAAAAAGGCGTACGTTGGTTTGGCGCACAAAAAGCATTTGAAGAAAAATCTGAAATCGGTAGTGCTTTAACCGATATCATTAATGCTAATTTATCCGTTTATGTGCCTTTTAAACTCGGTAATCAAAATTTTGGATACAGCCTTGATTCACAAGGACAATACACTCGACGTAATAAATTAACTGCACCGGATCGATTTTCGATTGGTAGTCGTTGGACGGTACGAGGATTTGATGGTGAAGAGATGTTAAGTGCCGATAATGGCTGGTTTATTCGCAATGATTTAATATGGTATACGCCACTAAACCAGCAATTATATTTAGGACTGGATGCCGGTGGCGTATTTGGGGGAAATTCCGAAAATCTGACGGGTAAAAAATTAGTCGGTTCGGCTATCGGAATCAGAGGACGTCACTTTGGTCTTTATTATGATATGTTTGCTGGCGTGCCTCTACATAAACCTGACAAATTTAATACTAATCATTTAACACTCGGATTCTATTTAAATTGGACTTATTAGTGTTACCTATCATTTAGCCAACAATAAATTAGTACTTATTATTGTTTTCAATAAACAATAATAAGTACTAAATAAAATCAATTAAATAACTCGATAATAATTAATGCATTAGTTAATGAAGAAAAATTAAAAAAATTTTTTGTAAAGCTAATGAAGATATTTTAAATAAACCTTTGACTGAAAGTTTATTTAAAGATTATTATATATAAGTTATCTTATCTAAACCGCATAATCATGGGTTTTATCATTACTTTGTAAACTGATGATAAAACGATCAAATATTAATAAATTGATTACAGTTTTTTTAAGTGTTTATTAATCGCGGAAAAGTCTTAACTCTTACCACCAAGATAAGATACATAACATTAAAAAGGTCACTATTTTTGTTGATTGTAAGCATTCAGTCAGCCATAAAAGAATAGCCATCTAATTTCGCTATACAGGTTGTTAGATTCTATTAAATTTCCTTTTTATAACTTGAATTAACCTTATTTGAATAGTCCTATTTTATGAAAGTTAACTATCGATAACTTATACAAAACGATGACTAATGGATATGAGCTTAATTTCACATTACATTTTGCAGTAAAAAGTTATATTAACTATTGATATTAATTGGATTTGATTCAATTCAATTAACAGATTGTTAATTACACTGTAGTCATTTTTTCATTGTAGTAACTAATTGATATTAGTCATTTTGTAAAACAGTAATCTTAATTTATGCCTTGATTATAGAATAAATTGATTTTTATAAAATGACTGGTTTTTAAGAAAATTCCGATTCTTTTTGAGTAAAAAAGAGTAGATCTATGAAAGGTGAGACATACTATGAATAAAAATTTTTATCGCATTGTTTTTAATAAAACTCGTGGATTGTTCGTTGTGGTATCTGAAATTGTAAAATCACATCAGGCGATATCACGTTGCAGCCGAAAAGCTAAAAAAACGGATATTAAACAGAATTCAAATAACGATACAAAATATTGCACATTAAAACCACTTGCATTTTTATCCTATATTGCATTAGGTATGGTAAGTATTGTTGGTACAACTTATGCAAAAGGTATTGTGGTTGATCCCTTAGCCAATCAAAATCAACGTCCTGTCGTTAAGGAATTACAAAATGGTACAACACAAATCAATATTGTTGCACCGAGTAGAAACGGTGTGTCTCATAATAAATATACTCAATTTGATGTGTCAAAAAAGGGTGTGATTCTTAATAATGCTACTGGTGGCACGAATACACAACTAGCAGGAAATATCAATGGTAATCCACTATTACAAAACAGCGCAAAAGTCATTTTAAATGAAGTTAATTCTAACAATATCAGCCAATTAAATGGTTATATTGAAGTCGCCGGACAAAAAGCACAGGTGATAATCGCTAATCCAGCTGGGATTACCTGTGATAATTGTGGCTTTATCAATGCAGATAGAGCCACGTTAACAACCGGTAAACCGATTGTAACAAATGGTAACCTAGAAGGCTATTTGGTCGAAAAAGGTCATATTCAAATTACAGGTAATGGTCTAAATGATACCGGACAAGATTATAGTGATCTGATCGCTCGAAGTGTCAATATCAATGCTAAATTATGGGCAAATAAAGAAATCAATGTCATAACGGGTAAAGCAAAAGTTAGCGCGGATTTAAAACATATTGATACACAAGGCTTTGATAATCACGTTGGACAACCCGAGTTTGGCATAGATGTCTCAAGATTAGGGGGCATGTATGCGGATAAAATTAGAATGGTTGGGACAGAACATGGCGTTGGTGTACGAAATAATGGGACGTTATTGGCAAATGCAGGAACATTAACTGTAACCAACGATGGCAAAGTAATTAATGCTGGTTATATCAGTTCAGCGCAAAACCTTGAATTCAAAACGACTTATGGTGGAATTGAAAACCATTCAACAATTGAAAGTTCAAAAAACATTGTATTATCCAGTAAAGCAGAAATAAAAAATGTTGATAGATTAAATGCGCAAGGTGATATCACGCTTAATGCAGAAAGTTGGGTTGGTAACCAAGGATTAATATCTTCGGGTAAACAGATTACAACAACGAGTAAAGAGTTTGATAATAGTTATTCAGCAAATATAAAAGCGCAAAATCTAAAAATTAATGCGAATATGGCAAAAAATACAGGCAATATTAACGTAAATGACACAATTAATCTGCTCGCAGATCAGTTTGAAAATAATAAAAAATTAGCCGCTAAAAAAGAAGTCACTATAAACAGTAGAAAATTCAAAAATGATTGGAAAGGCAAAATTGAATCAAATAATATCAAAATTTTTGGTGACGAATTTGTCAATTATGGTCAACTTGTTGCCGACAATAGATTAACTATGAATGTTAAAAGTATCACGAATCTTAATGAATTAGTGGGAAGAAACGAAATCAGGATTAATAGTATAGAATTTTCTAACAAAAAAGACGGAATAATAAACGCTTATGATGCGGAAGTTATAACACAAAATTTCGATTCTGATGGTACAATTTTAACTGGCGCATTGGATATATCTGCTGAAATAAACTATAACAATGGCATCAATGGCAAAATAATAGCTGATTATTTCAAGTTAATAAATCCACATAAAAGTGTTAACGAAGGTCTTATCGATGTAGGCTATTTTTATGAAGTGGGTAGTGACTTTATTAATACTGCTTTTGGCAAAATAAAAGTCGGTGAATTATATGCCAATAATGATTATTTTGAAAATAAAGGTTCGGTATACTCATCCAGTAAAATAATCGTTGAAAGTAATGATTTTTACAATAATGGTCAATTTGATGCAATAAAAACTCTAAAAGTAAATCAGAATAAGAATTTTAAAAATGATTGGCAAGGAACAATCAACGCTAATTTAATTGATTTCGACCAACAGATCGTCAATGAAAGTTTTTCTAACTTTGGTTCGATACAGTCAAAAGATCAAATTAAAATTAAATCTAAGGATTTTTATAACCAAGGGAAGATATTGGCGAAACATGAATTAAGCATTCAGGGTGACAAACTAAAAAATGAGATGAATGCTTCAATAAGCGCTGACAAAATTGATCTATCCGGTACAACATTAGAAAATAAAGGTTTAATAACTGCTCAAGATTCCCTAAATATTGGGGTGAAACAGTTATATAATAAATTTAAGTTATTATCTGATGAAAATTTAGATATTAATACTTCATATTTTTCGAATGAAGGAAATGAAAGTATTGTCAAAGCTGATTTAGTGACAATATTTGCTGATAAACTGGACAATCATAGTACCTTTAATGCGACTAATGATCTACAAATCATTGTTAGCAACATCTACAATCAAGGTAGGTTTACATCAAATAATCATATTGGTATATATAGTGCAGACTTTAAAAATGATTGGGCAGCTCATGTTGATGCCGATAAACTGGATATCGCCGGTGGAAAAATGCACAACATGAACGAAATAAAAGCTAATCGATATATAACTATCAACGTTAATGATTTCTACAATAACAAGACTTTATTTACATTTGGAGATCTAGAAATAGGCGGCACCAATTTTAAAAATGATTGGTATGGTTTGATTAAAGCTGAAAACCTAGATATTCTTTCGACTCAGTTATCGAATTATGGAAAATTTGAAACAAGTAATTTAATGAATATTGTGACAAAGAATTTTTATAATTACGGACGAGTTGATTCTGATATGCACATCTGGTTATATGCTGATTATTTTAGAAATGATTGGAAAGCTGTGATGAATGCAAAATACATTAAAACGAAAGTGAATCACATTGAGAATTATGGATTAATAACAGGAATTATAAATGATGAAAATCAACTATAACTTATGGATTGCTAATGTTTTTTAACTTGAACAGTTGTTTATAACTTAAGATTCTGGTTTTCTATGTATAAAAAATTAGAAAACCAGGGTCTATTTTTCGAAATTTAAATAATCATATACTGAAAATAGAAACCGATTTAACTTACTCATTAATGTTAGCTATCTTAAAAAGGTGTGATCAAATGTAATGCTTCTTTTCTCTAACATTACTGTCTTTAGATGCTGTTCATATAAATTTTTACCCCTAAAACCACCACTATTCTTTAAAAAGCAATAAATGTCGAAAAAACGTAGTAAAGTAAAAATAATGGTTAATTAGAAACTAATTTTTTCATCTTATTTAAAAAATAAACATTAAAATCGCAAAACATTGATATAAAAATTTACTAAAGTTAAATTTTTTTGATTTAAATTAAAATTGAATTAAATTCTTTCAATAATATATAAAATAATTTAATAAAGTCTTTGACCGAACCTCAAATAAATGTTTATATAGTACACTTTATTTATCCAATGAATGCCTTGTGGTATAGGCACAATTTCACATCAATCAATAAAAGACACACCATTGTGAAATCAATCAGTTCCAGTATTATTTGTTTTTTTGATATTTATTAGTCATGTTAAATAAGATTAACTTACATTTATATATCAAATAAAAACAATATTTAACCAATAGCTATTTGTTAATAAGATCCAATGAGTGATTTGAAATATTGTTCTTTTTACGTCAATTTTTAAATATTGAGTCAGTGGTCAAACTATTCATGTTAACGACATAAAATTGATGATAATCAAAACTAATTAATCTTCTGTTGGTTAATAGGAAATCCCCATAAATACCCGAATGATAGAATTTGTATATTTTTTTCAAGTTGTAGTAACCCATTAATATCTTTGCTTGTTAATAAAAGGATATTAATTTTTTCTTTTTTTATAAATTTAATTAATTTTTAATAACTTAATATGCTTTTGTTTTCAGACATCAGCAATTAGATACAAGGTGAAAAATACTATGAATAAAAATTTTTATCGCATCGTTTTTAATAAAGTTCGTGGATTATTTGTTGTGGTTTCTGAAATAGTTAAATCTCATCAAGTCATAGCCAGTCAAAATCAAACCACAAAAAAAATGGAAGGGTATTGTAAGCAAAAAGATCAATCCTGTATGTTAAAACCCTTAGTATTTTTATCCTATATCGCATTAGGTATGGTTAGTATTGTTGAATCTAGTTACGCAAATAATATCGCTGTTGATCAAAATGTCAGCCAAGAACAACGTCCAACCGTTCAAGGTTTACCAAACGGTGTAACACAAATTGATATCGCAGCACCAAGCAATAATGGCGTATCCCATAATAAATATACCCAATTTGACGTATCAAAAAATGGTGTCATTTTAAATAACTCTCGTGATGGTAGCCAAACACAATTAGCTGGTAATATTAATGGTAATGCATCACTACAAAATAGCGCCAAGGTAATATTAAACGAAGTGAATTCGCAAAATATCAGCCAATTAAATGGTTATATCGAGGTGGCGGGTCAAAAAGCACAAGTGATTATTGCCAATCCGGCCGGCATAACCTGTAATGGTTGTGGTTTTATTAATGCAGACCGAGCAACCTTGACCACCGGTAAACCGATAATGGAAGATGGAAAATTAACAGGTTATCAAGTAGAAAAAGGTCAGATAGCCATTACTGGGAATGGATTAAAAAATTCAGGGCAAGATTATACTGATTTAATCGCACGCAGTGTTAATGTCAATGCCAAGTTATGGGCTAATAAAGAAATCAATATTGTGACAGGTAAAGCGAAGGTGAGTACAGACCTGACAAAGATTGAAAAAGTCGCCTCAGCCACCAATACTGAACAACCTGAATTTGCGCTGGATGTTTCAGCGTTAGGTGGAATGTATGCCGGAAAAATTAAGATGGTCGGTACTGAAGCAGGGGTAGGTGTTCGTAATAATGGGATACTTATGGCCAGTGCGGGAACGATAGATATATCAACAAATGGCAAAATTTTAAATACCGTAAGTGGTAATCTTAATTCTGCGACAGACACCTTATTGAAGAGTGACAATATTGAAAATCATGGCACAATCATTAGTCAGAAAAATGTCATTTTAACGGGAAAAACAGAAGTAAAAAATTATGGCATTGTTAATGCTAAAGAAGACATTAATCTAAAAGCTGAAAAATTGGTTGCCAACGAAAATAGATTATTAGCAGGCAATAATCTTAGTGCAGAAAGTGAGGAATTTCTGAGTACCTGGACAGGGAATGTGAGTGCTAATAATATTACATTAAACGCAGCGCAAACCAAAAATGTGGGGAAAATTAATGCGGCTGAAAGTGTGAAAATTAAAGCATCAAGTGTTGAAAATGCTGGGAATTTATCAGCAGGAGAAAGTATTACTGTATCAAGTGAAAAAATCAAAAATGATTGGTTTGGTGTGATTCAGTCAAAAAATATAGAACTTGAAGGAACAAATCTAGAAAATTATAAAGAAATTAACGCAACTGACAACTTGATCATTAACGTTGTAGATATAAATAATATTAATACGTTAACCTCAGATAATAAATTAACGCTAGCAAGTCAGAACATTCAAAATCATTCAACAGGTCTGATTCGATCGCAAAAAGAATTATCCATAAATTCCAAAATGTTATCCAATAACGGTGTGTTAGCATCAATAGAAAATATGAATGTTATTAGTGATGATGTTTTTAATCATTGGAATGGTACAATGCAATCGAAAATCGTTGATTTAAAAGGCAATAACTTTAGAAATTATGGTGCTGTTAATGGTGTACAATCCATCGATATCGCCGTAAAAGGAATACTTTATAATCAAGGAATTTTATCATCAATTTCACCCGAACCTTCACCACATTCTGAAAGTTCAGAAACACCAAGTTTCAAAATTAATCTATCTTTTGATTCATTTAAAAATGATTGGAACGGTAAAGTTAATGCTGATCAAATAAATCTTGTGAACATTAAAACCAACAATGATCAAGTTAACGAAACGGGTGAATTTATTAATTATAACGAAATGAATGCCAATGACTTACTCAATATTGATGTTAAGAATGTTTACAATCAAGGTAAATTATTGGCAAAAAATGATTTATCTATAACGAGTGACAACTTCAAAAATGATTGGAAAGGCGAAGTACAAGCTAATAATATTACGTTGCTAGGTGCAAAATTTGACAATTACAATCAAGTTTTTGCTAATTCTGAGCTGAATGTCAATGTCGAAAACGCTTACAATCAAGCTAAGCTCTTAACTGAAGGCAAGTTATTAATTAATAGCAATAATTTCAAAAATGATTGGCTTGGTGAAATAAATTCAAATAACATTGAAATCACAGGTAATAGATTTGATAACCGTAATAAATTAATAGCGAATGATACAATGAATATTAACCTGAATGATTTTAATAACAATGGTGAATTATTGGCTAACCAACAAGTAAAAGTAGTCAGTCACAACCTAAAAAATGATTGGTTTGGTTCAATTAAAGCTGAAAATATTGATCTGAATGTTATAACAAATATGGAAAACTTTGGTGAGGTTGAAGCTGGTGATCAGTTAACTATTAATTCTAATTATACATACAACCAAGGCAATGTGATTTCGAAAAGAGAGATTAAATTAGCGGGTAATCATTTTCTCAATGATTGGCATGGTGTGATTAATGCTGAAATTATTACTGACAATTTATCTGATAAAATCGTTAATCGTGGTCTAATTAATGGAAAGTCCACTAATGCAAAAGATGAATAGATTAATTTGATCAATTAATTCTGTTTTGTTGTAAAGATAAGATCCTAGTTTACTAAAATATATCATCAATAGGTAAGCTAGGATCTTAAAAATTAATTTTTTCAATCTTTGTCAACTTATGAGCTTTCTACTCATTCACTTTAATCCCCAAAAAACATAAAAATTTCTATAACTTACCTAATTTATATCAATAAAATTACTGGTAATAGAAATATCTAGACCGAATAAAATTAAAACATCATCAAGTGCCCAAATATTAAAACCGATTTGATCACACCAACTATCTGCTTGATAGAAATACTTTTTTAACAAAACAGAAAATAAATTAAGTGATAAATTAATAATTTAGAAAAATCTTGTTATCAAAAGTCTTAGCTAACCCTAAAAAATTGTTTGGATTAACAAAGAAATGTAAATTACGGATGCACAAATAAAACTTTGACTAAATATAAATTTAATGTTTATTATACATGCATCAAATTATCTAAATGATGTTAATTTGGTGTGTCTGTTTCTTTCTGTTCTACCAAGGATGATGGTTAATTAGTGGATAACTAGCTAATGTTAACGTAATTTATCATCCTATCGATTTCCTTTTGTTGCATTAAATTCAAAATATTATTTGTATTGCCGTATTTAACTATTTTTGTAGATTTATTGAAATAATCATTTGTTTAATATGATGATTTTATTTTTTACGTTTTAACAAAATAATAGGTGAAAGGTGTAAATACTATGAATAAGAATTTTTATCGCATTATTTTCAATAAAGTCCGTGGATTGTTTGTTGTGGTATCTGAAATGACTAAATCGCATCAAGTCGTAACCAATAATGCTAAACAAATTAAAACAGTTCATGTTAACCCTAATCCAATCCAGCATGTTCAGTTTTGCAGATTAAAACCTTTAGTCTTTATGTCATATATTGCATTGGGTTTGGTTAGTGTGGTTAATGTCAGTTATGCCAATAATATCGTTGTCGATCCAACGGCTAACCAAGCACAACGCCCTAATGTGCACAACTTGCAAAATGGCGTAACACAAATTGATATTGCAGCGCCAAGTAATAGCGGTGTCTCTCACAACA
Organism: Gilliamella sp. B3801; assembly: GCF_026536645.1. Classification (NCBI taxonomy): domain Bacteria; kingdom Pseudomonadati; phylum Pseudomonadota; class Gammaproteobacteria; order Orbales; family Orbaceae; genus Gilliamella; species Gilliamella sp. B3801. The sequence continues at coordinate 41,094 of NZ_JAFNNR010000001.1, forward strand.
AATATAACCAATTTGATGTATCCAAAAATGGTGTCATACTCAATAATGCGACAGGAAGAACTAATACCCAATTAGCTGGCGACATTAATGGTAATAGATTATTACAAAATCGTGCAAAAGTGATTTTAAATGAAGTTAACTCTCCAAATATTAGTCAGTTAAATGGTTATGTTGAAGTTGCAGGTCAAAAAGCGCAGGTCATTATCGCCAATCCTGCCGGTATAACTTGTAATGGTTGCGGTTTTATTAATGCTGATAGAGTCACGTTAACGACGGGTAAACCCATTATGGATAATGGTAAATTGCAAAGTTACCAAGTTGATGGCGGACGTATTGAAATTAATGGCTATGGTTTAAAAAACTCAGGTCAAGACTACACCGATTTAATTGCACGTAGTGTCCATGTTAATGCGGAATTATGGGCAAATAATGAAATTAATGTTATCACAGGACAAGCTAAAGTAAGTGCTGATTTGAATACCATTGAAAAGCAAGGATTTAATAATCAAGTTGATCAGCCTGAGTTTGGATTGGACGTTTCTGCGCTAGGCGGAATGTATGCAGGTAAAATTAAAATGGTCGGTACCGAAAATGGTGTAGGGGTACGAAATGAAGGAAAACTGATGGCGAGTGCCGGTTCATTGAATCTTTCTGCTGATGGCAAAATTATTAATAAAGGAACGATGCAATCCTCTGAAGGAACTGTCTTAAAAAGTCAATCTGAAATTAAAAATTTAGGCACAATCACAGCCAAAAATGACCTTAAACTTCAATCCCATACGTTAATTACCAATGAAGGAAAACTGTCTGCAAAAAATTCTCTTTCAACAACCAGTGATGAGTTTATTAGTATTTGGTCAGGGGATGTAAAAGCGAATAACATTGTGATTAATGCTAAGCAAGCTAAAAATGTGGGTAAAATGAAAGCCTATGAAACTGTCACCATTAATGCTTCAACAGCAGAAAATAATGGGAACTTAACGGCAGGAAAACAAATTACCCTAACAAGCGACAATATCAAAAATGATTGGCAAGGGATTATTAACGCTAAAAATATTAACTTGAATGGGAAAAATTTTGAAAATTATGGCGAAGTTAATTCTGCTGAAAACTTAGTGATATCGGTAGAAAACATAAATAATATCAATAAATTACTATCAGATGAGCAATTATTGTTAAAAGGAACCAACATTACAAATAGCGATACAGGATTGATCAAAGCTGAGGACAAAGTTTCAATAGTTGCAAATAACATCATCAATGATGGCACAATCAATAGTGACTCAGTATTTTTAGGGGAAGGAGAGGTTGGGAAAATTGTGAATACTTGGCGAGCAAAAATCAATGCTAAGCAATTATTTGATATTCATGCTAATCAATTTGAGAATTCTGGACAGATAAATGCGGATAATGGATCAATGGAATTACAAGATTATATGTATAACCAAGGTCAAATTACGCTAAATAACAATTTGAATTTATACATTAAAGATTTTAAAAATGATTGGAATGGCAAATTAGCCAGTAATTATATGCATATCAACAAAACGAAATCGGATGCTACTATCACTAATTATGGCGTCATCAATGCTGATAATTTAAATATTTTGAATAATAATGTTTATAATTATGGTCAACTTTTAGTTAATCATACTTTATCTGTAGTAAACAATGCATTTGTAAATAGTTGGCAAGGTATTATCAAATCTGATGAGGTGGATATAAATACGCGTAATTTTGAAAATCATAATGAACTCAAGGCGGGTCAATTACTGTCAATTAATGGGGGTAACCAGTTTTATAATCAAGGAAAATTATTTGCCAATAAACAAATCATTTTAAAAGGCAATGAAGTTAAAAATGACTGGAAAGGTGAAATCAAAGCCGATTTAATTACAATGGATACCAATAAGTTGGATAATTATAATGAAATTAGTGCATTAAATTCATCGGTGATCAAAGTGAAAGACGGCTATAACCAAGGGAAGATTTTTGCATCCGATAAATTGGCAATAAAAACTGATAACTTTAAAAATGATTGGAAAGGCGAAATCAATGCTAACCAAATCGAAATCAAAGGCGGAAATTTTGATAACCGAAATTTTGCAAAAGCCAATGATGATTTCAAATTAAACGTAAGTAGTTTATACAATAATGGTCAGTTACTAGCTAAAAATAAAATACAGTTACACGGTAGAAATTTTCATAATGATTGGTTTGGTTGGATAGCATCAGACACTATTGATTTAGATATTGACTATAATTTTAATAATTATGGAACGCTATCTGTCAATAAATCAATTAGTATACTCGCTAACCTCATCTATAACGAAGGAAAAATAACTTCAGATGATTATATTAAATTAACAGCTAGGACATTGACCAACGACAGCCATGGAATAATTAATGCAAAATATATTGAATCTAAAATAGCCTATATTAACAACATTGGCGTGATCAATGGTATTTTCGTTAATCAATAAAATGCATGACAGTAAGCTTTAATTGATAAAATTACTCACCTGGTTTACCAAACGTTATTTCTCGTTTGCTAAATCAGGTTGTTAAGATTCTATTATGTTAAATGTTATCTACATTTATCTCTCACCTTTAATCATTATCAAAAAAAGATATCAATACAAGTCTTCGTTTTTAACCATTTTGAAATTTGAAAATAAAATTTTGCTTACAATTCATTAGGTAAAATTCTTTGACTAAATGAAAATTTAAAGTTTAATATATAAACATTAAGTTATCTAAACAATATAAAAATTTTGTTTGCACCGTTAGCTTAATAAAAGTCATTAAGTGTTCTGTAAGTCATTTGCGTGCTTTTTAAAGCATTAATCATAACGCAGCCGTTTTAGTTGAATTCGTATTAAATTTTTTAATAGTCTTATCTGATTCTGAAGTCATTTTAGAAAATTTGCTGTCCATAATTTAATATTAATATGATTTATTACGGCTATTAACAAAAAGATGAAAGGTAAAATATTATGAATAAAAGTTTTTATCGTATTGTTTTTAATCGGATTCGTGGATTATTTGTTGTTGTGTCTGATATTGCACAATCACATCACGTTGTGGTTAGTAAGGGTCAGCAAGGCAAGCGTATTCACGTCAACAATAACTCGATCGATAATCCCCGATCTTATTTATTAAAGCCGTTAGTTTTTTTATCCTATGTTGCGTTAGGACTGGTCAGTATGACTGGCGTCAGTTACGCAAATAATATCGTTGTCGATCAAAGTGCCAATCAAGCGCAACGCCCAACGATTCAAGGTTTACCAAACGGTGTAACGCAAATTGATATCACAGCACCAAACAATGATGGCGTATCCCATAATAAATATACCCAATTTGACGTATCAAAAAATGGTGTCATTTTAAATAACTCTTCAAACGGTAGTAAAACGCAATTAGCCGGTAATATCAATGGTAATGCATCACTACAAAATAGCGCCAAGGTAATATTGAACGAAGTAAATTCGCAAAATATCAGTCAATTAAATGGTTATATCGAGGTAGCCGGTCAAAAAGCCCAAGTAGTTATCGCCAATCCGGCAGGCATAACCTGTAACGGTTGTGGTTTTATTAATGCAGACAGGGCAACTTTAACCACCGGTAAACCGCTAATGGAAAATGGAAAATTGGCGGGTTATCACGTGGAACAGGGGCAAATAGCCATAACAGGGGATGGATTAAAAAATTCAGGGCAAGATTATACCGATTTAATTGCACGTAGTGTAAAGGTTAATGCGGAATTGTGGGCGAATAAAGAAATCATTATTCTGACAGGTCAAAACAAAGTGAGTGCAGATCTGGCAACAATTAAAAATGTGGTATCAGACACGAATACTGTAAAACCTGAGTTTGCTCTAGATGTATCAGCGTTAGGCGGAATGTATGCCGGAAAAATTCAGATGGTGGGTACTGACGCAGGGGTAGGTGTTCGTAATAATGGGACACTCATGGCAAGTGCGGGAATGTTGAATCTATTGGTTAGTGGTAAAATTTTAAATAATGTGGGGGGTAATATTAAGGCAACACAAGATATCTTGCTAGACAGTCAACAATTAGAAAATCATGGCACAATTGCCAGTCAAAAAAATGTCGACGTGTTGGGTAGAACAGAGATAAAAAATTATGGGATTATTGAAGCAAAAGAAGATATCAAAATCAAAACTAATACATTGATTGCCAACGAAAATAGATTGTCTGCAGGCAATAATCTTAGCGCAGAAAGTGAGGGCTTTCTTAGTACATGGACAGGGAATGTGAGCGCCAACACAATTGTATTAAAATCAGGGCACACTAAAAATGTGGGCAAAATGAATGCGGTTGAAAAGGTGGAAATTAAAGCATCATATGCCGAAAATGCGGGTGATTTATCAGCAGGAGAAAGCGTTACTGTATCGAGTGATAAAATCAAAAATGATTGGTTTGGTGTAATTCAGTCGAAAAATATTACCTTAGAAGGGAAAGATTTTGAGAATTATAGCGAAGTAAATGCCAAGGCTAAATTAAGCATTGTTGCTGATGTTATGAACGTAAATAAACTAACATCTGGAAAGGAAATATCGGTCGTTAGTGAAAAAAATATTATCAATAAAGATACAGGTTTAATTCAAGCTGGAGAAGTTGTTTCATTATCTGGAACAAATATAGTTAATGAAGGTAATATTAAAAGTTCATTTGTAGTTTTAAGTGCCGGACATGTTGGAACCGTGGTTAATACTTGGCGTGGAAAAATAGAAGCCGATAAAGCTGTTTCCATAACGATGAAACATTTTGATAATTGGGGATTGGTAAGTGGTGATGCTGGAGATATTGAATCGATGGGAAAAGTGTATAATCAAGGTCAAATTGCGATAAAATCAAATTTACATTTTAACTATCATGAATTTAAAAATGATTGGAACGGTAAACTATCTTCCAATTACGCTATGATTGAGCCTAGTTCTGTTAATTTTGATAATGATATTACCAACTATGGTCTAATAGAGGTTGGTTCGATGAATGTGATTACTAATAATTTATATAATTATGGGAAAATTTTAGCGACTTATTTTTATTTATCAGGCAGTAATTTTGTAAATAATTGGCAAAGCCTAATAAAGGCTAATGAAATATTTACTCAGTTTGAAAATTTTAGAAATTACAATGAAATCACTGCTGCTAAAAAGTTAACGATTAAAGTTACAGATGGCTATAACCAAGGAAAAATTCATTCATCAAAAGAATTAGATATAGTCAGTAACAACTTTAAAAATGATTGGCAAGGTGAAATCAGTGCCAACACGATTAAAATAGAAGGACAAATAAATGAAGAAGGAATAATTGAAGGACGATTTGATAATCGAAAATCAATCCGTGCTAATGATACATTGAAGATTAACGTAACAGAGTTTTACAATAATGGAGAGTTATTTGCCCAAAATAAAATAGACGGTGTCAGTAAACATTTCAAAAATGATTGGTTTGGCGTTATCGATACTAATCTTCTTGTATTAAAAGTTGAAAATGGGATAGAAAATTTTGGACAGATAAATGCAAAAGAATTACAAGAAATCAGTGATTAGTATTTATCCAACATTTAAAAGTTTTAATCATGATAAATAAAATTTTATCTCGGTAAAATATCATATTGGTTTATCAGTTGTGTTTAAATGACTGATAAGCCAATAATGCCACATTTCGTTCCTTTGATAATCCTTTCGTTCAATTTCCTTCCCTCTATTGACAGATTATTTTGAAATAAAATTTTGTTTTTCATCGATAATTTTGTGATGAAGGTTTATTAACAACATTGATCATTTAACTGTTCAAAAAACATCAATGATTTGTTAATCGGATTAATAAAAGCATCTGATTTGACATGAACTCCTTAATACGTGGACTATTAAACCAAATATTAAAATTTTATTGTGTGGCATAAACTTCAAAAGAATTAAAGTCTAACTTAGTTAAACTCGAAAATTGACAAAAAAATAAATAAAATCTTTGACTAAATATGAAGTTAAAGTTTATTATAAAAAAATTAAGTTATCTAAATCATATAAAATTTTCCGTTGCTATTAGCCTGTTTATTTTAGGGGCAATCAAATTGTGGTAATGGTTCCAAATATATAAATCTTATCGTTGTCATTTTTAGTTGTATCAATTTCAATAATTATTTGTTTGGTTAATTATAAAAAAATATGGATTTATTGAGCATGACCCATTGTTTAATAGATAAATATGATTTGTCTTAGCATGTTAGAAAATAGATGAAAGGTGAGAAATACTATGAACAAGAATTTTTTTCGTATTGTTTTTAATAAGACTCGTGGATTGTATGTTGTGGTATCCGAAATGGTTAGTTCCCATCAAGTCATGACAAGTCATAATCAGACTACAAAAAAAATTGAAGTGATTTCTAAACATAAAAATCAATCCTTTATGTTAAAACCCTTAGTATTTTTATCCTATATCGCTTTAGGTATGGTTGGCATTGTTGAATCTAGTTACGCAAATAATATCGTTGTCGATCAAAATGCCAATCAAGCGCAACGTCCAGCCATTCAAGGCTTACCAAACGGCGTAACACAAATTGATATCGCAACGCCAACAAAAGGGGGCGTTTCACATAATAAATATACGCAATTTGATGTTTCAAAAAATGGCGTCATTTTAAATAACTCTCGTGACGGTAGTAAAACACAATTAGCCGGTGATATTAATGGTAATGCATCACTGCAAAATAGCGCCAAAGTCATACTAAACGAAGTGAATTCGCAAAATATCAGCCAATTAAATGGTTATATCGAGGTGGCCGGTCAAAAAGCCCAAGTGATCATCGCCAATCCGGCCGGTATAACCTGTAATGGTTGTGGTTTTATTAATGCAGATAGGGCAACCTTGACGACCGGTAAACCATTAATGAAAGATGGACAATTGATTGGTTATCATGTTGAAAAAGGGCAAATAGCCATTACAGGGGATGGATTAAAAAATTCAGGGCAAGATTACACCGATTTAATCGCACGTAGTGTGAATGTCAATGCCAAGTTATGGGCAAATAAAGAAATCACTATTGTGACCGGTCAAGGCAAAGTGAAAGCAGATCTGACTAAGATTGAAAAAATCGTATCAGACCCCAATACTGCGCAACCTGAGTTTGCACTGGATGTTTCAGCGTTAGGTGGAATGTATGCTGGAAAAATTAAGATGATAGGTACCGAAACAGGGGTAGGTGTACGTAATAATGGAATACTTATGGCTAATGCGGGGACGTTAAATTTATCGGTGGATGGTAAAATTTTAAATAATGTCGGTGGTAATCTTAAAGCAACAAAAGACATCTTATTAAACAGTCAACAAATAGAAAATCATGGCACAATTGCTGCTCAAAAAAATGTCAGTTTAATGGCAAAAACAGAAGTAAAAAATTATGGAACCGTTGAAGCGAAAGAAGATATCAATCTAAAAGCATCTAAATTGGTTGCGAATGAGGGTAAATTGTCAGCAGGAAAAAATATTACTTCATTTAGTCAAGAATTTATTAGTACATGGACAGGTAATATAAATGCTGTAGCTATTACAATAACAGCCAAACGTACCAAAAATGTTGGAAGATTAAGAGCACAAATGATAAAAATTTCTGCTAATTATACTGAAAATGCGGGAAATGTATCAACCACCGATAAAATTAGTGTATCGGGTGATAATATAAAAAATGATTGGGAAGGGAAAATTGAATCAGCAGATGTAGATTTAGAGGGGAAAAACGTTGAAAATTACGGTGAAGTTGAAGCTAAGGATAAATTAAACATAGTTGCAGATGACGTGACAAATGAGAACAAATTAACCTCAGAAAAAGATTTAATCGTACATAGTGATAATATCACCAATAAGGATAAAGGCTCAATTCAAGCTGGAGAAAATGTTTCATTAGAAGGAAATAATATCGTTAATGAAGGTGAAGTAAAATCACCAACGGTAAACTTAGGAAACACATCTGAATCGAAAATAACCAATACATCGCAAGGTAAAATCATTGCAGAGGATCGAATCAATGTAAACGGTATGCAATTTGATAACCATGGTTGGATTACCGGTAATTGGGCTAATATAAGATTAACTAACGGAATGTACAATAATGGTAATATCGCATTTAAAGATAAGATGGAATTAAATATCAAAAACTTAAAAAATGATTGGCAAGGTATTTTAAAAAGTTCAAAAATACGTATCAAAAATGATGACTTAGGGACAGATTTAACTAACTTTGGTGTTATTGATGCAGATAACATGAATTTACAACTTGAAGAAGTATCCAACTTTGGTCAATTGTTAGCAAAGGAGTCGCTATCTTTAAACGCTAGCAAATTGGAAAATGGTAGGGAAGGCATCATAAAATCGAATAAAGTTAAATTATCTTCATCAAAAATCTATAATTACAATCAAATTATTGCTAAAGAACAACTTGAAATCAATTCTACTGAAATATTATATAATCAAGGAAAATTATTGGCTCAGGATAAAATAGCAATATCCAGTAATTATTTTAAAAATGATCGGTTAGGAGAGGTAAATGCCGATGAAATAAGTCTAAATGGTATTACTGTTAATGATTTGGTTTCATTTGAAGATAGTAGGTTTGATAACTACAATAAAGTTACTGCCAATAAAAATTTAAAACTTGATACAGCTGATATTTATAATCAAGCGAAATTAATAGCAGTTGAGCGATTAACGACTAAAAGCACTAATTTTAAAAACGATTGGCAAGCGGAAATCAGCGCTAATAAAATTGAAATAAACAGTGAAAATTTTGACAATCGAAAAATCGTAAACGCAAAGGATAAACTCGTTATTAAAGCTGGGCAAATTTATAATAATGGCGAGATATTTGCCAAAAATGAGATATATACAGAAACTAAGCAATTTAAGAATGATTGGTTAGGAATTATCAAAACTAATAGTATCAATGTAGCAGGTGGAAATAATATCAACAATCTAGGTACAATTAATGTTGATAAATTAGATAACGCTCAACATAATCAGCGATATAAAATCGAAAATTCGGCTTCAGAGATGTTTTTCACTTTAGATAATAATACTTTTTCCAATGACAAACAAAATACAATAAAAACGGAAACTATCATATCTAATATTACGGATATGATTATTTTCCATATAATGCATCGCGATTATAACAATCAGAAAAATCAATAAAATCTTATCTTTATACTAAGGTTTGATGAGGTATCCTATTGTTATTATTCAATAAAAAAATCGATATCACAGGGAATTTATCATAATTCCCTCAGTGAGTTGTAATTAACTTAAATTGTTTCGCTGATCCTCCTTATCTAATTTAAATGTTCTTGATGTAACATTAGACTAAAAAAATTAATAGATCTTATTGATGATATTAATAAACGATAAAACTTCTTAAGTTTTAATTACTGTGTCAAATTTTTTCAATGTTCACTGAACTTTTATTTATCTAAAAATTAGCTGTATATAACTTAATGCATTAACAATTGATGAAAGGTGGAAATAATATGAATAGAAATTTATATCGAATTATTTTTAATAAAGCTCGAAATGTATTTATTGTTGTATCCGAACTGGTTAAATTGCATCAAATGGTGGCAAGTAATAAAAATAAAGTTGGAATAATTCATCAAAAACACGGCTCAATTTACCCAGCAAAACCCTTCAAAATAAAACCTTTAATATTTATATCGTATATCGCATTGGGAATGGTTAGTCTGATTGATAGCTGTTATGCTACCAATATTGTCGCAGACAAAACAGCCGACCGTAGTCAACGCCCCGATATTTATCAACATTCTGACGGCATCAAAATAATTAATATTACTAATCCATCGAGTAGTGGGGTTTCACATAATAAATATACTCAATTTGATGTATCCAAAAAAGGAGTGATATTAAATAATGGAACAGATCGATATGCAACGCAATTAGTGGAGTTTGTTAACGGTAATATATCACTCACACAAAGCGCTAAAGTCATTTTGAATGAAGTCAATTCACCTAATATTAGTCAGTTGAATGGATACATTGAAGTGGCCGGTCCAAAAGCACAAGTGATCATTGCCAACCCAGCGGGTATAACCTGTAATGGATGTGGTTTTATCAATGCTGACCGAGCAACTTTAACAACCGGTAAACCGCTAGTAGAAAACGGAAAATTGACTGGGTATCAAGTTGAACGTGGACATATTTATGTTACGGGTCAAGGCTTAAAAAATACCGGGCAAGATTATACGGATATCATTGCTCGAAGTGTGAAAATTAATGCTGAATTATGGGCTAATAAAGAAATTAATGTGATAGCAGGTCAAAATAATGTCGGTACAGATTTAAGCTTTACTGAGAATAAAAAAGATGAAATCTATCAAGATAGATTTAATTATGGTATTGATGTATCTGCTTTAGGTGGCATGTACGCAGGTAAAATTACATTGAGTGCAAATGAACAAGGTGTCGGTGTGCGTAATTCAGGAACGTTGGGCGTAAGTGCTGGAGACCTTAACATCAATGCCAATGGTATCATTATTAATAACAATTATATGACGGCAAAGGATTCAATTAATTTTAATAGTTCTGGAATAAGAAACAATACGACTATAGAAAGTGGAAAAAATCTTAATATACAAAGTCAATATGTAGAAAATTTCGGTAAGCTTTCCGCTGGAGAACAATTTACTGCTGATAGCGGTTATATATTAAATACAAATGATATCAAATCAAAAAATGTTCAACTTAAAGCCCAATATGTTAAAAATTATGGTGTTATTGAAGCAAGTAATGATATAACTATGAAAGCTAACGACACGTATAATGCAAACAAAATATTGGCGGAAAATAATATTGCCCTATCTGGTTACACTATTTTTAACGACAAACAAAGTTTGATTCAATCACAGAACCAAAACATCCAACTAAAATCCAGTATTTTTGAAAATCAAGGCACGATAAAATCATATCATCTTTATGTAAATAGTGATGACTTTATAAATAACAGCCCTGGAAATATTGAAATTGGTAAATATATTAATATAAAGGGGTCGTCATTTAAAAATTATGGTTTAGTTAAGTCTTCAGTTGATTTAGATAGTTCGGTAATTCATTTGAATAACTATGGAAAACTTTTATCCGATCGCATTAATATAAACGCTTTTTACTTTATAAATGCAGGGAAAGGTGAGTTAACAGCTAATTCAATATCTTTAACTGGTTCAAATTTAGAAAACTACAATGTAATCTATGGAGGTGGAAATTTATCTATTTCTGAAAAAGAATATCTTTACAATCAAGGAGAACTGAATTCAAAAGGGGATCTGTCCATTTACGGCAAAATTTTCAAAAATGACTGGAATGGTAGGATTACTTCTTACAATATATCACTATCAAGTGAAAAACTTGAAAATCATAATTTAATTGAAGGGTATAATAACTTAACAATTAACGCTACTGATTTATATAACCAAGGCGAATTATCATCTTTTAAATCAGCGTTGATAAGTCAAGGCTATTTCAAAAATGATTGGAATGGATTCGTTAAAGGTAGCAATATCACGATTACTGGAAAAAATTTTGAAAACCATAACCAAGTTACTGCAGAAAAGTTATTAAGTATAGATTCAACAAAAGTTTATAATCAAGGAACATTAGCTTCTGAACAAACCTTAAATACCAATTCAGATTATTTAATAAATGATTGGAAAGGTCAAATGCAAGGATATGATATCAATATTTCAGGAGAAAAGTTTGAAAATAATAATATTGTTGATGTATACAAAACAATGTCTATAAAATCTAAGGATGTTTATAATCAAGGAAAACTTATTTCTGAACATACGATAGATTTAACACCAACTAAACTGTTCAATGATTGGAACGGTGTAATTATTGCTGGATTAGGATTATCAATATCAGGTAACGAATTTGAAAATCACAATCTAGTTAGATCTAACACTGTACAGAAAATTGATGTTGATAAAGTTTATAATCAAGGTCAACTAATTGGGGATAAAGAGCTTTATATAAAAGCAAAAAAAGTTAATAATGATTGGCACGGTAAAATTTATGGTATTAATATTTATGTTGATGTTCCTGAACTAATCAATAATGGATTGATTATTGGAGATATCAAAAGTAAAGAGTTATAAGTAAATTATTGAACTGCTTTTTTACAAGAAACAATAACGATCCTAGTTTATTGATGGAAAAAACTGGGATCGTAATTAACTATTTATATAAATTATAAATAGTTTTTAAATTTATATTCTCTTAATAATGATTAATTTAACATTAATTTTTACGCAGATAGCCTAAAACCCGAAATGAATCAATCTTCCATAGACCGTCTTTATAAATTAAAGGAATCGTTTCACGAGAGCTAGCATTAGGACCAGGGTTTTGCTGGACAATTTCTATCTCATTATCGCTGACTTTACTGATAATAGCGACATGACCATATCTGCTCCATCCCATGACAATGATATCCTCAACTTGAGGTTTTGACCCTGAACCATTGTGATATTGCAGTAGATTACGTTTGGGATTGATTTTTCCGTCGGCGATAGAATCATCAAAAAAATCTTTCGCATGACCATAACTATCTGGCATCTTATGATCAAAGCGCTCATAGTAATAACGCTTAATAAATTCGACGCATTGGTATTTCAAACCGAGATTATATCCATCTTTAGACGTATTGCGTCCACTCACATTACCTACATGACCATTATAGTAAACTTTGACACCATTAAATTCATCGACAACAACGCCTACTTTATCTGTATCAACCAGAAAATACGCATAAATTTGTTGACAAAAAAGGTAGCTACTTAATGACAAAATCAACATAATTAAAAACAAACTTTTTTTATATTTGAAGAGTCGTTTCATTGTTATTCCTTATTTAATCATTTGAGTATTTAGGTTTTGTTTTTTATTCATCATAGCTTTTTATCAATAAAAGTAAAATATATAAAATATGAATATATTGATTCAAATATCAATATAACTTCATTATTATTGACTAAGAAAAGAGTCGTATAAGGTTGTGACATGATAAGACTAATTAAAATTATAGTAAGTGGTTCGGTGCAAGGTGTCGGTTTTCGTTTTTTTACTTATCAACAAGCAGTAAAAATAGGCTTAGTGGGTTATGTTAAGAATTTAGAAAATGGTGCCGTTGAAATAATTGCACAAGGTAATAATCAACAGATTTCACAGCTAATACTGTGGTTAGAGCATGGTGGACCGCGATCTGCTCGCATTACCCAAATTAATATGAGTGAATTACCACTCCAAGAAAATTTAACTTCTTTTAATGTCAGATATTAATTTAATGAAAAATGCAGTAAAATATCTTAAATTTCTGGCTTAATTAAATAATATTTTTTCCTAACTTGTGATTAACTTTATGAGCGTAATTGACTTCTGTTATGAATAAAAAAAACTTAATCTGTATTTTACTTCTCATTATTGTGATTGGCGTTTACTATAATTATCAGAAAGATAATGATGTTGTCACTCAACCTATTACAGATTTATCTAATACGCCTATTTATCAAAGTGATGAAATGATAACTAAAATTTATGATTTATCAGGAGAAATTATTTATAAAATTGAATCAGCACATGTCCGTTATTTTGATGATACGGATAATACCGAATTTGATTTACCTAATTTTACCCTTTATGATGCCGATCATGTTGCCACTTGGCATATTAAAGCAAAAAAAGCAACCTTGACTGATGATAAATTGATTTATCTTTATCAGGATGTTCAGTTAGATAATCTTGTGCCAGATGCTCAATTGCAACAAGTAAAAACGGATAAAGCGGTGGTTGATTTAAATACACAACATGTCACATCTAAAGACCCTGTAATACTCAAAGGCATTGGATTTTACTCAACAGGCATTGGGTTAGATGGTGATTTACAAGCCAAAACGGCTAATATCCTTGAAAATATAAAAACGTATTATAATACTGAGGCAAAATAAAAAATGAGTTCGCAAAAAAAAGTTATTCTTCCATTATTTTTACTATTATCTGTGTCATTTTGTTGTTTTGCGGATCAATCCAATATTCAAATTTCAAATGAAAATCAAGAACAAACGCCAAAAACAACAATTAACAATAAACCGATTGCTATTGATGCCGATAATCAACAAATTGATATTGAAAAAAATACCATTACTTTTAGTGGTAATGTGAATATTGTTCAAGATGAATTAACTATTATTGCAGATAAAGTTGTTATTACAGATATGCAAGATTCATCAAAACAAAAAATCACTGCTTATGGCAAACCAGTAAAGTTTAAGCAAATCTTACCTGAAAAAAATAAAATTGTAACAGGTCACGCTTCACAAGTAATCTACAGTGTTAAAGACAATAAGGTAACATTGCAAGGTAATGCCCACATGTATCAACAAGATAATCATGTTAGCAGTGAACTCATTACTTATGATGTCAAAAAACAATACATTACTGCACATTCAAATAATAACGCACGAGTTAAGAGCACTATCTTACCTAATCAAGTAAAAGAGATGAATAAATAAAATGTCAATATTAAAGGCAGAAAATTTAGCCAAAGTTTATAAAAAACGGCGCGTTGTGGAAGATGTGAGCTTAACAGTCAATTCGGGCGAAATAGTCGGATTGCTAGGGCCTAATGGCGCAGGTAAAACAACCACATTTTATATGGTCGTTGGTATAGTGGCGTTAGATGCGGGTAAAATCTATCTGGATGACGATGATATTAGTATTTTACCATTACATGAACGTGCTCAAAAAGGAATAGGTTACTTACCTCAAGAAGCCTCAATTTTCAGAAAACTATCTGTTATTGATAATATCATGTCGATTTTAGAAACTCGCCGAGACATAGATAAAAATGAAAAATTAGAAAGAGCAGAAGAACTGCTTGAAGAATTTCATATTACGCATATTCGGGATAGTATTGGTCAATCTTTATCGGGTGGTGAACGGCGACGAGTTGAAATTGCCAGAGCTTTAGCGGCTAATCCAAAATTTATTTTGTTGGATGAACCTTTTGCTGGCGTTGACCCGATTTCAGTAATTGATATTAAAAATATAATAAAACATCTACGTGATCGTGGACTTGGTGTTTTAATCACTGATCACAATGTACGTGAAACTTTAGATGTCTGCGAAAGAGCTTATATCGTCAATAAAGGTCATTTGATTGCCGATGGAACACCAAGTAGTATCTTAAGTAACGAATATGTCAAACGCGTTTACTTAGGAAATGAATTTAGACTATGATAAAACCTAGTTTTCAGCTGAAAGTATCCCAACAATTATCGATGACGCCACAATTACAACTTGCTATTCGATTACTTCAGTTGTCAACTTTGGAATTACAACAAGAAATTCAAACCGCACTTGAAAATAATCCTTTATTAGAAATTGCTGAACACTATGACGAAATTAACGTTGACGAAAGTGCGGTGACTGAAAATTTAGATACCCGTGACGCATTAGATAGCCCAGAAATACCTGAGGATATACCATTAGATGCATCCTTAGATGATATTTATTCAGCTGGGACGCCGTCTGGTACTTATTCGGATTATTGTAACGATGAATTACCTATCTATCAGGGTGAAACTCATGAAACGCTATACGATTATTTGAAATGGCAACTTGATCTTACCCCTTTTAGCGAGACTGATCGCGCCATTGCAATTTCAATCATTCA
Organism: Gilliamella sp. B3801; assembly: GCF_026536645.1. Classification (NCBI taxonomy): domain Bacteria; kingdom Pseudomonadati; phylum Pseudomonadota; class Gammaproteobacteria; order Orbales; family Orbaceae; genus Gilliamella; species Gilliamella sp. B3801. The sequence goes on from NZ_JAFNNR010000001.1 coordinate 56,857, forward strand.
AGCCATTGATGATCGCGGTTATTTAACGGCGACAACTCAAGAACTGCTTGAAGCGCAAGGTAATGCTGAAATAGAGCTTGATGAAATTGAGGCTGTTTTAAAGCGGATTTGGCATTTTGACCCAATTGGCGTGGGAGCCAGAACGCTACAAGAGTGTCTGTCAATTCAAATTCAATATTTAGATGCCCCAAAATTAGTTAAACAGATAATTGATAATCATTTGGAATTATTGGCAAGCCGTGATTATCGAACATTGAAAAAATTACTCAATGTGAGTGAGGAACAACTTAAAGCATCGATTGAATTTATCAAGCATTTACATCCTTATCCTGGTGACCTGCTGAATACGACGCAACCTGATTATGTTGTTCCCGATGTACTAGTTAAAAAAGTGGCGGGTAAATGGCAGGTTGAGTTGAATACTGATACCATACCCAACCTACGCATTAATCAACACTATGCGAAAATGGCAAAATCGGCTAATGATAGCGATAGTCAATATATTCGTGCAAATTTGCAAGAAGCGAATTGGTTTATAAAAAGTATTGAAAGTCGCAATGAAACTTTATTCAAAGTGAGTCAATTTATTGTTGAACATCAACAAGCTTTTTTTGAGCATGGAACAGAGCAGATGAAACCGTTGATTTTATCTGATGTTGCCACGGCAATTGATATGCATGAATCCACTGTTTCGAGAGTAACATCGCAAAAATATTTGCAATGTCCGAGGGGAATATTTGAACTCAAGTTCTTTTTCTCCAGCCATGTTAATACGGAATCAGGTGGTGAAGCCTCATCTACTGCAATTCGAGCTTTAATCAAAAAATATATTTCAGCAGAAGACCGAAAAAAACCGTTAAGTGATAGTAAGTTAGTCTCAATATTTGAAGATCAGGGTATTATTATTGCACGCCGTACCGTCGCCAAATATCGAGAAGCGTTATCTATTCCACCGTCAAATCAACGCAAACAACTTTAGTTATACCGTTAATTTTATTCAATCATCATTTATGGGTGATAACTTTACTGACTGGTGATGAAGCACAATCTATCAACCATTGAAAATGATCGCTAGATTGTTTAATTGAATTCACTCATCTTGATGATTTATTGTCGTATTCTTTGTTACTTTTTATTCCTTATGAACAATTTATAGTCATAATTTTCTGATGTAAAAATAAGTTGCGGAAGTATATATTATATTGGTCATCTAAGTGAAATGTTCTTGGGTAACTTATTTTAAAAAAAGGTGATATACCATCGCTTAAATAGTAATAAGCGATGATATCTTCATTAAGAGTTTATGCTAAAAAAGAAGGGATTTTATGTTCAAATGCACTGATTGCATCTTCATGTTGTAGCGTTAAACCAATATTATCTAATCCATTTAATAAACAATGGCGTTTAAAAGCATCAATTTTAAAAGGATATTGCTTATCGCCTGCAATCACGACTTCGTTAACCAGATCGATAGTAAATTCGATTCCTTCATTGGCTTCAACAATTTTGAAAAGTTCATCAATGTCTTCTTCTGACAGATTCACTAACAATAGTTGATTATTAAACGAGTTGTTATAAAAAATATCGGCAAAACTTGATCCGATAATCGTTTTAAAACCATAATCTGCTAATGCCCATGGTGCATGCTCACGGGATGAACCGCAGCCAAAATTTTCACGTGTTAATAAAATACTGGCGCCTTTATAACGAGGTTTATTTAAAACGAAATCAGGATTAGGTTGTTCGCCAATATCATCTAAAAACCGCCATTCATGAAAAGCATGTTTACCAAATCCAGTGCGAGTCACTTTTTGTAAAAATTGTTTTGGAATAATCGCATCAGTATCAACATTAGCCGCATCTAAAGGAACGACTAGTCCTGTGTGTGTTGTAAATTTTGCCATGACTGTCTCCTTAAAATGGTTTGCGAATATCGGTAAAATAGCCAGTGATTGCTGCTGCGGCTGCCATAGCAGGACTGACTAAATGCGTTCTGGCGTCTCGACCTTGTCGCCCTTCAAAATTACGATTACTGGTCGATGCACAGCGATCCCCCGGTGCTAATTTATCATCATTCATGGCTAAACACATTGAACACCCAGGTAGACGCCACTCAAAACCCGCATCAATAAAAATCTTATCTAAACCTTCGGCTTCAGCTTGTTGCTTCACAGGCCCCGAGCCAGGCACCACCAAAGCTTGCACGCCGTTAGCGACTTTACGTCCTTGAGCGATTTTTGCCGCGGCACGGAGATCTTCAATTCGAGAATTAGTACAGGATCCAATAAAGACTTTATTAATCTTGATATCACTCATTTTTGTCCCTGCGGTTAATCCCATATAGGTTAATGCACGCTGAGCAGACTGTTTTTCAATGGGATCGGCAAAATCATTTGGGTTTGGCACGGCGGCATCAATGGATGTGACCTGTCCGGGATTGGTTCCCCAAGTGACTTGTGGGGCAATATCTTTGGCTTCAAGAGTAACAACACGATCAAAATGTGCACCGTCATCGGTTTTTAAGGTTTTCCAATAATCTACCGCTTTGTCAAAATCGTCCCCTTTTGGTGAAAATTGGCGACCTTTTAAGTATGCAAAGGTGACTTCATCGGGTGCTATCAGACCAGCCTTAGCTCCCATTTCAATTGCCATATTACATAGTGTCATACGGCCTTCCATTGATAAGGCTTTAATGGCCTCACCGCAAAACTCAACGACATGCCCTGTGCCACCAGCACTGGTTGTCTTACCGATAATGGCTAAAATAATATCTTTAGCGGTAATGCCGTCGGCCACTTGACCTTTCACTTCTATTCTCATGGTTTTAGCACGACCTTGTTTTAAGGTTTGCGTTGCTAATACATGTTCAACTTCTGATGTGCCAATACCAAAAGCGAGTGCGCCAAATGCGCCATGTGTTGCGGTATGTGAATCCCCACAAACTATAGTCATACCGGGTAATGTCATCCCTTGTTCTGGGCCGACAACATGGACGATACCTCGCAATGGACTGTGTAGCCCATAAAGTGAAACACCAAATTCTTCAGCATTTTTGGCAAGTTCAGTTAATTGAATTTGAGCCATTTCGCTACATGCATTTAAATCATTACTTTTGGTTGATGTATTATGATCCATGGTTGCAAAGGTTTTATGGGGTTGTCTCACTTTTCGATTCATCGCCCGTAAACCATCAAAAGCTTGAGGTGAGGTCACTTCATGAACTAAGTGACGGTCGATATATAAAATAGGTGTTTCATTTGGCGCTTCATACACAACATGCGCATCATATAATTTTTGATACAATGTTTTTGGGTTTGTTGACATTGCTTTATTCCTTTATTGTTATCCTGAAGATTAACCGAATTTTTTCAACTTAAGCATATTAAATTTTGTTAGATAAAACGGCAGATAGCATCGCCCATTTCATCGGTTGAAACATACTGACCGCCTCGAGCTAAATCAATTGTTCTGATGCCTTGTTCCAGCGCTTGATTAACTGCATTTTCAATTGCTTTAGCAATATCATCACGTTTTAAGCTATAACGGACTAATAATGCTAAAGAGAGTATTTGGGCGGCTGGATTGGCAATATTTTTTCCTGCTATATCGGGCGCACTACCACCAGCAGGTTCATATAACCCAAAACCTTGCTCATTTAGACTCGCAGAAGGTAGCATTCCCATTGAACCGGTTATCATGGCACATTCATCCGATAAAATGTCGCCAAATAGGTTTGAACATAAAATCACGTCAAATTGTGAAGGGTCTTTCACCAGTTGCATAGTGGCATTATCAATATACATATGTTCAAGCGTGACATCGGGATAATCTTTAGCAATTTCAGTGACAACTTCTCGCCATAATATTGATGTTTGTAAAACATTGGCTTTATCTACCGAGGTGACTTTTTTACGTCTAATTTTAGCTGCTTCAAAAGCCATTTTTGCGATACGTTCAATTTCAAATCGATGATAGACTTCGGTATCATAAGCTCTTTCTTGGGCACCTGTGCCTTCACGTCCTTTGGGTAAACCAAAATAGATTCCGCCAGTTAATTCCCGCATACATAAAATATCAAAGCCACGTTTAGCAATGTCTTCACGTAAAGGACAAAGTTCTTCTAAACCTTGATAAAGACTTGCTGGTCGCATATTAGCAAATAATTTGAAATGTTTACGTAGTGGTAATAATGCACCACGTTCTGGCTGTTGATCAGGGGGTAAATGTGTCCATTTAGGCCCGCCAACAGATCCAAACAATATGGCATCGGCTTTTTCACAACCTTCCAGTGTGTCATTAGGTAGTGGACAGCCATGAATATCAATCGCTGCGCCACCCACATCGTATTCACTTGTGGTAATAGAAAGTTGATATTTTTGACGGATAATATCAAGCACTTTATAGGCTTGTTTCATGACTTCTGGCCCAATTCCATCCCCAGGTAATACTGCAATATGGTAATTTTGTGACATGTTTTTATTCCTTAACAATCTCATTAAAATTGGTTATTTTGTTCCTGATGAACAAAACAAGATTCGTTCTCAATCATGATGTAATTTTTGTTTTTCCTCGGCAACTTGGTTTGCTCGATAAACATTATTCAAGACATTTATCAATGCTAAAGCTGACGAATGCACAATATCGGTAGCTAGCCCAACGCCGTGAAATTTTCGACCTTTATATTCAGCAACAATATCAACCTGACCTAGCGCATTTTCGCCTTGACCTTTTGATGCCAATTGATATTTAACAATTGAAATAGGTTCGCCAGTAATACGATTTATTGCTTGATAAACGGCATCGACGGGGCCATTACCAGTTGCTGCATCAGAGAATTTTTGATCACCAATAATTAAGCTTACTGATGCAGTCGATACGACCGTGGAACCTGATTGAACATTAAAGTAATCTAATTTGTAATGATCTTGTTCATCTTTCAATTGATTAATGAATATTAATGCTTCAAGATCATAATCAAAAACTTGTCCTTTTTTGTCTGCCAATTCAAGAAAAGCTTCATAAACTTGATCTAAATTATAGTCTGTATCATGGTAGCCTAATTCTTCTAATCGATGTTTAACGGCTGCACGCCCTGATCGTGAGGTAAGATTTAATTGAACTTGATTTAACCCAATTGATTCTGGGGTCATGATTTCGTAGGTTTCTCGGTTTTTTAGAATACCATCTTGATGAATACCGGATGAGTGCGCAAAAGCATTACTGCCAATAACGGCTTTATTCGCCGGTATTGGCATATTGGTAATTTGACTGACAATTTGACTGGTACGATAAATTTCTTGATGATTGATGTTAGTATGAACATTTAGGATATTTTGACGAACTTTGATCGCCATAATCACTTCTTCCAAAGCGGTGTTTCCTGCTCGTTCACCTAAACCATTCATCGCCCCTTCAATTTGCCGAGCACCTTCTTGAATCGCGCTAATCGAGTTAGCCACCGACATACCCAAGTCATCATGACAATGAACAGAGATAATCGCTTTATCAATGTTCGGGACACGTTCAAATAAGGTACGAATAATGCCACCAAATTGATAAGGAACAGTATAACCGACAGTATCTGGGATATTGATCGTCGTTGCCCCGGCTTTAATTGCCGCTTCAACGATCCGACATAAGTTATCAATTGGGGTACGACCTGCATCTTCACAAGAAAACTCCACATCATTAGTATAATTACGTGCACGCTTAATGCAGTGCACAGCCCTGTCAACGACATCATCAAATGTCATTTTTAATTTATCTTGTACATGTAACGTCGATGTTGCCATAAAGGTATGAATGCGAAACTGATCCGCAACTTTCAATGCTTCAGCGGCAACATCAATATCCTTATCAATACAGCGTGATAGCGCACAAACCCGACTATCTTTGATGGTTTTTGCAATGGTTTGTACCGATTCAAAATCACCGGGAGATGAAACAGGAAAACCAACCTCCATAACATCAACTCGCATTCGTTCTAAAGCTAATGCAATTTGCAATTTTTCTTTTACACTTAGACTTGCTTGTAATGCCTGTTCGCCATCACGTAATGTTGTATCAAAAATAATGACTTGGTTGCTCATTGTTTTTTTCCTTTTCTTATTTGCGCTATCTCGGTGTTTAGCGTTATAAAACAAAAAACCCGCACTTTAGCGCGGGTTCTTGTTAATTTGTCGAGTATTTTATATTTAAAACTTTTACTCCAAACACAAGCTATCCGCGCAAGACAATGCGAGGAGGAGGCTGAGGTTGTGAGTTAAAAAGTTAATAAACATAAAAATCTCTAAATTCAACAGTTATACAAAATAAATTGGTGTTATTTTTATCAAATGCTGATGAATGTGTCAACGATTATTTGTCAATGAATAAAAAATATTCTAAACTAAAATTGTCTATGCCTTATTCTAACTATTATTCTCGACTAATTTTCAAAGTTCGTCCTATCAAAATAATATATTGAGCGTCTTATCATTCTGGTTATACTATTTCTTATGGTATTAATTATTTAAATCATTAATTAAGGACATTAAAATGAACATAGTTGAAATTTCAGAAAAACGTTATACCACAAAACATTATGATCCAACTAAAAAAATTCCGGCTGAGGTGATTGAACAACTTTTAACAGTATTAAGAAACAGTCCATCTTCGGTTAACTCTCAACCGTGGCATTTTTATGTTATTGATAACGAAGCCACTAAAAATAAAATTTTGCCAGCAATAGCTGATTTTAATCAACCACGTGTCACCGGCTCATCACATACTATTGTTTTTTGCATTAAAACCCCGTTGGATGAAGCCCATTTAGTCAATCTCCTTAATCAAGAAGAGAAAGACGGACGTTTGCCTTCGGCGGAATTAAAGGCGTCTCAAGATCAGGGTCGACGTTATTTTGTAAATTTAAACAGCAAGACACCTGAATCGCAACAGTGTTGGGAAGGTAAACAAGCCTATATTGCGTTAGGGCAATTGCTTTTTGCCGCTGCGGCAATTGGTGTGGATTCTACTGCAATAGAGGGTTACGATTCTGCAAAAATGGATGAAATTTTAGATCTTAAAAACAAAGGATTGAAAAGCATTGTGGTTGCAACATTAGGTTATCGTGCTCAAGATGATGGTAATGCGCATCGTCCTAAATCACGTCTGCCGAAAGATCAAATCTTCACCTTCTTATAATCTGATTAACATCCCACCTCGTATTAGGTGGGATGAGTAAAAAGGGTATGGTATTACTTCTCTGAATAATTGCTATAGTGTTTCAGTTTCTCTTCCAGCACTTGTTGTTGTTTAAAAGAAAACTCTTCATAAAAAAAGAAATAACCCATATCTTGCTGTATAAAAAACGCATAACCTTTTGGTGTTTTCTCGATTTTGAAAAATTCAGCATAGTTAATATTAAAATAATTTTCTACTCTTTTTTGGTAATTGAATGCTATATGATCATTATAAAAAATACAGGTCATACTGCGAAAGCGTTCATTTAATGTTAAAACCTGTTTTCTTGCTTGCTGTTTAAGACTAAAATTAAGTATCGTAGGTAATAAAATAATAGCTAATATGAAAGCTAATACAGACAGTGGCAAATTTTTTATAATTGCCGCCAACAAACCTAAAACGGAAAAGAAAATAGATAAAGTCAACGTAGTTTTGTAATGATTGCGAGATATATGACGAAATAAAACATATAATCGTTGATAGTCAAATTGATAATTTATCGTTGCTATTTCGGGTTGTTGATTTTTGCTTAAATAAGGAGCCAGATAATCTTTTAGCAGCAGTAACTCATCCTGTTGAAACAGATCATAACGAACAAATTCAAAAATTATCTTATTACTAAAAAAAAATAACCCAGTTGTGGTTTCTTTTATTTGATATAGATCAGAGTAATAGAAAGTACTGGCTTCGTTTTTATCGTTATTTAGCCTCACTATTTTTTCATTATCGAAGGTGAAGGTAAAATTACGCATATTATCAGCAATTGAATCATCTAATTTTTGTGTAAACTCATCATCCAAACAATCTTGCAGCGCGTAATAAGTATCGACAATATATTGTCGATCAATATGGCAATTAACTGTGATGTTACTCATTCTTGCTCCTAAAATGGTCTTTATCACTCATACTGTCAATTTAATAGGTTATTAATTATATATAAAACCAATTATATTGCATGTTAAACATAAAAGAGAGTGAATAAATCTAATCAATTCGACAAATAACCCTAGACCCCATTGACAGAATCGTTACAATATACGGCATGACTTTTATAGCAAGTAAAATTAACTTGGCTATGATTAATTTAACAAACGGATGATGTTTTATGGCGCAATATGTTTATACCATGAATCGTGTTGGGAAGATTGTTCCTCCTAAACGTTATATTTTAAAAGATATCTCTTTAAGTTTTTTTCCTGGTGCCAAAATTGGTGTTCTTGGCTTAAATGGGGCAGGTAAATCGACATTACTACGAATTATGGCAGGAGTGGATACCGAAATTGAAGGTGAAGCTCGTCCACAGCCGGACATAAAAATAGGTTATTTACCGCAAGAACCTAAACTTGATCCTAAGCAAACTGTACGTGAAGCAATTGAACAAGCTGTTGGTGATGCCAAAAAAGCATTGGCTCGTTTAGATGAAGTTTATGCGGCTTATGCTGATCCAGATGCTGATTTTGACAAATTAGCCAAAGAACAAGCTGAACTTGAAGCAATTATTCAATCGCAAGATGCGCATAATTTGGATAATCAATTAGAACGAGCTGCCGATGCGCTACGCCTGCCTGATTGGGATGCAAAAATCGAAAATTTATCGGGTGGTGAGCGTCGCCGTGTTGCTATTTGCCAGTTATTGCTGGAAAAACCGGACATGTTATTAATTGACGAACCGACTAACCATTTAGATGCTGAATCTGTAGCATGGTTAGAACGCTTTTTACATGACTATGAAGGCACTGTAGTCGCTGTAACCCATGACCGTTACTTCTTAGACAATGTTGCTGGTTGGATTTTAGAGCTAGACCGTGGCGAAGGTATTCCATGGGAAGGCAATTACTCATCTTGGCTTGAACAGAAAGATCAGCGATTAGCGCAAGAAGCGGCAACCGAATCTGCTCGCCGTAAATCGATTGAAAAAGAGCTTGAATGGGTACGCCAAAATCCAAAAGGTCGCCAAGCAAAAAGCAAAGCCCGTCTAGCCCGTTTTGAAGAGCTTAATAGCAACGATTACCAAAAACGTAATGAAACTAATGAACTCTTTATTCCGCCTGGGCAACGTTTAGGTGATAAAGTTATCGAAGTGCAAAACTTAACTAAATCCTATGGTGATCGAGTATTAATCGATAATCTGTCATTTAGTATTCCTAAAGGGGCGATTGTTGGGATCATTGGTCCAAATGGTGCGGGTAAATCGACGCTATTTAGAATGCTATCGGGTAAAGAACAACCAGATTCAGGAACTATCACATTAGGTGATACCGTACAACTTGCCTCTGTCGATCAATTCCGTGACAGTATGGATGATAATAAGACTGTTTGGGATGAAATTTCAAATGGGCAAGATATTATGCGTATTGGTAACTTCGAAATTCCAAGCCGTGCCTATGTTGGTCGCTTTAATTTTAAAGGCGTTGATCAGCAAAAAAGAGTTGGTGAGTTGTCTGGTGGTGAACGTGGTCGGGTGCATTTAGCTAAGTTATTACAAGTTGGTGGTAATGTACTATTACTCGATGAACCAACCAATGACTTAGATGTCGAAACACTGCGAGCACTGGAAAATGCGTTATTAGAGTTTCCGGGCTGTGCATTAGTTATTTCGCATGACCGTTGGTTCTTAGATCGTATTGCAACCCATATTTTAGACTACCAAGATGAAGGGCATGTGGAGTTCTTTGAAGGTAACTTTACCGAATATGAAGAGTGGAAAAAACGGACTTTAGGGGCAGAAGCCTTAGAGCCGAAACGTGCCAAATACAAACGTATAGCAAAATAGGTTGTATCGACTTCCGCCGATAACTACGGCGGAATATGACAGGGACTTAACTGGCTATAATGTTGGATCGAGCTTATTTGAGGCTTTAATTATTTTCGAAAAAGCGTCAATTAAAAGAGGAGGAATCGATTTTACTCCTCTTGATTTTGCATCATCACAAACTGCAATCGCTAAATCAGGTTTTGAGCTATTATGGATCGCTTTTTGAATAATTTTATGGACGGGAAAATCAATATATTCAACAGTATGATAGGCCGCTAATTTATACACATGGCTAAAACCATTTTTAAAAAGAAAATTCTCGATGTCTCGAGCGGGCAAAATAGTTAAATACTCATTCGGGTCTTTATCCGAAGGACACAAAGATTTTAACGTTTCAGCATATTTTTTACCTGCCATATCGCCGTCGGTAATGACATACCAGTGAATCCCCATTTTATTGGCATACTTAATTAATGGTTTTAAACCACATTGAGCAAATTCCAGTAACTGCACGCCTTCAGAACTAAGATGATATCCGCTTTGTTCTGCGAGTTCTCGTAGTAACCAGACTTCCGTTTCACCCTCCACTAATAGCCAGCAACGTGCAAAGATAGCACTTGCCCGTCGATAGAGAACGTGAAATAAGATTCGACGGTTATCATCAACACTCAATGAATTCGGTGCAATATATTTTGTCACTATCTGATCAGGTAGACGAATCAACCGATAAATATTTTCTAATGGAAAGAGAGAAACGAGATCACTTGAATTGGAGGTGATGATTTTTTGTGTAGGTAGATTTTTAAGTAATCGGAAACCAATTGATAGAATAATTGGATGAAGTTGGCTTTCTGGCTCTTCTAAAATTAAAATTGGTACTGCGTTTTGCGTTAAAGGATTATCACTTTTGGCAATCATAATAGAGCCGAAAATATCTAACAAAGCTGTCCGTAAATAGCGATTATCAAGCTCATCTAAAATATTATTAATGCGTTCAAGTGAATTCCAATCTTCACTACGAGGGCTATTTTTCTTTGCGACATTTTGATAACGTTGTTCAGGATTGCCAAAATAGTATTCTAATAAAGCACGTCCAGCTTTTAAGCCTTGTTGCAATTCATTTTGACTTAACTGTGCTGAGTGTTCGTGTAACTGTTTAGAAAGTTGATCTATAAAATATTCTGATAAAGGTTGATTGGTGACAGGTAGGTTAGGCGTATTCGTTGCATTTTTAAGGGCGACTACTGGATTAAGTTCAATAAGGGTTGCAATGAATGAATCTGGATCGGAAAGCGTATAGCGCTTGTTGTGATAATCAACTAAATTATGTTGGCTAATAATATTTGTATTGTGTTTATTAGCCGTGAGTTGATAAGTAATTCGTCTAAAATTATCTTGTTCTATTTGATAAGCAACAGCTTGTAAAGTTTGATGACTTTGGTTATTCAGCTCATTTTCATAAGATTCGCAATAAGTTGCAGTAATACTAATTTTATTGCCATAATTTTCATGTTTATCGTGATAAAAATCGGAATCAACAAATTGATAAAATTTTTTATCCAGTGATAAAAGGGTTAGTGCACGGATTAAGCTTGAACGTCCCCAACGGTTTTCACCAATCAGAACACTGGCTTGTGAATTTAATTTTAATGATAATCGGCTTATTCCTTGAAATCCTTCAATATCGATTTGTTCAATAAACATAGTATCTCCTTATTGCTAAAGATGATATTTTTCCGTACGTTTGCGAATTCTTTCTGCTTTTTGTTGAGTGTGACTAATCAACTTGTGTTCATCTCGTAAAATTGTTTTTAACGGCTTATTAAAATAAACTTTTAAAAATAGCCAAATATCTCGCGTTGTTAAGCCAATATTGCGGGATGAAAAATAGAGTCCAATCAGATCTTTATCACGCCAGCGGGTGGGTACTTGCTGACGAATTTGTGCTCGATGTAAGTCAATAACCGACAATTTTATTTGTTGATGATTTTCAAACAGTGGTAAATCAAGTAAAAAATGGCACAGATAACAATCACGATGATTAACACCTGCTGCATGCATATTGGCGATCATTTTTGCCAGATAAATAATTAATGAACGCTTTAAGTGATAACTAGGCGGTGTTGTCGCCCATGATTGTGTGAAATCTTCTAAACTAATAGCAGGATTGAGATCATGGGTAATAATAAAGGAGTGACGGGTAAGAGGATTGAAACCTTTACGCCCAAAAGCGCGTCCATCCATCGTATTGACACCCACTTGCTCTAAACGATGTATTGCATCCCATTCTTGTTTGGCATCTAAAACGGGCAATCTGAATGATAACAGATTTTTTAAGATCTCTTTTATTGTTGTACCACGATGAATTTTAATAAAATATGATTGTCCATCTTGTTCAAAATTTAATGTTTTTCGTTGACTAACTGCTCGATAGATAGTGCCCGAAATCAGTTCAACTTCAGTAAATGGATCTTTATTTTTCCATATCTGATCGAACGGTGATTTAAGTTTGATTTCATTCATAATGTCTACAACCTAAAATAATGTCTGTGGCACGTTCAGCCAAATGATATAAATCCGCTGTTTCGCCATAGTGGATGGCATTATTATGCCAAGTTAACAATTGTTGTTTATCCGTGATGGCATGATAGACGGCTTGATTGAGTTCAGATTGAACAAACGGTTCGTTAAGCACAACGCCAGCATTAGCATCGTGGATATGATAGGCATAACCTGAAATGCCAGATACAATGACCGGTACACCTGCTGCTAATGCTTCAACTAATACCATACCTGCGGCTTCTTGTCTTGCCGGATGCAGCAGTAAATCGGCTGAAAATAGAAAATCAGGAATATCATCACGACCCGAAAAAAAGCGAACTCGCGGTAAAATACCAAGCTGTTTAGCTAATTTTTGATAATCATCAGCTTTGTCTTGTCCTACAACTAAGTAAACCAATTTTTGTTTTAAGTCTTCAGGCAATGCAGCAATTGCATATAATGTACGGTCAACCCCTTTACGTTTAAAGTCTGAACCAATTTGTACTATGACAAAATCATCCTGATTTATCTGATTGGTTTGTCTAAATAGTTGACGTTTTATTGGTGAATCAGAATTATATTGACGATTTTGTGCAATACCAGGTGGTAGTAATGAAAAACGTGAAGGTTGGGTGTGATAATACTTTTCAAAGTCATGTATTTGCTGTTTAGTAAGAGCCATTATTTGTGTGTGGTGATGTGGATTAAATACCGCATCTTCAAATGCCAAGTAATGCTTACAGCGTGGTAATAATTGATAAAAAAAGCCCTTATGTGACACTTTTTCTGCAAAACAAGTATCGCCTGCAAAATAGACATCCAAATTAGGCATTTTATTAAAACCAACAACACAATCAGCAGGATGCGTTTGTAAATGTGTTTTTACCCAATAATAATAATTTTGGTTTCGATGATGGTTTGAAAGCCCTTTTTTGGGTACTAAGATGATATCAAAATTGACAGGTTTATCGCCTTGCCAGTCCATCACATAGACACGAACTTTATGTCCACGAGCTAAGCAAGCATTAGCAATCTGCAAAAAATCACGTTGCAGACCACCAAAAGGAAAATATTTATAGATACAAAAAGCGAGTTGCATGCACATTGCCTCAAGTGTGAAAGGCATATTATATACTTGTTGCTAGACAAGGTACAAAAAATAGATTTTATCGTTAGTTTTTAGCGAAAAAATAGGTCGTTTTTTGCTTGCGCTTTTAATTTAAAAATATGATGAATTTTATTGTTTGAATGATTTTTAAATGATAATATTCTGCGCCCATAAAGTTAACTCTTTATTTTTATCTAAAAATTATAACAAGGAAAAAAATGGTCGTACATCAATTCAAACAATCACTGCTAACGCCTTGGCAGAAAACTAAAATTGAAATTAATGATGATGTTGTCAACATTGATGAATTAACTAATTCTTTTAGCAAGAATCCTTTATCCAATCTTGCCGGTAAAAAAAGAGAAATTCCAATAAAAAGTATTCATTCTCTTTCCATTACTCGTACATATAACCTTAAAGGCGGATTGATCGGCGCAATAATAGTCTGTTTAGGAATAAAAGAAATTATCGATTTGTTTTCACATTTTGGGGATATTGGGCAAATCATTCTATCTATTTTACTACTGCCATTAGGATTATTAGTATTATTTTGTAGTGTTAATGAAACATTATGCATTAAGTATGATAACAAAGAGTGTGAAATTGATATTTCTCTTTTAGAGCGTGAAACATTATCTAAAATTGTCAGCGATATAAATGAACGTTTAGACAATCATTCAAAAGTTTAGATTTGAATCATTTTTATTGAAAATCCCCCTAAATCTTAATGAACCAAAGCGATGTTAAATGATTTTAAATCGGTAATTTCGCTTTGGTTATTCTTTATTTCGGTTCCACAATCTAACGATCTTTACACTTTTATTTTAATTCATACTAATACGTTAACATGCATTGTTGTGGGCAATTCTATCAACGTTGATATTGATTCTTAATGCCGTTTTAGATCCTTTTTAATAGCATAAAGGATCTAATTTTCACAAAATTGTACTCCAAAGCTTTATTAGCAAAATTAAACCTTAATGGGGCTGTTAAAAACAAATTATCTAAACAGACTTTTTAATTTTACCTTTAGCACCAATTGAAACGCAAATAAAAAGACCACAAAAGATAGATAAGCACAATTAACATATATGTGTATCGGATCATTTTATTTTTGAGTAAAAATAAAATAAGAAAGCAGGGAATTAAAACAATGATGGGTTCAGTTGTTAATCGTCCACCTACTGGTAATTGACATAGATTATTGAACACGCCTGAATCGACCAACCATTCATATTTATCTGCTGAAAAAATCTTTATTAAAAAAAATAAAAAAATACAGTATATAAATGGAAGAATATTAACTTTAACAACGCTTGCAAATCTTTTAGATGCAATGTTAACTCTTGATGTTTTCATCCTTAAAAAATAGAATCCTTAAATTATGTTGTTTTTTTAAAATCTTTGTTAGGAATTAAACCGCTAACTGCCTAAATTGTCAATTGAATCTTTAGATTGTTTACAATGATATGTGTCGTTAATCGCGCTACCTTGAGCACCAAATTTCCTTAAATTTTGGTCTACAGCATTCATTGATTGCCAGTGATTTTCGCACCAATCAGGGGCAAGTAAGGTAGGTTTACGAGCATTGGCAGAGATGCGGTGATACAAAATATGGGCTGGTGTTTGCCTAATAATATCGCCAGCAATATCGACATACTGCTCTAAAGAGAGTATGTCAAGCCGACCTGCACGCCACACTTTAGCCATAATACTGCCTTCAACGATATGTAACGGATGCAGTTTTAAACCATCTACACCACTATTTAACACTTTATCAAGCGTCATTAAATTATCCTGCTTGGTTTCTTTAGGCAGACCAATGATCAAGTGAGTACAAACTTTTATACCAAGACGACGAGCCTTTTGCACCGTTTGATGATAGACATCAAATGTATGTCCACGATTAATATTGTGTAACGTTTTATCGTGAGCCGTTTGTAAGCCAAGCTCAAGCCAAACTTCGAAGCCTTTTGCTTGATAACTGGCAAGTAAATTCAGCGCTTCATCTGGCACACAATCTGGGCGAGTACCGACACAAAGACCGACAATATCCGCACTATTGAGTGCTTCTTCATACATATTTTTGAGTATTTCAACTTCGGCATAAGTGCTGGTATAGGCTTGAAAATAGGCAAGATAGCGCTTGGATTTTTTCATCTGATGCGCTTGTTGGGCAAGCTGCTGTGAAATCGTTTTTACTTGAATGGACTCATCAATGATCGAGGCGACATTACAAAAGGTACAACCACCAACACCGATAGTTCCGTCACGATTAGGACAACTAAAACCACCATGTAAAGTCAGTTTATAAATTTTTTCGCCGTAACGGCGTTGCAGGTCAGAACCAAATGTATTAACGACTAAATGAAGTTGCATAATCAGCCAAAAATAAAATTTTTGCTATTTTACGAAGCAAATGAATTAAATTCAACTTGTGGCAAATTTTTTCTATTCTTGTACGCATTTGCTAATAAAAATCTACCTTTCAAAAGGACTTTTATCAATGTCCCTAGCCTGCAAACAAAGATTTCGAGAAGAAGCATTTAATTTTGAATTAAAAATTGTGTAAATGATAACAAAGTGTCTATAACATTTCAGTAATAAATAAGATTAAAGTTAGTTATAAAAAAATTTAAGTAAAGGTAATTTAATCGGATTAAAGGTATTAACGTTTTTTTAAAAAATAGGTGATTACAAATCAATACGTTAAAAAATTATCGCTAATTTTCTTATTACTTTAATGATAAAAATGATAGTTTGTATTGATAATTGGAATTATTAGCAATAAGATAGCACCTCCATTAGATTACAAAAATGTCAGAGGTAATTATGCAGTATATTGTGCGAAAAATAGTTGTCATTTTATTCTCATCATTATTTTCTATCTCTCTATGTTATGCCGATATTACTTTACCTGCTCCTCAAACAAAAGATGGCATGAGTTTATTTGAAAGTTTAACAAAACGGTCAT
This sequence comes from Gilliamella sp. B3801, assembly GCF_026536645.1. Lineage (NCBI taxonomy): Bacteria > Pseudomonadati > Pseudomonadota > Gammaproteobacteria > Orbales > Orbaceae > Gilliamella > Gilliamella sp. B3801. The sequence continues at coordinate 73,456 of NZ_JAFNNR010000001.1, forward strand.
CAACACCTGGTCCTGGTTTTCCTAATGGACAAATTTCGGATGAAGAACTTTCTACTGTGCTTTGGGCTGCAAGTGGTTTGAATCGAGGAACAACAGGATGGACTGTTCCAATGGGTACGGGTAAACAACCTTATGTAAGAATCTATGTTGCAAGTGAAAAGGGAACCTTTTTGTATGAGTGGGAAGGGCACTATCTAAAAGAAATAAACAATAAAGATATTCGTGCCGATGTTGGTTTACAAAATTTTGTAAAACGAGCTAATTATGTGCTGATTTTCGTTACTGATTCAGCCGCATTTAATAATATCAAAGAAGAAAAAGCTAATAATTTTGGCAATATTGCTGTAGGTGCGATGAGTCAAAACGTCTACTTGGCTTCAGCGGCTTTGGATTTAAGTGCACGTTATATTCATGCCATCAAACCAGACGTTATTAGTCAAGAATTGCAGTTACCTTCAGACAATAAACCAATAGGTTTAATGTTATTAGGAAAATAAGAGATTATGGCTGTGAAAAAATATTTAACGCTAACATTGCTATTTTTTGTTAGCGTAGTTGCTTTTGTTTCTTCATCTTATGCAGCTGAAAAAAAATATGAAACATGGAATGCGATTATTGACGAAATGGATGTCATTCTTAATGATGCCTATGATCTCTATTTTATGAAAGATCCTGAAAAGGCTAAAGCTCGCGTTAATAATGCTTATTTTGGTTTTTATGAAAAACACGGTGTTGAACGCGCAGTTATGTCTTATATTTCGGGTAAGCGTGGAACCGATACTGAATATCAATTCGCAAAAATTAAGCGTTTAATGTCAGATGGTGCTTCAAATAAAACTGTTCGTGCCGAGATCGATGTCATTTTGAAAATGCTTCATGAAGATGCTAACGAATTAGACGGCAAAAAAGAGAGCGGTTGGAGTGTGTTGTTAGCTTCATTTATCATTATCTTCCGGGAAGGTTTAGAAGCAATATTAGTGATAGCTGCTATCTCGGCCTACTTAGTGCGTTCAGGAAATATTCAAATGGTCAAAGTTGTCTATATGAGTTCACTTTTCGCCGTTTTTGCTAGTGTCCTTGCTGCAATTGCACTTAATTCCATTGTCAATCTTAGCGGGGCAAATCAAGAGATTATTGAAGGTGTCGCAATGTTATTAGCGACAGTGGTCTTATTTTTCATAAGTAATTGGATGTTTTCAAAAGCTGAAGCAGAAGCTTGGAAAAATTATGTAGAAGGTAAGGTTAAAAGTGCTATATCTTCAGGCAGTAGTATTGCATTAGGATTTGCTGCCTTTTTAGCGGTTTTCCGCGAAGGTGCAGAAACAATCTTATTCTATCAAGCTATGTTGAGTGAAAGTAAAGAACACATGGACATGGTTTGGTATGGGCTAGCAATCGGAACGCTAGTATTAGCCATAATCTTTATTATCATTCGTTTTGGAACAATGAGACTGCCTCTTAAACCATTTTTTATTGGCACGAGTATATTAATGTATATCATGGCTATTGCTTTTGCCGGTGGTGGTGTCAAAGAGTTACAAGAAGCTGATATTATCCATGTAACCCCCGTTGATTTTGTACGCTCAATTGAAGTGCTTGGAATATATCCAACTGTTGAAACATTACTCCCACAAATATTCATGGTGATAGTCGTTGCATTTTCCATTTCGTACTATAAAACAAAGTATCTCAAAAGACGGAAAAAATAGAAAAAAAGCAAGTATTGGTAGCGATAGCAATTTAGTTATTTCGTAATAAAGAGTAGTTAAAATTAGAGGAGTTTGAAATGAAAAAAATATTATTAACCGCAGGAATTTCGTCAATACTTGCAATATCTTCGTTTGCGTATGCTGCATCAGCGCCAGCACCTGGTGAAGAAAAAGGGTTTGAAGAGTTTCCTATTGGTGATGAAGTGACGGTAGGGCCTTTGCATATCGGTGCCGTATATTTCCAACCAGTGGATATGGAACCCGCTGGAATGGGAGGACTACCTGCATCAAAATCGGATATGCACCTTGAAGCTGACATTTCAGCTACAGCTGATAATAATTTAGGATATGGTGTCGGTGATTTTGTTCCTTACTTAACCGTAAAATATAAAATTCAAAAACAAGGTAGTGATAAAACAATCGAAGGTAATTTCATGCCGATGAATGCTTCTGACGGTCCTCACTATGGTAATAATGTTAAACTTGATGGAGCTGGAAAATATAAAGTTACCTTCACTATTGAAAATCCAGAAAAACAAGGTTACTTATTACATGTAGATCAAGAAACTGGCGTAGAAGGTCGTTTCTGGAGCAAACCTATTGAAGTATCTTGGGACTTTGATTATATCCCACGAGCTTGGTAACTTTCGTTTTGCAACAATAAGAAAATTTTAAAAAAGTACTCTATTATTGACGAGATTTAAACTCGTCAATAATAAATTGTAATGGCTAGGCAATTATTATGCTTCAATACCTTATCAACGTCACTGATAATACTTTTGTTCCCGCAATTATGATAGCGTTGCTTTGTGCGCTACTGACTAAATTCAATCCCCGTCCTATCAAAACATTTATCGTTGTCGGTTTTATTTTAGGCTCAATTGTTGCATTAATTTATACCATTTTAAAACGTAACACAGCATTTGCAGTGCGTGAATATTATGATCTTGGTGTCATTATTTGTTGGTTAGTTATTACTATCCCGTTGTTAATTATTATACTTATTCAAGTCCGCTCGTCGGCGTTATTTTTTAACCGCATATTTAATGGTTTATTCATATTGGCAATTGGATTAATAATGGCACAGTGCTTACCTAATCTAATGCTTTATCCTTTCCAATTTGATGTAGGAATGGAGTCGATTTTTAATAATGATTATTTGTTTAAATGGATTGGTTATGGTTTTGCGTTGCTATTAGCGGTATTAATTGGTCAATTTACGTGTCGAATATGTGAACGGTTATCAACTAAATGGGTTATTACCATTTCTGTTTTATCCTTGCTGATATACACGATTGCAAACAGCATTAATTTACTTCAAATTTTAATTGTCCGACGTTTTATCTCCACACAAAAATGGATGATGGATTTAGTTATTTTTATTCTGGCACATGTCAATTTATTTACATTTATTTTTATGGCAATTGTGCTGTTATTCACGGTTATTTTATATATAAAATCTAAAACGGCTTCGTTAGTAGGAAGTAATCCGGCTCAGATTCGAAAACTTAAAGCACAGCTACGCACAGATAGAAGAACCTCGTTATTACTCATGGCTGGCATGGCAATGACCGCTTATACCGTTACACGTGCGCGTTATATATTTGAAAAAGGGGTAGAGTTAACGCCAGCTGAACCGGTTTCAGCAAATAAAGAGGGTTTAGTTGTTATCCCACTTACTCAAGTCAATGACGGCAATTTGCATCGGTATGGTTTTCAAGCAAGCGATGGAACGCTAGTACGTTTTATCGTTATCAAGAAGAGTGAAAATGCTTATGGAGTAGGCTTTGATGCTTGTGATATTTGTGGTGCAAGTGGTTATTATCAGCGTGGCAATCAAGTGGTTTGTATTTTATGTGATGTCGTTATGAACATTGCCACTATCGGATTTTCAGGTGGTTGTAATCCGGTTCCACTTAAATATGAAATTATTGACGGAAACATGGTAATTCGTACAGCTCACCTTGAAGCAGAAAAAAGCCGCTTTAAGTAAATGGTTTCCCAAAGGAAGAAGATATGTTTCGCACAATGTTACTAAGCGTATTAGTTCGTCAAAAAAAGAAGCTGTTTTTGATAGCATTAACCGTTGCTTTAGGAGTATCGTTAGCAACCGCCATGTTGAATGTCATGTTTGATGTAGGTGATAAAGTGAATCAAGAACTTAAAGCCTATGGCGCTAATTTAAACATTGTGCCACGTGGAACGGCTTTGGTTAGTGAACTGTATCAAATTGATAATGATGAAAATCAAGCCACTATTCAATATATCAAGCAAGATGATTTAGTCAAAATTAAAATGATTTTCTGGGCATATAATATTGTTGATTTTGCCCCATATTTCACCACACAAGCAACCTTTAATGATAAACCAATTACTCTGGTCGGAACATGGTTTAATAAGCATCTTAATATTCCAACGGGCGATGAAGTGGATACGGGGATGTTAGCGATGAAGTCATGGTGGACGATTGAAGGAAGCGCCATGCAAGATGATAACTTGCAAGGAGTGATGGTTGGCGAGACAGTCGCTAAACAGTGGAATTTAAAAATCGGCGATACTATTGAACTGATTTCGCCACACACTAAAAATACGATTACATTGACCATCAATAATATTTTTCATAGTGGCGGAATTGAGGATTCTCAACTGTATGTTTCTCTCCCTGTTGCGCAACACTTAGCCAATAAAGAAGGGCTTGTTGAACGGGTCGAAGTGAGTGCATTAACAACGCCAGAGAATGAATTGGCTCGTAAAGCAGCGCAAGATCCTAATAGCTTATCAAGAGCAGAATGGGATACTTGGTATTGTACAGCATATATCAGTTCGATCGCCTATCAAATAGAAGAGTTGATGCCAGATGTGCGAGTAAAAGCCATTATGCAAGTCGCCGAATCAGAGGGATCTATTTTACAAAAAACGCAGTTATTAATGCTTTTATTAACGGTTCTATCGTTAATTTGTTCAGCACTTGCTATTTCAAATTTAGTGACTGCTAATGTCATTGAGCGGAGTACTGAAATCGGACTTTTAAAGGCACTTGGCGCAACCAATAAAGCTGTTGCAATGCTAGTATTAACCGAGATTTTTATTATTGCATTATTAGGCGGAATTTTCGGCTATTTTATCGGTCTTGGCTTTGCACAGATTATTGGTCACACGGTATTTGGTTCTTTTATTGAGCCTAAAATGCTCATCATCCCATTGGTATTGATTATGGTGAGTTTTATTACGTTTATGGGAAGTTTACCGGCATTGCGTTTTATGATGTTTTTACGCCCAACTGATGTTTTACATGGACGGTAATTGAAAGGTCAAAATCATGATTAATAAAAATCAGCGCTTTATCATCAAAACAATATTTAGCTCTCTTATTCGTCGCCGTTCACGTATTCTTATTGCTTTACTTGGTGTGGCAATAGGGGCAACAGTTTTACTTGGTATGATAACACTTTGTTATGATATTCCTCGCCAAATGGGAAAAGAGTTTCGCTCCTATGGCGCCAATATGTTGTTCTTGCCTGCTGATAATCAATCAATGATGACAATGGCAGATGTCTCACAAGCGGTAAGTTTATTACCCAAAGAAAAACTACTTGGCGTAACCCCGTTTCGTTATGAATCTATTCGCAGTAACCAACAGCCTTATATTATGGTCGGTACGGATTTTGAACAAGTGATTAAAACAAGTCCTTACTGGAAAATTGAAGGCGAACTACCTAAACGTTCCCATGAAATTTTAATCGGTACCGATATTGCAAACTTTGCCAAATTAACCATTGGTAGCACAATGCCGGTTTTAGGAAAAACCAAACAAGATTCTCGCTATAACGAAGAGTTAACAATTACGGGTATTGTTAAAACAGGACGCACTGAAGACGGTTATATTTTTATTGGTTTACATGATTTAGATAAATTTTTGAAAGATAGCGATAAAGCCGAAGTGGTAGAAGTGAGTATTACAGCTACACAAGATGAGTTAAAACACTATATTGATAAAATAAAAGCAAACTCTTTAACGGTCGATCCTCATTTAATCAAATGGGTAACACAATCTGAATCCTCCGTATTGGGTAAACTGTCTTCATTACTTTATTTAGTCACTTTGGTGGTACTAATACTGACCATGATATGTGTTGCGACAACTATGATGACGGTTGTCATGGAGCGTCGAAAAGAAATTGGACTGAAAAAAGCCATTGGTGCAAATAACAAAAGTATCGCTAAAGAGTTTTTGGCTGAAGGGTTAATCTTAGGCATAATCGGTGGAGTGATAGGCGTGGTGTGTGGACTGATTTTTGCACAGGTGATAAGCACTAATGTATTTGGTCGATCTATTGTAATTGAGTTTTATCTTATCCCAACAACAATTGTTATTTCAGCTATTGTGACAGTCATTGCGTGTTTAATTCCCGTAAAACGTGCGCTTGAAGTCGAGCCAGCGCTTGTGTTACGTGGCGAATAGGAAATAAGTATGAATATACTCGAAGTTAATAATGTCTCTAAAATTTATGGTTCACTGCATGCATTATCGGAAGTGAATTTAACCGTGGAAGAAGGAAAATGGTTGTCTATAATGGGACCGTCGGGGAGTGGTAAAACCACGTTGATGAATATTATTGGTTGCATGGATAAACCTTCACTTGGGTCAGTAATTCTTGATGGTCAGGATATTACTCAACTCTCATTACCACAATTAACCGAAATTCGCCGAGATAAAATTGGATTAATATTTCAGCAGTTTCATTTAGTCTCTTATTTAACGGCACTCGAAAACGTGATGGTAGCGCAATATTATCATAGTATGGTTGACGAAAACGAAGCTTTGCAGGCATTAGAACGAGTAGGGTTGGCTGCAAGAGCTAAACATTTACCGCGTCAGTTGTCTGGTGGTGAACAACAACGTGTATGTATCGCGCGAGCCTTAATTAACTATCCAAAATTAATATTAGCTGACGAACCTACTGGCAATTTAGATGAAAGTAATGAAGCAATGGTAATGAACTTACTTCATCAACTACATGAAGAGGGCAGCACTATTATTGTTGTAACACATTCTGTTGAAGTTTCAAAACATGCACAAACCACGGTTGTTTTAGAGCATGGCAAAGTTGCCCGTGTGATTAATAATTAATAAGGCTTCAATGATATGAAAAATCGAATAATTTTATCACTATTTATTATGTTTCTTGGATTGATGATTATCCTATTTCCGTTGTATATTTTACCTGTCTGTCCACATCCCGATACCCTAATAAATACGGCTAACGACATACATAATCAGGTTGCTAATACCGGACATAGTCATACAGGAGCTGGTAAAATTATGAAGTGCTTTTGGACAGCCCGAGCCGAATTAGGTATTGGTGCTTTGATTATCGCCATTGGCACATTAATGTTACTAAGTCGGACAATGTTTGTTCGTCTTGGTTTAAGTATGGCGTTAGCTTGTATCTCACTTTTGACTATCGCCATTCCGACTGTTTTAATTGGGGTATGCTCAAACGAGATGATGCGTTGTAATATGGGTGCTAAACCAGCTTTAGTTTTACTATCTGGTGTTTTATTTTTGGTGTCTTTAATTAATGTATTCTATTTGAATAAAATCGTTAAAAAAATTTGAGTGTGAATTATAAGAATATTAAAAAATAGTAGATAGATGGATTTAAAACATGCAAGAAACCCCAATAACTATTGCTAATTTAGCATGGCGAAATATACAGCGTAGACCTTTTCGTAGTTGTAGTTTAATTATCATTATCATGCTATTTTCGGCGACGTTGTTTGGTGGTAGTGTCTTAATGAAAAACCTGAGTTTAGGGATTTCGGGTATGGCCGATCGTCTAGGTGCGGATATCCTGATTGTCCCTTATGGCTATGAAAAAAATCTTGAAGTTGCATTATTGCGTGGAGAACCGAGTAGCTTTTATTTGAAAGTTGATTTAATGGAAAAAATCAAAAATATTAAAGGAATACAGTCCATTTCACCGCAACTTTTTATTGCTTCGCTAAACGCTGGATGTTGCAGTTCTAAAGTGCAATTAATTGGTTTTGATCAACATAGCGATTTTGTTATAAAACCTTGGTTGCAAACCCAGCTAACTAAACCATTAAACGATAATGAAGTCGTGGTCGGCGCAAAAATCACATCAAATATTGGGGATGAAATTATGTTTTATAATCATCCCTATAAAGTGGCAGCAAAAATGGATTCAACAGGTATGGGGTTTGACACCTCGGTATTTATGACCATGTCAGCGGCACAGTCTTTAATGAAAGAAGCAAAATTAATTGAAGGTGATGTCGATCATTTTGCCAATTATGCCTCGTCGATTTTTATCAAGGTTGATCCCGATTCTCAACCTAAAGATGTCGTCAATCAAATCATGCCCAAATATGCTATAAATTATAATATTGACTTTGTTATGACTAAAGGTATGTTAAGCAATATAGCTAAATATTTAAACAGCTTTTCGACCATTGTGTATAGTCTGTCTGCTACTTTCTGGATACTGGCTATTGCGGTGATCTTTATCATTTTTTCTTCGACATTAAATGAGCGTAAACGAGAAATTGGACTACTGCGTATTTTAGGCGCCTCACGTCGTGATATTGTCAGCATGTTACTACGTGAATCATTAATTATTAGTGCATTAGGCGCTATCGCTGGAATTGTCATTGCTGCGGTGTTGTTATATGCGTTTAGCTTATTGATTTGCCAGTCTATTGGTTTGCCATGTATGAGCATTTCACTGTTAGATGCATTAATCTATGCCACAATAGTGTTTATTCTTACTTTAATTATAGGGCCATTTTCATGTATCTACTCTGCGTTATCCATAACTAAATTTGATACTTATCGCACATTAAGAGAGGGTGAGTAATGTTGTTGGAGATTAAAAATTTACGCAAGGATTATCAACGAGGTAAGCAAACTTTTTCAGCAGTAAATAACGTAAGTTTTACAATGAATAAAGATGAGTTTGTTTGCATAATGGGGAAATCAGGCAGTGGTAAGACAACTTTACTTAACATGATTGCCGGTTTACTTACGCCAACTCAAGGTAAAATCATACTTAATAAGACCAATTTATTTGAGCTGGATGATCAGCAAGTGTCTGCGTTCCGTAATCAACAGATTGGTTACATTCCACAAGGTAGCAGTTTATTGCCAAATTTAACAGTATTAGAAAATATTCGCTTACCTTTTTATTTAACCAAACGCCAAAATCAACAGTGTTTAAGTTATGCACAAAGCCTACTTGAAAAGGCGAAGGTCAGTTATCTGCAAGATGCTTATCCTGCTAATATGTCAGGCGGTGAAATGCGACGTGTTGCTATTTTACGCTCACTGATTTGCCAGCCTCAAATCATTATCGCAGACGAACCAACAAGTGATTTGGATGACGAAAGCGCCGCCGATATTATGCAACTTTTATCCGATATACATCATCAAGGTACTGCGTTATTAATTGTCACTCATGATAATGATGTGGCAAGTTATAGCCAAAAAATCATGAAAATGTCAGCGGGTCGATTGACCGATGAATAAAGATAAGTCAGTGTGTTACTTAGTGAACACTGACTTATGAGATCAAAAGCGGATTATATCCCATTGTTATCATAATTTTATTCAATTTTAATAAGGGTAAACCCACTAACGAATTGATATCCTCACCCTCTAATTTATCAAATAAAGTAATGCCGAGCTCATCACATTTGAAACTACCAGCACACTGTAATGGCATCTCTTTTAAAATATATGCGTCAATTTCAGCATCGGTTAACTGGCGAAAAGTAACTTTAAAAGGTTCACAAATTGTGGTGGATTGTCCATTGACGGTATTGATAACAGTCATACCAGTATAGAAATAAAACGCTTTACCACTGCTATTTCTTAATTGCATACGGGCGTTTTCGACAGTATGGGGTTTACAAACAATGTGATCATCTAAAACGCCTACTTGATCAGAACCAATAATTAAGCTATTTGGGTATTGAGCTACTAATGATTGGGCTTTAAGCTTTGCTAAACGCACAACTAATTGTTTTGCAGATTCTCTTGGGAGTGGAGTTTCGTCACAAATAGGGGCCACGCACTCAAATGGAATGGCTAATTTTTCCAGTACTTTTTTTCGTGAAAGTGATGTGGATGCTAATATGATTTTCATGTTAAGTTATCTTCTAAAATCCAAGCTGAAGGAAGAGTATTAAACCCGATATGCTCTTTATAATCAATAGTCTTAGGGGTTGCGAATAATGTAATAAATTAATATTCATTGACATTTTGGGGGACTTCTTCTATTAATTGTTTACCTCTACGCTTTTTTTTTGATTGTTTTCATCAATTGTAACATCGGCTGAATTGGTCTGGACAATAGATGATCTCAATTAGTCTCTTTTCCCCGATAAAGTAATCATAAAATTAACATTATCAAACATTGATTGAAAGTGTAAAGTATCATCAATGATTCAGCGTTCACCTAAATTACATTTTTGAAATAACTCTATTGCTTACGATAAGTTGATTTAGATCACCACGGTAAACCATTTTAACGATTAGGAACAAGATTGATACCATAGTACCTAACATTTAGTTTTATCGAAAACAAGTTAAAACAGTAGTAAGTATCTACAAGCTTATTTATCGAAAAAACATTAGCGAATAAATTTAAAACTAGTATGATAATTTTCACTAACTCTATTTTTTAACATAAAAGATATGTTATCAGATGTTATTTGCGAGGTACTTATTATGTATAAAAAAATTCTAGTTCCGATTGATATTCTTGAAGATAATCTAACCAAAAAAGTGATCCCACATTTGGAATGTTTAGCCAAATTATCGAATGCAGACGTTATTTTTTTCCACGTTTTACCTATTGCATCCGCTATAGTAAATGCTTATTCATTTGGTTTTGATGAATTTAAAGATAAGGCAACGGTGCAAACAGAACAAGCATTTCACCGGTTACTCGATACCATCAATCTTCCGCGCGAAAATTTATCCTTTTCGATTGCATTTGGTAATCCACGTGACGAAATTTTATCAATAGCTAACGAAATCAAGCCAGACTTAATTATTTTAGGATCCAGACGTCCTAATATCACGACTCACCTGCTTGGATCGAATGCGTCAGGTGTTGTTCGTGGCGCACAAACCTCGGTTTTAGTGGTGCGCTAAAAAATCCAAAAAACAGTTAATTTAAGCAAATAGCAAAACAGACACTAAGGGATTAAGCAAACCCTCGTAAGAGGGTTTGTAACTATAGATGTTTGACAATAAAACAACAATGAATCTGTTTATTGCGTTTAAAGTCTAATGATAGTGTTTTATTAGTGATTTCTTGAAAGGTTAAGCCTAATTTTTGCATACCTTGCGCATCCATTTTAAAACCTCGTTTATTATTCGAAAAGACAATAACGCCATTTGGTCTTAGTAATCGTTTTAGATCGCTCATTAACTTAAGATGATCACGTTGAACATCAAATGTCTCATTCATGCGTTTAGAATTTGAAAATGTCGGGGGATCGATAAAAATGAGATCAAATTGTTCATTGCATTGTGCAAGATAGAGCAAACAATCAGCTTGAATTAAGCGATGTTTTTTACCCGTTAAATCATTTTGTTTTAAATTGCGATCTGCCCATTCCAGATAGGTACGTGACATATCCACGGTGGTAGTTGATTTTGCATTGCCTAACCCTGCGTAAACGGTGGCAGTTCCTGTGTAAGCAAACAGATTAAGAAAATCTTTATTATCACTCATTTCACCTATCATTTTACGTGCCAAGCGATGATCTAAAAACAGGCCTGTGTCTAAATAATCAGTCACATTTACCCAAAATTGGGTTTTACGGTGATTGATGGGGTATTCATGCACTAAAAAATAATCCTGCTTTTGAGCAAGTTTTTGATATTGTTGTTTACCTTTTTGCTTTTCCCGAGTTTTTAAGATCAGTTGATCGGCTGTTAATTCTAATACAGACATAGTCGCATTAATGATATCAAATAGCCGTTGCCGTGTTTTTTGAGGATCAATATTTTTGGGCGCTGCATATTCTTGCACGACAACTTTGTCTTTGTAACGGTCAATGGCAACATTATATTCAGGCAGGTCAGCATCATAAAGACGATAACATTCCAATTGCTCCTGAGTAGCCCATTTTTCCAGTTTTTGCTTATTTTTACGTAATCGATTCGCAAAATCCGCTGCCGGTAAATTAGGATTAGAAAGCGGTAGCGTGTTATCACGTTTGGCGATGACATAATTTTTTTGCACACAATCCAGTGGGCCATTTTTTGCCTTAAATTGCTTATCTGCACGCATTTGTAAGCAATCTAATAGTTGTGGGGCACCACTAAACAGTGATAGGCGCCAACCACCAAAATGTTGTTTAATAAGTTGACCTAACGCAGTATGTAGGGCAATGAGTGCAGGTTCACTTTCTAAACGCTCACCGTAAGGCGGATTGCTGATAATCATGCCTGATGATTCGGATGAAAGTGGATTGATTAATTGAGTTACATCTTGTTTGGCAAAACTAATATAATCGCTCACGCCTGCATAACGTGCATTTTGTTGTACACGTTCCAACACTATTGCATTATTATCATAACCAATAAAAACGCCTTTGGGGTGGCAAATATTCTGTTTTGCTCTTAATAGCAGATCATTCCAAAGTGTAGGATTAAACCCTTTCCATGCTAAAAAGCCCCATTGTTTTCGATGAAATCCTGGTGGGATTTTAGCTGCAATCATGGCTGCTTCAATTAACAATGTACCCGAACCACACATAGGATCAAGTAGCGGTTCATCAATTTGCCAGCCTGATCGTAAAATGATTGCTGTCGCTAAACTCTCTTTTAGTGGTGCTTGACCTGTTTGTTGACGATAACCACGTTGATGCAGGCTCTCTCCACTTAAATCGAGGGATAGCGTAACACGATTTTTATGAAGATAAGCATGAATTCGAATATCGGGATCGTGTTTTGCAACATTAGGACGTGTATTTGTTTGTCGGACAAAATGATCGACAATTGCATCCTTGATTTTCAATGCACCATATTGACTATTACGGATAAAATCATTTACCCCGACAAAATTGATGACAAATGAATTATCGACGGCAAAAATATCAGTCCATTTTAGATTAAAAACGCAAGAATAGAGATCCAAATCACTATATATATCAAATTCAGCAAGCGGTAATAGAATGCGTGATGCTAAACGAGACCATAATAAAGACTGATATAACGTTGTTTCATCGGCATCATAATAGACACCACCTTGAGTAACTTTACAATTGATCGAGCCTAACTCTTCTAACTCTTTCTTAAGTAACTCCTCAAGTCCGCGCGAGGTGCTGGCAAATAACGTTTTCATGAATAACCCAATTTACAATAAAATGGTGGCATTATACCGACTAAATGAAAGAGTGGGAAATAAAGCCGATCATTACTACTAACTTTACCCACTTAAAATAATTTTTACGTTAAAAAGTCGGTAATAGACAGTTAATCATGATCTTTATGTTTGGGTTTATTACTAATTCGAAGAATAAGATCGGTGATCGCAATAATCAGCGCTGAACGGATCATTTGCTGATAACGATTTTGTAAAATGGATGATTTAAAATTATCGACAATCCCGAGTTCGGCAACTTGATCTTGTTGTAACACCCAATTTTGCGGTAACACCATATCATGTAATAAGCTTATCGGTCCAAGAATCTCGTCATCACTATAGTGATAGTGTTTATCACTAAGATCCAGCTCATCTAAAATGGCAATAAGTAATTCGATATCTTCATAATCTGCACGGCTTAAAATGCCCAAAGCAAAAAGCAATTTTAAACAAACAGATGTATCATTTAAAGGCCCATTTTTACCAATAAGTGAAGGAATTACAAATTTAATGGCATGGGGTTCCTTACAAAAAATGTTGAGAATCAACCGATTCACACTTTTGTTGATCAGTTTAATGGCGACAGTCAGCAAACTGTGAATATCAGTTTGCTGATTGAGTTTTTCTAGGATTCTATCTTCTTGTAGCCTTTTATCCGACATCTTTTAATAAAAATTGATGATTTTGCATTGCAGTATAAAGTTCTTCGATTGGTTGAACAACTGGATTATGACTATCAATGCCCGAAATTTGACAAAAAGTGGGTATCACTCCATGATTAACAATCTGTTTTGCTAATTGCACTGCTTGTTCATCATCATTATTCCGATAGTTAAGGGCAGCAGCAATACCAATCAATAAATTACAATTGTTAATCTGATATTCAAATGTGCCAAGTAGTGGTTTTATGAGACGATCACTTGCTCCTAATTTTCGTATGGGTTGACGTCCAACTCTGGCGGTATCATCGTGTAAATAGGGATTTTCAAAACGGGATAAAATCTTTTCGATATATGCCATGTGTTTTTGATCATCAAAATTATAGCGATGAATCAATACTTGCCCACTTTCTTCCATTGCTCCACGAACAATGAAACGAATTTGCTCATTCAATATTGCATCACGAATAGTTGCGAAATTGTAGTAAAAGCCTAAATAGGCCGTAATGGCATGCCCGGTATTGAGCGTAAATAATTTACGTTCAACAAAAGCCATAAGATTATCGACAGGCTCCATACCGGCTATATTCGGAATAGTACCAATAAATTGTTTTTTATCAACTATCCATTCTGAAAAGGTTTCAACCGTTACGGCTAATATATCACCTGATGATGATAGGGTCGGCGGCACAATGCGATCGACTGCAGAATCAACAAAACCAATATGTGTTTCTACCCATTGATGTAAGGTTTCAGGTAATTGTGCAAAGATTGCTTGCTTAAATTGAGTAGTACCACGAACCATATTTTCACAGGCAATAATATTTAGCGGCGCTTGATTATCGTGTTGATATCTTTTCAAAATACCTTGAGCAACAATTGGGGCAATCTTATTCAATACTTGTGGACCAACAGCGGTTGTAATTAAATCAACCGTTGCAATGTGGTGGCAAATGTTAGGTGATGTACTGTTAATGGCATCGACGTGATAGACTATCTCAGTACTTGCTTCTTCTCCAACTACATTGACCGAATATTGATGACGATGTGCCAATTCATCAATAATTTGCTGATTGACATCAGCAAAAGTGACGTGAAATCCTGCATCAGATAATAATTTACCAATAAAACCGCGTCCAATATTACCCGCGCCAAAGTGTAATGCTTTCATAATTTATACCTTATATCTTGTGAGTTTCAATAATGTTCGAGTTTTCTTACCTAAACGTAAGGCGTACAAAAACAGCATTAGCCTAATAAGGCTAAAACCTCTTTCACGCTGTGAGTTGTTGTGAGTTTTGTAATGGTATTGGGGTTATCGAGAGCGTTGGTCAGCTTTGCAATCACGTCCAAATGTTCGTTGTTACGTGCAGCTATCCCAATAACAATTTTGGCGTAATCCTCTTTGTTATCACCGAACTGAACACCTGAGGGGTATTGGCAAAATACGATACCTGTATTAATTACACTTTTTTTAGATTCAATGGTGCCATGAGGGACAGCGATAAATTCACCTAAATAGGTTGAAGTCAATTTTTCACGTTCTAGCATCGATTCAATGTAGGCAGGGTCAACATAGCCATTTTCTACTAATTTTTGACCGGCAAAACGGATGGCTTCTTCTTTTGTTTTGGCGATTAAATTTAAAAAAATATTTTTGTCGGTTAATTGGAAGAGAGGGGAATTATCGGAAGTTTGGGGGGCATTTTTTGTCGTTATCTTTTGTTCAATTCCTAATGCCTGGTTAAGTTGGTCGACTAATTGACTGTATAACTCACTATCTAAAAAGTTAGTTAACGAAATATGCCAAGCATTGGGGGCATACTGTCTGGCTCGGTGCGTTAAATCTTGATGCGTAATGACGATATCTACATCATCGGGCAGATCATTAATGGCTAGATTGCTAATATTGATTGCCAAGTTGGCATTTTCAATCTTCTTGCGTAAAACACCGGCACCCATTGCACTTGAGCCCATGCCTGCATCGCAAGCCACGATTATTTTTTTGACTTTAGTTAGATCAAACGTTTCATTTTTTCTTCCTTTAGCCTCATCTTTCATGCTTGAAAGACTTAATTTGGCATCATCAAGACTTTTAGACGATGTTTTGGTTGTTTTTAATAAAATCGCTGACATAACAAAAGAGACAGCCGTCGCCGCCATGACCGAAAGCGTTACGCCAAGATAGGAACCTTTTGCCATACTCATTACAGCAAAAATCGAACCGGGCGAAGCTGGAGCTGTTAAACCTGCATGAAAAACTGTTAACGTGAATATTCCGGTCATTCCGCCCATAATAACGGCAATAATCAAGCGGGGATTCATTAACACATAGGGAAAGTAGATCTCATGAATTCCGCCAAAAAAATGAATGATCGCAGCACCACTAGCCGATCCTTTTGCGGCACCCTTACCAAAAAACATATAGGCCAGTAAAAGCCCTAAACCGGGACCCGGATTGGCTTCAATTAAAAAGAAAATCGATTTACCGGTTTCTGCTACTTGTGTCACACCCAATGAGGTAAAGACACCATGATTAATGGCATTGTTGAGGAACAAAACTTTAGCCGGTTCGACCAAAATAGAGGTGAGTGGCAATAATCCATGATCAACCATAAATTGGACGGCGATAATCAATATATTGGTTAACCAAGCCACAGCTGGACCAATAGCAAAATAAGCAATTAGTGCAAGCATCATACCAAGAATGCCAGCTGAAAAGTTATTGACTAACATCTCAAAACCACTTTTAACTTTACCATCTATTAAGCGATCAAATTGCTTGATCATAAAGCCGCCTAAAGGACCAGCTATCATTGCGCCTAAAAACATTGGTATAGATGACCCGACAATTACGCCAATAGTTGTAATCGCACCAACAACGGCGCCACGGTCGTTATACATGAGTTTACCGCCGGTATAACCAATTAATAGTGGCAATAAATAAGTGATCATCGGTCCAATAAACGATGTTGATACACGTTCATTTGGAAACCAGCCCCCAGCACTGTGATCCCTTGCATTGTATAAAAAAATAGCGGTGATCAACCCCCATGCGATGAATGCGCCAATATTTGGCATAACCATGTTGCTTAAAAAACGCCCAAAATTTTGGACTTTTACTTTTATGTTTGAACGACTCATTTTCGTTACCTTCCTTATTGATTGATGTCATTGAATTAACATTATTTTAGATACGTTCATGGCGTGGATTCATTAGAAAATGTCAGTAAACGTGATCAAGATCACGTTGCAAAAGGAGGGGTATTTTTAAAATTTGTGATATAAATCACATTTTAAGAGGATAAATTAAAAATATTCAAAAGCAGCAGGAAAAAAATCTGAAAAATTTCGAAAAAACAGTATGTAATATTTTTAATTGATAATATAAAACGATAACAAAAATGATTATCAAAAAGACTGATTATAGTTGATCATGGTTATATGTAATTGATTTAAAATATAACCATTAATAAAAAATCATAATAATACTAAGTTAATATGGAAGAGGCGTATCAGTCTAATTTATAGCTATATTGTCACTATTTCTCATGGTGTTTTATTATCTAAAGGGGGAGATATTTCCAAGAATAATTCAGATTATAATTTTTTAATATGGTCAACATTTGTATTGTTTTTTATTGATTTTTTTGCGATATGGTGGGTTGAATATCCTAAAGAATTTAACAAAAAGAAAAAATGGAAATAAATCTTTGTATTTTTTGCTTGTCATGCTTTCTAATTTAATTTTTAACTTATTCAATTTTTTCCGTTTTTACTATAAATTTAGTTATGATGGAGTTTTTTTATTTAATGCCAATTTTATTGTTTTAAATTGGTTCTTGTTTCATATATTGCATGTGTTGATAGAGTAGTAAGTTTAAATACCGTAAATTTACGATATATTATTCTTCCGGTTGAGGTTTTATCCACATTTTCTGATTTTTAAAATCAATCTTAACGATATAACTATATAAAAAATCATTGCCAAGTATGCCATCAGCAGGCAAATCATCAGTTAACCCATCAAGTACTATAAAATCATCTTTGAAATTAGGAATATCGACAAACGATAGTTCCGTAATATAAAAAGGAAATTCTTTTAATTTTATTAATTCTTTGTTATTAGAAAGTTTTTTAGAACTAATTATATTTTTTCCTGCACCAGTATCGAATATTAATGCATAACTTTTGACATCATCATTAGCATTTAATATTAAATGTCCTTTTGAACCTTTAGTGAAAGGTATTTCTAACCAATCGTTTTCAATTTGTTTTGTAAAATTATCAGATAAAATGAGTTTGTTACTTATGATATCAAAAGTAACGACTTTATTTACAAAAAAGCCTAAACCAGCTACTGCAACATGTTGATAATCAAAATTTTGCTCTTTTTTTGCTTTTTTCTCTCCAGTATTTATATCTAAAATAGCTCCCCAAGGTTTATACTCTTCAATTTCTAATTTTTCATAAAATAAATTATTAATTTTAACGTTTCGTAACATAAATTGACGAGAATATTGGATGTTGCCTAGTATATCAGTACGCTTTCGTTTATCATCTTTTTCAACTTTATCTTCAATTTTATTAATAATATCTATTGGTAAATTTAAGACCTCTGTAGTTCCTGTATCTAGTATACATGTAAGTTCTTCATCAAGATCATTAATTTTTAATGCTATAAATAGTAGACCTTGCTCATCTTCATCTAAGAACCATTCTAATTCTTGGGATTGTGATAAAAATGGAATTATTGCAAAAAAAACTATACTTAATAATATTTTTTTCATTTTAACTGTTCTATAATTTGTATGACAAAAAATTATGCAGTAAAAGTTTATATTACTGCATAAATATTAGTGAAACTCAGTTAGAATTTACCATGACGTGCAGATACTAATATCATAATGCCACTTATCTATACCTTTTTCCCCTTGAAATTTGATAACCATCTTTAATGACTCCTCGACGACTACCGTTAACTAAATTTATCTCATTTTTCGGTAAGGTCATTTATTTGAGACCCATTGAGTTTAGGGGGGTATAGCATTTTTTTATATGAATAACAGTTTCTTATAATTAATGCGTAAAGAAAATGTTAACAAAGTAAAATAAATGCTAAGTTATTAAATTTTTAAAGTCAACGAAAATTTAAATTATTCGTTAATTATAGGTAAAAATTTAATTTTCAATCGTGGGAATAATTATTTGAATTAATCAATTTTTACTTAACCCAATCAGTCTAAGGATAATATTGGGTTATTTAAACTCGTTAAAAAAGAGGCTTGTCTGATAGGTCAATTTAAAATTTAAGACTGTTAGATAATATATTTAAAAAGCTATTCAACAGTCACCGATTTTGCCAAATTACGAGGTTGATCAACGTCTGTACCTTTTATTAAAGCCACATGATAGGCTAATAATTGTGTCGGTACGGTGTAGTAGATAGGTGCCGTTAACTCTTCAATATAAGGCAGGTTAAGGATATGCATTGTATCATCGCTTATAAATCCTGCATCTTGTTCGGCAAAAACATAAAGTTGACCGCCCCGAGCCCGAACTTCTTCAATATTTGATTTTAACTTTTCTAGCATGTCGTTTGTGGGAGCCATCACAATGACGGGCATATCGGCATCAATAAGGGCTAAAGGCCCATGTTTTAATTCACCTGCTGCATAAGCTTCTGCATGGATATAAGAGATCTCTTTTAATTTTAATGATGCTTCCATGGCAATCGGGTATTGCTCGCCACGCCCTAAAAAGAGCGCATGATGTTTATTAACAAATTGTTCGGCCAGTTTTTTGATTTTCGGTTCCGCAATGAGTACTTGTTCAATACGATTGGGCAAGGTTTGAAGAGCATGGACAATTGCTTGTTCCGTACTTTGAGCCATCTGATTTAATCGACCTAATTTTGCAACAAGTAGTAGTAATACAGTCAATTGAGTGGTAAATGCTTTTGTTGAAGCTACACCAATTTCAACTCCTGCTTTGGTTAATAATACCAGTTCGGCTTCACGTACTAACGTTGAAGCAGCGACATTACATATGGCTAAGGTGCTTAAATAGTGATTTTCTTTTGCTAACCTTAATGCGGCAAGTGTATCGGCGGTTTCACCCGATTGAGATAGTGAAATAAATAAACTATTTTTATGTTTAGCAGGTTTACGATAGCGAAATTCTGAAGCTATTTCGACATCACAAGGAATCCCTGCTAATGCTTCAAACCAATAGCGAGCAACCATGCCAGCATTATACGCGGTACCGCAAGCAACAATTTGGATATGTTCAACTTGTTTAAGTATCGTGTTAGATTGTTCGCCTAATTCGGATAAATTGACTTTGCCATGCTGTATACGACCTTCCAATGTATTTTTGATTGCATTAGGTTGTTCGTATATCTCTTTTTGCATGTAATGGTTATAGCCTGCTTTACTTCCTGCATCATATTTAACATCAGAGTTGATAAATGGGCGCTTAATTTGATTGTTATTTTTATCAAATATAGAAACGGTTTTGTGTGTAATCAGTGCAATATCACCTTCTTCTAAATAGATAAACTGATTGGTCACGGGTAATAAAGCAAGTTGATCTGAGGCAATAAAATGCTCAGCGATACCACAACCAATTACTAACGGGCTACCGGAACGAGCCGCCACAAGTTGGTCAGGGTTTCGTATGTCCATAATTACTGTACCATAAGCTCCTCGTAGTAATGGTATGGCTTTTTTTACCGCATCAAATAATGAACAATTATCAGTTGAAATAATATCGTGAACTAAGTGGGCAATAACTTCCGTATCTGTTTCAGAGCGAAATTGATAGCCTTTAGCAATCAACTTTTCACGGAGTGGTTCATAGTTTTCAATAATACCATTATGAACAACAGCAATATAATCGGAAATATGGGGATGCGCATTGTGTTCTGTCGGTTCACCATGTGTAGCCCAACGTGTATGCGCAATGCCTATCGAGCCTTTTAATGGTTTGCTATCAAGTGCTTCTTTCAGTTTATTGACTTTTCCAACTCGCCTTACTCTTTGTAATTCACCTTGAGGCGATATAATGGCAAGACCAGCCGAATCATAGCCCCGATACTCTAATCGTTTTAAGCCTTCTAACAGAATTTCTGCTACATCACGGTTAGCAATGGCACCGACAATTCCACACACAGTTTACTCCTCGCTATTTTGATTTTGTAGGTCGCTTCCAGCCACTAATTTGTCTTTGTTTAACACGGCTTACCACAAGTTCATTGTCCCCCACGTTGTTAGTAACCGTTGTTCCTGCTGCAATGGTTGCCCCTTTTCCAATTTTCACTGGAGCAATTAACTGTGTATCAGAGCCAACAAAGACATCGTCTTCAATAATGGTTTCAAATTTGTTTGCACCATCATAATTACAAGTGATAGTGCCTGCACCGATATTAACGTTACTCCCTATTTCACTATCTCCAAGGTAACTTAAATGACCCGCTTTACTGGCTTTGCCTAAATGGGCTTTTTTAAGTTCAACAAAGTTGCCGACATGTGCCTTTTCATCGAGTTTTGAGCCTGGACGTAATCGAGCAAAAGGCCCTATCGTACATTGTTCAGCAATGATTGAATCTTCAATTATGCTATAAGGACTAATTTCACTATTATCGCCAATGATACAGTCTTTTAAGATACATCCAGCACCGATAAAGACGTTATTCCCTAATTTGACATTGCCATTGATGATGACGTTACAATCAATGGTGACATCCATACCATGTGAAAGTGTACCTCGTAAGTCAAATCGCTCGGGATCAAGTAGAGTCACGCCAGCGGTAAGTAAACGTTTTGCTTGTCGCTGTTGATAGTGGCGCTCTAGTGTGGCCAATTGTAGACGATTATTGACTCCCTCAACTTCAAATTGTTCAATAGGGTGAGCAGTAATAATGTCATATCCATCTTGATAAGCAAAATTGATAATATCAGTCAGATAGTACTCTTTTTGTGCATTATGATTTGTTAAACGAGATAACCAGTTTTTCAATAGTTTTCCTGTTACGATCATAATACCCGTATTAATTTCATTAATTTTTTGCTGTTCTGGCGTGGCATCTTTTTGTTCAACAATGGCGGTCACTTTGCCATTATTACGCTCAATACGTCCATAACCAGTTGGATCATCTAGTTTAACGGTTAACAGTGCAATACCTTGTTTGGGTTTATTGTTAATTAAAGTTTGCAATGTTTGAACCGATATAAGTGGCGTATCACCATATAAAATCAAAATATCTTCTTCATCTTGAATATAAGGTATGGCTTGCTGGACTGCGTGTCCTGTTCCGAGTTGCTCAGCTTGAAAAACAAGATTTACGGATTGATTTTCCAGTGCCTTTTCAAGCTGATCTTTGCCATGTCCATAGATAATATTGATATAATGGGGATTAAGTTGTTGAACAGTATCAATAACATGTTGTAACATCGGTTTATCGCCGATTTTGTGTAAAACTTTAGGAAGGTTGGAATACATCCGTGTGCCTTTTCCTGCCGCCAAAATAATTGCACTCAGTTTTGGAGGTGAAATCGTCATATTCAGTTCCGGTCTGGTTAAATTAGCTTAATACTATAATCAAAGTTTTGCATGAAATCATCCCGAATTTGTTAATTTTTATCATAAAAAAAGTAATATTGATAATTAGTCGATATTTAAAATAAAGAGGCAATGTTATGACCACTGCTATTAAAGTCTTGTTACTTTATACTACCCACGAAAAACAAACACTCAAAATTATGGAGCGAATAAAAAATCGTTTGGGTCACAAGTGTGATTGTGACGTGATTGAGTTATTACCGGATACCAAAATCGATTTAACACCCTATCAAGCAGTGCTTCTTGGAAGTTCAATTCGTTATGGTTTTTACAGTAAAATAATGAAAAAATTTATTGATGCTCATTATCAGCAATTAAATCAAATAAAGTCTGGATTTTTTGGGGTGAATATGGTGGCAAGAAAGCTCAATAAAAATACCCCTGAAACCAATTTATATACCAGAAAGTTTTTAGCTAAAATATTATGGAAACCGACCATCAAAGCTGTGTTTGCAGGGGCACTTTATTATCCACAATATAATTGGTTTGACCGTAATATGATCCGTTTTATTATGTGGCTTGGTAAAGGTGATACCGATGTAAGTAAACCCATGATTGAATATACAGATTGGTCAAAAGTAGAAGAGTTTGCTGATCAGTTTTATGCCGAAGTGTGTTAATAATCTAATTTTTTGTAATATAATTTAAAAATTCTAAGTGGTTATCAATTTATTGCACTCTTTTAAAGAAACTTTATGATATAGATCAACATTTGGATCAAAAAGGTGTACAATATTGCGCCTAAAGAATCTGTCTCCTAATTGGGATTTTAATTGTGATTGAAAATTTAAGAAACATAGCCATTATTGCTCACGTTGACCATGGTAAAACAACTTTGGTTGATAAATTGTTGAAACAGTCAGGTACGCTTGATAATTTGCGTGGTGACGATAACGAGCGAATAATGGATTCAAATGCGCTTGAAAAAGAGCGTGGTATTACCATTTTAGCTAAAAACACAGCGATTGACTGGAATGGTTACCGTATAAATATTGTTGACACCCCAGGACATGCTGATTTTGGTGGTGAAGTTGAACGTGTTATGTCTATGGTGGATTCTGTGCTATTGCTGGTTGATGCAATGGACGGCCCAATGCCACAAACACGTTTTGTGACACAAAAAGCGTTTGCTCATGGTTTAAAACCAATCGTTGTTATTAATAAAGTTGACCGTCCGGGTGCGCGTCCTGATTGGGTTGTCGATCAAGTATTTGACTTGTTTGTCAATTTAGGTGCGACTGATGAACAATTAGATTTTCCGATTGTTTATGCTTCAGCTTTAATGGGAATCGCAGGGCTTGACCATGAAAATATGGCTGAAGATATGACGCCATTATTCGAAGCGATTGTAAAATATGTTGAGCCACCGAAAGTTGATTTAGACGGCCCATTCCAAATGCAAATTTCACAACTTGATTATAATAATTATGTTGGCGTTATAGGTATTGGTCGCATTAAACGAGGTCGTGTAAAACCAAATCAACAAGTCACTATTATTGATAGTGAAGGGAATAAACGAACGGGTAAAGTAGGGCAAGTTTTAGGTCATTTAGGCTTGCAACGTTATGAAGCAGAAGTTGCTGAAGCTGGTGATATTATTGCTTTAACCGGATTAGGTGAGTTAGGTATTTCTGATACGATTTGTGATAATAGTTGTGTTGAAGCTTTACCTGCTTTAAGTGTTGATGAACCAACTGTAACGATGTTCTTTAATGTCAACAGTTCACCTTTTGCCGGTAAAGAAGGTAAATATGTCACTTCACGTCAAATTTTAGAACGTTTAAGAAAAGAACTTGTGCATAATGTTGCGCTTCGTGTAGAAGAAACGCCAGATCCGGATGCATTTAGAGTATCTGGTCGAGGTGAATTGCATTTATCTGTATTAATCGAAAATATGCGTCGTGAAGGTTATGAATTAGGGGTATCACGCCCTAAAGTTATTTATCGTGACATTGACGGTAAAAAGCAAGAACCATTTGAACAAGTGACGCTTGATATCGAAGAGCAACATCAAGGTTCAGTGATGGAAGCACTTGGTTTACGTAAAGGTGATTTAACCAATATGTTACCTGATGGTAAAGGACGTGTACGTTTAGATTATGTGATTCCAAGCCGTGGTCTTATCGGTTTTAGAACTGAATTTATGACAATGACGTCGGGTACTGGTCTACTTTATTCTACATTCAGTCATTATGATGATGTGCGCCCAGGTGAAATTGGACAACGTAATAACGGGGTAATGATTTCGAACGGTACTGGTAAAGCATTAGCCTATGCGCTTTATAGCTTGCAAGATCGCGGTAAATTGTTCTTAGGTCATGGCGCTGAAGTTTATGAAGGTCAAATTATTGGTATTCATACTCGATCAAATGATTTAACGGTTAACTGTTTAACAGGTAAAAAATTAACCAATATGCGTGCGTCAGGTACCGATGAAGCGACAACGCTTTCACCACCTGTTAAGATGTCACTAGAACAAGCATTAGAGTTTATTGATGATGATGAATTAGTCGAAGTTACGCCATTATCGATTCGTATTCGTAAACGTCATTTAACTGAAAATGATCGTAAACGAGCATTTAGAAGTGGCAATAAAGACTAATATATTTTTGTGATATTAACCGAATAAATAATTGGTTGGCATTAAGTCTTAAATAAAAACCTCGCTATTTAGCGAGGTTTTTTTTGGCTTTTACTCTGGCAATCGCATCAGCAATCGACTGTTTTCGATCGGTTTGGCTTACTACATTTTGAGTATTACTTGCTGGCACAGAGCGAGGAAATAATATTGTCGGTGGAACTAACTGATTGTGATTGAGCCGTTGCTGCTTTTTATGCGTTAACTGTAACTCTTCTGTGTCACTTAGTCTCACGCCTAAAGTGCTTAAAGTAATGCAGTCCGTTGGGCAGGTATTAATACAATTACTACATGCGGTACATAATTGTGGCAAAATGGTATGTAAAACTTGTTTACTGCCAACAATTGCATCGGTTGGACAAACACGAATACATTTGCCACAGCCAATACAGTTTTGTTCATCTATAAATGCTTTATATTGTTGTTTGGTTTGCATAATCACTTCTTGCATTAGCTTAAACCTATAATATTACCATCTTTGTCAATATCAATTTGCCTATATGCTGGATTGGTACCAAGTCCTGGCATGGTCATGACGTTTCCTGCATAAACTCGAATAAAACCAGCACCAGCGGATATGGCTAAATGACTGATATCGACATCAAAGTTAGTCGGGACATTTTTTAAGTTGGCATCAGCACTAATTGACATAGGTGTTTTAGCAATACAAAGTGGCAGATGATCCAGTTTCAATGCTTCGATCTCTTTGATGTTTTCCAATGCTTTAGCGGATAAATTTGCTTTGTTAGCGCCATATTTTTTTACCATAGTTTGAATCTTATCAATCAATGGCATGTTATCTGGGTAGGGCAATTGAATTTTACTCGGCATAGCGCAAGCTTTGATAACATGCTCAGCCAGTTTTTCAGCACCTTTACCACCTTGTGTAAAGACTTCACTAATTTCACACGCCAATGCGCCATGTTCAACCGCGTATTTTTGTAAGAAAGCAAGTTCTTCTTCGCTATCATGTGGAAAGCGGTTTATAGCCACAATGACTTGTAAACCATAACTTTTAGCATTATTGATATGCCACGCCAAGTTAGCTGCGCCAATTTCAAGTAATTCAACATTAGATTCCGATATCTCTTTTGGAATGGGTTGACCCGGCTTAATGTTATATTTACCACTGTTAGATTTTAAACTTCGTACAGTCGCTACCAATACAACACAATCAGCTTTGATTCCTGCTTGACGATATTTGATATTGAAGAATTTTTCCATCCCCATATCCGATCCAAATCCTGCTTCAGTCACCACATAGTCAGCAAGTTTTAATGCAATGCGATCCGCAATAACAGAAGAGTTACCATGCGCAATATTAGCAAAAGGCCCAGCATGAATTAAAACCGGTGTATTTTCGACAGTTTGCATCAGATTTGGGTTAATGGCATTTTTAAGTAATACTGTCATTGCACCTGCAACTTCAAGTTGCTCAGCCGTTATCGGTTCGCCATTAGTATTATAAGCTAAAATAATACGTCCAATGCGTTCCCGCATATCTTGTAAATCCGAAGCTAAAGCTAAAATTGCCATAAGCTCCGAAGCAGCGGTAATTTCAAATCCATCTTGACGTTCAACGCCATTTACACCGCCACCGACGCCAACAGTAATTTTACGTAATGCTCGATCGTTATGATCAATGACGCGTTTCCAAACAATGCGATGAATATCAATATTTAAACGAGGTAATCCCGTTTCGTTTGTGAATTCATCACCAAGACGATCTTCGTGATAAAGTCGTGAATCTAATGCTGCCGATGCTAAATCATGCGCTGCTGTTATCGCATGGATATCACCCGTTAAATGTAAATTTAATGTCTCCATCGGTAATACTTCGGCTTGCCCACCACCGGCTGCGCCACCTTTTACACCAAATACCGGTCCAAGACTGGGTTGACGAATGCAAGCAATCGCTTTTTTGCCTAAGTAATTCAATCCTTCACTTAGCCCAATGGTATTGACCGTTTTACCTTCTCCAAGGGGAGTTGGCGTAATAGCAGTAACAAGTACCAATTTGCCTGTTGTTTTGTTTTGATTTTCTTTGATAATGGATAAATCGATCTTGGCTACATGTTTACCATAAGGAAGGACAAATTCTTCAGGTATATTACAGTGATTGGCAATTTCGGTAATTGGGCGTAAAGACATATTCGTTCTCATATAACAATAAATTGGGCTAACAGTATAAATAATTTGAATTGCCGAATAAAGCGACAATTTTTATCTTTGTTGATTTTCGGCACAATCCTCAATTATATTGTTATAATAAATAAAATATTCAATCAAAGGATAATTATTAAATGAATTGGTTTTCAGTATATTCTCTTTTCTTAGCTGAAACAGCTACTGTTGTTGTTGCAATTTTAGCCGTGCTGATCTTCATATTAAGTCAGCGTCGCAAATCGGCAACGATTGCTGGTCGCTTATCGGTAAAAGATGTCAGTCAAGAGTATGAACAAGTTAAAGATGAGATGTTAATGTCGAGCATGGACGAGCTCGAAGCTAAGCAGTTTATGAAAGATCTCAAAAAACAGAAAAAGCTTGAGAAGAAACAGGCAAAATTAGCCACTAAGCAAAAAAAGAAACAGGAAAAAGCGGGCGAACAGCCTAAAGCAGGGATCTCCGAAGATTCGTCTGATTCACAGACCATTAACCAAACGGACGAAAAGACCAAACCCAAACTATTTGTGTTATCTTTTAATGGTAGTATGGATGCGCACGAAGTTGAAGAATTACGTCAAGAAATTACGGCGGTATTAGCGATTATTAAACCTGAAGATGAAGTTGTGATTAAACTTGAAAGTCCTGGTGGTGTTGTACATGGTTATGGATTAGCTGCATCACAATTATTACGTTTCAGAACTCGTAATATTCCTTTTACTGCTGTCGTTGATAAAGTGGCCGCAAGTGGTGGATATATGATGGCATGTACTGCCAATAAAATTGTTGCAGCACCTTTTGCTATCGTTGGTTCGATTGGCGTGGTTGCTCAGATTCCTAACTTTAATCGCTTACTTAAAAAGCATGATGTGGATATTGAGTTACAAACAGCAGGGGAGTATAAACGGACGTTAACCATGTTTGGTGAAAACACTGAGGAAGGTCGCCAAAAATTCAAACAAGAACTTGAAGAAACTCATCTGTTATTTAAAGATTTTGTTAAAGAGTATCGTCCCAATATCGATATCGATCAAGTGGCAACGGGTGAACACTGGTTTGCAACACAAGCGAAAGATAAAGGCTTGGTGGATGAAATCAGTACCAGTGATGATTTTATTTTATCTCACTTGGATTCGCATAAGATTATTTCTGTCAGTTATCAACGTAGACAAAAACTTTCTGAGAAAATTTCAAAAAATGTGGTAAAAAGCGTTGAAAGATTGTTTTTCAGGCAAGGAAATGGCCTGTAATGCCCTTTTTATTCGCTTGAAACGGAGTATTAATTACTTCCCCCTAGAAAATAACAACTGTAATTAAGTTATACAGTTGTTATTTTTAGAAAAAACTAGATACGTTTAATAATAATTGAAGTGTTGATACCGCCAAAAGCAAAATTATTGGTTTGCATATATTCAATATCCAAATTTCGGCCTGAACCGACAATATAATCCAAGTCACCACAAGCAGGATCGACATTTTCAAGGTTAATAGTTGGGTTGAACCAACCATTATGCATCATTTCGACAGATAACCAAGCTTCAATTGCACCACAAGCCCCAAGTGTATGTCCAAAATAGCTTTTTAATGACGATATTGGGGTTTGGTTACCATAGATATTGGCAACAGCATTACTTTCGGCTATATCACCTCTGGCGGTAGCTGTACCGTGAGCACTAATGTAACCAATTTGTTTAGGATCTAATCTTGCTTGTTGTAAAGCTTGTTCCATACAGATTTGAATGGTTTCTTGGCGTGGTTGTGTGATATGACTAGCATCGCAATTGGTTTTAAAACTGATAATTTCACCATATATTTTAGCACCTCGGGCTTTGGCATGTTCATACTCTTCCAGTATAAGTGCACCGGCTCCTTCACCAATAACCAGTCCGTCTCTATCCCGATCATAAGGTCGTGGTGATTTTTTGGGTTGATCGTTTAATTGGCTTGTTGCGAATAAAGTATCAAATACAGCAGCTTCGGAAGGGCATAACTCTTCAGCTCCTCCAGCAACCATAATAGTTTGCATCCCGTATTTAATGGCTTCATAAGCATATCCAATAGCTTGGCTTCCAGAAGTACAAGCACTCGAGGTTGTTATCAATCTACCTTTTAATCCAAAAAATAAGCCAGTGTTTACCGCTGTTGTATGTGGCATCATTTGTATATAGGTGGTCGCCGTTATGTTGTTAGTATGTTTTTCGTTTAACATAGTTGCAAATTCAGCAACTGGCTGAGTGCTTCCTGTTGAAGAACCAAAAGCGATACCTGTTTCACCATTCGTTAGGATTGGATCATCTAATAATCCTGCTTTTTCTAACGCTAGTTCTGTTGCTTTAGTAGACAGTAATGACACTCTACCCATAGAGCGAGTTTTTTTACGGGTATAATGTTCTGGTAAGGTAAAATTGTCGATAGGGGCACCCAATTTTGTGTGCAGTCCGTCATAAATTTCCCATTCAGGCATATATCTGACGGCATTATTTAATTGCTTTAAATTTGTTTGTACACTTAACCAGTCATTGCCAAATGCCGTGACACCACCCATACCTGTTATAACGACTCTTTTGGTCATATCATTCCTCCATTGATTGAAATGACTTGGCGTGTGATATATCCTGCTAAATCTGACATTAAATAGCTGGCAAGCCCCGCAACTTCTTCAACCTGTCCCATTCGTTTTAATGGAATCATTTTCATTGCTTCTTGCAGTGCAATGGGCTCCATATCTAATATGCCAGTATCAATTAATCCCGGAGCAATACAATTAACAGTGATTTTTCGTTTAGCCAGTTCAAGTGCTAATGCTTTACTTGCGCCGATTACCCCCGCTTTTGCTGCGCTATAATTAACTTGCCCTCGATTGCCTGCTATGCCAGAGACAGATGAGATAACAATAATACGCCCCCCACGGCGTAGTCCAATCATTGGCATAATACAAGGATGAAGAACATTATAAAAACTGTCGAGATCTGTATGAATAACATCTTTCCAATCATTTTCTGTTAGTGCAGGGAAGGCGCCATCTCGTATGATTCCTGCATTGTTCACAACACCATAATAGGCGCCGTTAAGTGCAATATCTTGCTCAATCGTTTGTTGACATTGCGAATGGTTACTGACATCAAATTGTATTAAACGTGCTTTACCACCCAATTTTTCAATGGTAGCTAGAGTATCAAGTGCGCCTTGCTTATCACTGTGGTAATGAACGGCGATAGTGAAACCATCTTGTGAAAGTTTGTAAGCAATCGCTTGACCAATTCCTTTACTTGCCCCAGTGACAAGTACTGTTCTTTCCATTATTGTTCTTCTCCTATCCAAATCGCTGTTGACCAAATAAATTGTCTAATTCGCATTCATCTGGTTCATAAACATTTAATTTTCCGGTTGTAACGATTTCTTGATTGATCATAATTTTGCATTCAAAATTAGCCAATTTGGCATCATTAAGTACCAAATTTGCATGAATCATTAAATGACTATTGCATGGAAAGGCGTTTAACGTACTTTTAATTGCGCGTCCGCCTAATAACATACCAAGTGTGGGTTTTTTATCACTCACCATGCCATGATAACCATTCCATACACCTATAGTTTGAGCCATTAACTCAATGGCATAAAAATTTGGTAACGTATCATCTTCATTTAAAAAAGGGGATAGTATGCCTTGTTTATTTACCTCAACACTGCAAATGCATTGCTGTGCATCAACAAAGTGAACCTTTTCAATCATGACCATTGGTTTTTCGTGTGGTAAATAATAACTTGCTAAATGATATTGCATTAAACTTTTCCAATTATAAGTGATGTATTATTGCCTCCAAATGCAAAAGAATTTGACATTATAATAGGTTTTTTTAACATCATTTCTTGAGTAACTATGTTGATTTTATCCAGATTTTCATCATATTGCGATATTGAAAAATCTTGTTTAGGTAGATAAATATTTTGTTCAAGTAATAAATAACTAATAGCTAATTCGGTGGCAGCCGCACTACCTAAAGTATGCCCGGTCAGATGTTTTGTTGAGCTACAGGGTGGTAATGTTTGATTAAATAATCGGTAGACTGCTTTACTTTCAGCGATATCATTCAATATGGTTGCTGTACCATGTAAATTAATATAACCAATTTGGCTTGGTTGTAATTTGGCATCATCCAGCGCTAATTGCATCGCTTGTTCAGCGCCAATGCCCTCGGGATGAGGTGAAGATATATGATAAGCATCGGAGGATTCGCCAGTACCTAAAACAGCAATGTCACTGGTTTCAGTTTTCGTTAATAAAAATATTGCGCCTGCTTCACCAATATTTATTCCATTACGATTTTGGGCAAAAGGCATACAAGGATTTTCTGATAGGGCTTCTAGGGCATTAAAACCATTGATAGGCATTCTACCAAGACTATCTGCACCGCCCACTATTGCAGCATCAACAATACCTGCTTCAATAAGTCGCTTACCACTGATAATTGCTCTTGCGCTCGACGTACAAGCAGTTGATATGGTATAGCTTGGGCCTTGTAATTTTAGTAAAGCCTTAAGGAACGAAGACGGATCCCCCAATTCTTGCTGATTGTAGGTAAATAAGTTTTGTTGATTATTATTGGTTAAACAATGTTTAATATAAATATCACCTTCATGAATTCCTGATGTGCTGGTTCCCATTATGATAGCAACACGTTGAGTACCGTATTTTTCGATAGTTTGATGAATTTCATGCTGAATTTGTAAATAAGCTGCATACAATAATTGATTATTGCGTGTTCCATATTGGGATAAATGTTCTGGAATATCAGGCAAGTTGTCTTTCACTTTGCCTAACCAGGTTTTTTTACCATTTAATAACCAGTGATTTTCTTCAACCAGACAGTGTCTGGCGCCAGATTTTTCTGTTAAATTTTGTTTTATCTCTGTAAGGTTATTACCTAAAGCATTAATTGCACCAAGTGCCGCTATATATATCATTTAGCTGTATCCATACTTTGTATAATAATTTGATATCCAAATATTTGATGTTCAATTCGGATCGGTTTGCGGATCTGATCAGACAGTTTTTCTTGATAAGTTATGGTCAGTATAGGTTCATTTTTATCATCTGATAAGATTCGGTTAAATTCATTATCAACCAGAATCCAACCTTTCGGTAATGAAGATTGCCACTCTTTGGTTGGTAAAATGCTAAACAAAATATCTGATAGAACTTGCTCTGGAGGAGGCAGTTCTTTAACAAAAATGTTCTGTTTCGTTTTAACATTTTTTCCGTCATATTCAAGTTCAAATAGCCGCACTCCTAATGCAGATAATGCCACAACTTTCAATTGATTTTGATTCGCATCCACTAACGTAATAATTGAATTTTCGTGATTGTGGTATTTAAATTTAAGAAGTTGTTGGTCGTGATAAGGTTGATTAAATTTGGGCGATGGCAATTTGATATTAATTTGCTTAGTTAACCAAGCTTTTGGTTGTTCAGATTGATGTGCGCATGCTGAAATGAGTGTTGTTAGTGCTAAAATCAGTAAAACTAAATATTTCTTCATCCAAAAATTCCTGATATTTCTATTTATTTGTGTTTTATGTTTTATTTCTTATAACAAGTGGAGCAAATAAAAAAGCGCCAAATATGCCACTTGTTAAAACTAAACCAAATCCCATAATTGCACTAGTATGGCTAATAATGAGTAGACCAAACGATAATAATGTTGTTAAGGCAGCCAAAATCACTGCCAATAGTGCACTTTGAGTTTGGCTTTTATCATTACTTAAAAATAGACTATAGTCGATACCGATGCCAATGACAAGAATCAGTGCTAACATTGAGAATAAATTTATTGTTTGCCCTATTATACCATGTACCGATAGCGCGATACCAATTGATAACAGTGTAGGTAATGTGCTTTTTAACGCAAATTTTAAACCTTGTTTGATATTATAAAAAATAAAGCACAAACAAATAATTAATACGGCTCCAACCATTAATTGTGATAAATGGATTCGATAATGGGTAAACATGGTATTAAATTCTGAACGGCGATCTAACCAATGAATACCTTGATCTGGTTTGGATAACGCTTTAAGTTCAGTTAATTGCTCAATCCCACTAATGGGAATTAATGTTGCACTTTTCCCATCTTTCAATGATAACCAGAGTAACTTTCTACCTTGACTAATTACACTTTGTTGCCATTGTTCGGGAGTGATAACATCAATAGGTTGCACAATGTTTGGTGGATTTGCATTAATACCTAATTGTTGCAATGAAGCTAGGATTTCAGGGGCATATTGCTGAATCAGCGCAACATTTTTTTGCTGTTTTTTAATAGAAGGTAAATTAATTATTTGATATTGTGCAAATACGCCTTGTTGTTTTGCATGTTCTAATTGTGGGATAAAATTTTCAAGCCGCTGTAATGTTTGCTGAGCATTATCGCCAAAAACAATAAACCACTTTTGTTCGTTTGATTGGTGTGTAATACTGACTATCTGTTTTTCCTGTTGTTGTAGTTCGGCTGGCAAAGTTTGTAATTTACTAATATCATCATCAACTTTTAAATGTATTAATCCATAAGCAATAAAGATTAATGCAAAGATCACCATGCCCCATTGCATCACGCTCGATTGCCAAAGCTGAAGCCAAAAAGTTAATAAATGTTGACCAACTTGTTCACGAACAGGTAATTTTTTAACTAAAAAAGGATACCAACATACGACTGTTAAAAATGCACCAGTTAAACCAAATACAGCAAAAACAGAAAGTTGTTTTAAACCAGGAAATGGGGCAATTAATAAAATTAGATAGGCTATAAAGCTGGTGCATAATGCAATGAACAATGTAGAAATTAATTTTTTCAAACTGCTCATTGCTGATTCACGATTGCCATGAAGCAAACGTTCGGTTAGATAGTGCAATGAATAATCAATTGTGATGCCGATGATACTGGTACTCATGACAAGTGTCATAATATGAATTTCACCAAATATTGAGAGAACCGCAACTAATCCACAAATCATACCAATAAAAATTGATAACAATGAAAGAAAAACAGGTCTGACAGAGCGGAATACCGTAATCATTAATATAATAATGCCAATAATGGATAAACTGCCAATCGTGGTAATATCTGCTTTTGCCTCAGTACTTGCGTGATCACTATAGAACAGTACGCCCCGTTTTAAAATTTGAGTATCAGGCCACTTTGTTTTTAACTGTTCAGCTAACAAATTAAGTTGTGTCACCATTTGATGTGAAGCGTTCATATTAAACGATGAACCGTTTAATTCAGCATAAATCATATACCAGATATCACCTTGTGCATCTTGGGCTGCTAGCCAATTATTTTTTATTGTTAAATGATGCGTGTCACTTAGTTGATTTAGTTGAGATGAACGGGTAAGTAATAAGGGATCGTGGTTAAGTTCAGCTGCACTAACACCACTAAATGGCGAATAAAGTTGGCTTTGAATCCAACTAAATTGAGTGCCAGTTTTAAGTCGTTCAATGGTTTTTGCATCCAATAATTGATAACGATATTGATAAGTAAAAGTCCCCCAATTTTGCTGAAAATTTTCATCAATTAGCCCATTAACTTGAGCGATGAAAGACTGTTGTTTTAGATTTTGGTACCACCATGTTATGGGGGCTAAATTATGGGGATCTGTCGGTTTGATTAACCAAACCAGTTGTTTATCAAGCCTGTCTTGAAATCCATTAATAAGTTCTGTCGGCACATCGTGAGTTTGTTCTTTCGGTAACAGTGATAAGACACTACTGTTAAGTTTGCTATTCAAAATAAGATAACCGAGCGCAAGCATCAAACCCATAACGACTAACAGCCACCAAAAAGCTCGTTTTTTTGATTTCATTGAATTATTTGAATAATGATAGTTCATGTTCTGTCAAATTAGCCGTTTGATGTTTTGAAAAAGTGATCACTGTTTTATCATGTTGCATATCATTGAGTGTTATCGTATTTAAATGTTTATGACCAGTCAGAATTATCTCTTTAAATATTTTGTTCAATGGCGCAAGTTTGGGGGTAAGGATAAGTGTCCATTGATGCTCTTGTTCTGACAAATTTATCATGAAGTTATTTTCTAACTTTTGTTTATCAGCAGTGAAAATAGCTGTTAGCAGATGGTTAAATTCGAATAATTGAGGTTGATTTTCAGCGGTAATAATTTGAGGCGTTTGATCATCGATGCGTTGCTCCATTCTTTGATTATTCATTTTCAAAGTCATCGTAAAAGGCGTTTGTTGTTGCCACCATAATCCCCATTTTTGGGATAAAATCATCTTTCCGGTTGAATGAAGCGGATTGGATAATCCATTTATATAACGATTTTGCGTAAAATTCGCTCGAATCACTTCATTTTTACTGAATTGGTGTTGCAGTTCATCAAGTGTGATAGCGTAAGTTAGGCTTGAAAAAAATATTGCAAGGGTAGTCAATAGGAGCGCAATAAATTTATTCATTTTTATAATCCAAATTGATTTAAGAAAATTTGAGGGGTGATAAAGCTCATTTCTTGTGTTGAAGCAGAGACGGCAACTTGTATGGTATAGCCCGATGTCATTTTTTTTTCGGTTTTAGCATCTAAAATGAGATAATTAATTTTTATCCGATGTTCGTATTCTACCAAGGTAGCAACAATTTTTAATGTTTGTTCTGCTATCGTCGGCGATATGTATTTTATTCGCGTATCAACAATCGGCCACAAATAGCCAGAGTCGATCATTTCTTGATAACCGTAATTAAATTTTTGGAATAGGGCTTCTCTTGCTTTTTCAAAAAATTTTAGATAATTACCATGCCATACCACTCCCATTGCATCTGTATCATGGAATGAAGTGGTATATTCAATTGTTACGCTGTGTTTCAAATCATTTTTCATTACTTTTATTTCTTATATTTAATTTATTGGGATCGGGTTGACTGAATTGCCAAAAATCAAAGAAATTAAACCAGTCTAAAGGGGATAAAAGACAGTAATATTCTAATCTTTTTGCATAATTTTGAATGATCATTTCAAGTTCAGCTTGGCGATTTTTTCTTGATGTAATCAGTTTATCAGCAAAATGCTCTAAATAGACTTGATAACGCCCATTGGGTTTCAGCCCCCAAACTAAATAGACTGGGTAACCTAAAGCTGATGCCAAAACAAAACTACCTTTAGGAAATGGCGCTGGTTTACCCAAAAAATCAGCCCAGATTACGCTGTTTTCTTGAATTCTTTGGTGAGGATTGCTTGATGTTCTATCACCCACAATAGCGACCCATTCACCGGCTTCAAGCTTTTGTTTAAGTAAGATTGCTGTATCTGGCCCTAAGCTATCAACTTCAATTAAATTAAAGGTTGAGGCTTGATTGACTTCTTTTAATACTTGGTTAAATCGTGCGGCATTTTTTTTAAACACAAATGCATTAATTTTTACATCATGTGAATACTCTGCAATGGCTCGGCACATTTCTATGTCACCGAGATGTGAGCAGATTAATACTATGCCTTGTTTTTTATTTATTAAATCGAAAAATATTTGTTTGCTGGATGAATAAATATCTTGAATGTTAATATCCCCTTGCCAGCTGGCTAATTTATCTAAGAGTGAATCGCCAAAACGCTGAAAATGCCGAAAAGAAGTCAGTTGTTTTTTATCAACTAACGGGACATTTTCATAAAATTGTTTAACTTGTTGCAAATAGTTTTTTGATGCTTGACGTTGTTTTTTTCCGGTTAACCAAAAATAACTTATAACCGGAAACATGATCGTTTTTGCCACTTTTTTACCAAAAATTTGGTAAAGTTTGAGGATCAATTTGATTCCCCAAAGACCTTTTCTTTCTTCTATCTGTGACCAATGTGACGGTGAAGCCTTTTGGGATGTGTTTCGTTTAATTAATGTTGGGATACGTGGCAACATACCAAAAAATAATCGGGTATGCATCCATGTGATGAGTAAATTATCTTTTAATGGTTTAAAGTGTGAAATGCCATCTTTAGGATAAGTGACTTGAGTAGGAACAAAAATCGATGGCATACCTTGCCAGTACAATCTCACCATAATATCTGTATCAAAATCCATTCTTTTTCCAATTTGATAATGCGCAATTAAATTACATGTTTGTTGCAAAGGATAGATACGTAATCCGCACATGCTATCTTTAATTGAAAATGATAAGGTTTCAACCCAGACCCAAAAATGAGTAATATATCGGGCAATGAGCCGATGTTTAGGAACAGAGCTATCATAAACAGGGCAACCCGAGATAAGTGCGTTCGGATTTAATTGTGACTGATGAATCAATTCGGCAATAATGTTGGTATCATGCTGTCCGTCTGCATCGATTTGTATCGCATAGGTATAGCCTTGATTTAAAGCATAATTGAGCCCCGCCATCACCGCCGCTCCTTTACCTTGATTAATCGGTAAATGAATTAAGGTTACCCACGTAAATTGGCTCGTGATTTGTTTAAGTTGCTGCGCTGCATCGGGGTCGCTACCATCATCGACTAAAATACAAGTTAATTGATAAGATTCAATGCGTTTAAGTACGTCTGATAGCGTTTGGCTATGATTATAACAAGGAATAACAAAGCAATAATCTGTTGCTGGATGTAATGACGCTACTGACATAAGGTTAGCTTTCCTGAACTAGCAACTTTATGACTATCATTGTTGGTAATAGTATAGTTAAATTCAAGTTTATTGGATTGTTTATGCCAAACTAAATTTAAAATAATAGGATCATTAGGCAAAACAGGGCATTGAAATTTGACAAGATCGATTGATATTAGATTAAATTTTCTGCCAAAGATTTGATTAGCATAATAAATCGCCCAGTTTAGTTGAACAACGCCCGGTAATAATGGTTGAGACGGAAAGTGTCCTTTAAACCAGAAAAGATCATCTGGAATAGTAAATTCAATGCTTGCTTCAGTTTTAGTCAAATGATCTATTTCGCTAACATTGGTTATTATTTCATTTACATATTTTTTATTCATTATTCTTCTTTAACGCATTAAACAATGCTTTTAATTCAATGTAACTGGATTTTCCTTGAGAATTCTTAGGAAGAAACTCAACAAATCGCCATCTTTTGGGCATTTCAATTAATGATAATGTATCTTTTAATAAAAGTCGAAAATATTGTGTTAATTTTAAGTGATTGTAGGTTTGCAAAAGTTTTTTATAGCTTGGCGTTAATTGAATTACGGCACCAAGTATTGTTCGATTATTTTGTTCTAATGGAATAATTATTACTTGTTCAACTTCGTTAAGTTGATTAATTTTATTTTCTATATGGGTAAGTGATACTCGATTTTCAGAGATCTTAATTATTTTGTCTTTCCGTCCCGATAGATGAAAGTGCTGATTACTGACTATTTTAATTTTATCATTCAGAACTTCAGGTTGATCTAATAATGGCGTGTATAAAATGGCTTGCTGCAAACTTTGATCATATTCAATTCGCATTGAAGAAAAGAGCGTCCATGGCGTATTCGGCTGGGTTTGTTGTCGAGTAGCGATAATACCGGTTTCACTTGAACCATAGATTTCATTTGGTAAAACGCCTAAATTTTCGAAACAAAATTGTGATTCTTGATAACTTAATTTACCTGCGGATGAAATCACTTTATCACAATTAATCACGGGTAAATGATTATCTAACGTTTTAATAATCGATGGAGTTGTGATGTAAATAATACGTTTATTCTTGAATGTTGCCAAATGTTCTTGATAAAGCACGGGTTCACAAACAAAGGGTATTTTACAGCACAGTGATAACATGATTTTAAACGTTAATCCATACATGTGTTCATGTGAAACAGATGCAATGACTAGATCATAAGTTGTTTTTCCCCAATCCTTATTAAGTATTTCAATTTCATGTTGTAACTGGTAAACCGATTTTTCAATTGGTTTTGGCAGACCCGTTGAGCCAGAGGTAAATAGCGTTAATGTCTGTTGTTTAAAATTATAAGTTAATTGTTGTTTTTCATTGCAAAAATTTGCTAATGGTAATTGATTAATATTGATCATCTTCTTATCGATAAATTGACTGCTATTCAGCTCGTTATCGGTTAAAAGAGCGGTGTAGTATTGGTGCATCTCTTGATGAGATGGATTAAGGAGTATAGGCTGTTTTCCTGAATAAAATAATGCCAATAATCCCGCTACGAAATTAAAACTATCATGCATTGATAATGCCCATAATTGGTTATTATCGTGTTTTAATGCATGGCAAATTTCGAATACTTTGGTTTTAAGATCCGCAACGGTTAAAGGTTGTTTGTGTCTAAATGCGATAACTTCTTGTTCTGATCGCAGTAACTGCTGTGATAATAGATTTAACGTTGAAATTTTTGACGGATTAGCCATTCCATTCCCATACAAATTCCGATTAAAAGGTAGCTAATTAAGCCATTATAAATTGTCCACCAATACATGTTTTCAAGTAAGCATGTTATTAAGGCGACAGAGCCATTAAAAATAAAAAATAGACTCCAAAAAATAGTCACATTACGTTTATAACGTATAGCCTGATCGGGTAATTGTGGATTGTTCATTCTGGCAAATTTTTCAATTATTGTTTGTGGTTGAGTTAATGAGTAACTAAATACAATAAAAAATATCAAATTAACGGCTACCGGATAAAACAGTAGGAGTTGATATTTTGAAAATAGCCAGCTAATTACGGTCAACAATAACCCAAAACATGTTACAACTATGCTTAGCCATTTAATATTTGAAAATAGTTTTGGTAATGTAATTAACCTAAAAACAAATAAAAATATCAAATAAAAAATAGCTAATTCAACATGTTGGTAGTGTAGTGATAAGTAAATAATAAATGGATAAAAGACAAATAAAATATTGGTTATCTTGTTTATTATTGACTTAACTTTGTTCATATTATTATTTTATTATTGATTATTAACTAGTTTGTTTACTGCTTCAACAACATCTTGGACTGTTCTTACCGATTTGAATGTCTCAGGATCAACTTTTTTACCAATCTTTTTTTGTAGATGAACGACTAAATCAACAGCATCAATACTATCAAGATCTAACTCTTCAAAAAGTTTTGATTCGGGTTTAATATCGTCTGGCGATAATTCGAAAAGTTGTACAAGTGCAGATTGAACTTGTTCAAAAATTTGTTGCTTGTCCATATATTTAGGCTCCTTGTTGTTGAGACACGATAAAATCAGCTAATGTTTTAACAGAATAAAACATTTTTTTGGTATCATCACTTTCAGCGGATAATACAATACCAAATTGGTTTTTGATTGCTAAACCCAGTTCTAACGCATCAATAGAGTCTAAGCCTAAGCCTTCACCAAATAGGGGGGCTTCAGTATCTATATCCTCAGGAGTGATGTCTTCTAAATTTAATACATTAATTATTAACGTTTTAATTTCATTGTGTAGTTGTTCCATTAAAGTACCTTTATCTTTGCTATAACTTAACTATTCTCAGCCTTAATCAGGACAGAGGTTAAATATCGTGTTAATTTTCTTGCTGCGACGGTTGTATTTGGCTCGACAAAATCATCAATCGAAATTTTTTCACCAACCGTAACGTTGAATGATGTTTTTTTGATAGGGATGTCATACCATTTTTGTTGTTTTATCAAAAAAGGAGGATCGCACTGGATATGAATAAGCCGAATATCGGCATGGCAACGTAATGCAATATTTGCTGCACCTCGTTGTAATTTCATCGGTTGATCTGGAACGGTTCGAGTTCCTTCTGGGAATATGAGTATTCGCCCATTATTGGATAATATTTGTTGGCATTGTGGTAATATCTTTTCCGATTCCGCATTTAATATATATCCGGCTGTTTTGATAATACGACTAATAAAAACGTTATTTAATAATGCGCCTTTGACTAAACAATCGCAACGTGGCATAACAGAAACTAACAGTACCACATCAAGCAAAGAAGGGTGGTTAGCCACAATTAGACAATTTTTATCTTGTTTCAGTTTTTCTAGTCCATCAAATTGATATTGAATAATCCCTAATGATTTTATAATGCCGATAAAAATTTTAAAGCAAATACTTATACTATACTGAGCAACTGTTATTCGGTCGTTTTTATTCCAAATAGCTAGTCTTAATAAACTAAACCAAAAAATTGATAAGACAACAAAACCAAAAACGCCAAACAATAGGAAACCAAATGCTATTGCGAATAATCGCCAACATTGATTTAAAGTATAGATTTTTTTTGAGGTTACTGATTTAATGTCCATTGCCAATCTTGAGAATTTCCTTGAATAATAAAATGTTTTTGTTTACACAAATAAGCGTGTAAAAAAGCGATTGATTGAGGATAAATAGGTTGGTAGACCTGTGATGATTTATCGATGCTTTGACAACTTAATTGATCACCGCTTGTTAATATATAGCCAACGGCATAAGCAGGAACATGATAATTAATCTGTTTTTGATAGGTTTCTGGAACAAAACCATCAAAATCGACAAGCAAGACCTTTTTGTTACCATGATGTAAGATTGAAAATGCTTCAATTAACCCCTGTTGAAAGCTGTCATTGTGTGCAGAAATTGAGCTAATAGGTATACTTCTATTACTGATGATAGTGACTAATCCCGATGCCGTATTATGCACAGAAAGTGCGAAATCGGTCGGTGAAATATCATGATTTTGATTCATCGAAGTTAGGATTTTATGGGTTCTTTCCAATTCACCATGTTGGCTGGTGAAAATCGCTAAATCCAAATGATGATTGTCAATCAGTTCAAGTCCAACATCCACAGCTAATCGAGAGCCCATACTCATTCTACGGGCTTGCATCATCGGTATTTTTTTCGTTTTTGGTAAGGGCATATCCCAATTATGATTAAAAGATGTTGACCATAATTCCCAGTCAGATTTTGTTGAGAGACCAGAAGATAAAGCAAACCAATTTTCAATGGTAAAAGAAAAATTCATTTTTATTTCAATTTTTTAGCATTTTAATTATTTAATTCTTTACTTAACACTATTTTGTAATATTATTACAAAAAAATATCCTTTAACGGATAATTTACTAATACAATACATTAAATCAACAAAAAGGCAATAGATTGACTGGACAAGAAAACATTAGATATGGATATAACGAAGATAAATACTCTGCGTTAGAGGCGATAACGGAAGCACAAAAAATCGCATTTTCGCCTATTTTATTTCAAGCTGTCCTTTGTATGAGAGATAAAGGAATATTAGCAAGTATAGACCGAGCAAGTACTGACGGAATAACGGTTGATGAAATCATTAAAGAGATTGATTTATCTGAATATGCAATTCAATTATTACTCGATATTGGTTTAAGTATGCATGTCATTTATCAACAGCATTCCCGTTATTTTTTGGCAAAAATTGGTCATTATTTATTGCATGACAAAATGACGAAAGTTAATCTTAATTTTACTCAAGATATTTGTTATGAAAGCATGCGCTATCTTCAATCTGCTCTTGAATCGGGAAAACCAGAAGGTTTAAAAGTTTTTGGTGATTGGTCAACCATATATCCTGCCTTACAAGTGTTACCTGAAAAAGCCAAAAAAAGCTGGTTTGAATTTGACCATTTCTATTCTGATCATTCCTTTCCTGTCGCTTTTTCACATATTGAACAATTAAATCCAAAGCATATTTATGATGTGGGAGGCAATACAGGTAAATGGGCACTTTTTTGTGCTAAACAAAATCCGAATATTAGAATAACGCTTTTGGATTTACCGCAGCAAATTCATGTTGCCAAGCAAAATATTCAACAAGCTGGTTTATCTGATCGGATTGAGGGCTTTGAAGTTGATTTATTGAAAGATGAGATTTTACCCAATCAAGCTGATGTTTGGTGGATGAGTCAGTTTCTTGACTGTTTTAGTCGTGAACAAATTACTCGCATTTTAACACTAATTCATCGCAGTATGAAAGATGATGCAACGGTTTGCATTATGGATTTGTTTTGGGATAGGCAGACATTTGAGGCCGGTGCATTAAGTCTGAATGCCTCGTCTTTATATTTCACCTGTTTAGCAAATGGCAATAGTCGTTTTTACCATTCTAAAATATTTTATCAATGTTTAAATGAAGCAGGGTTTCATGTTGAAAAAGATATTGATGGCTTAGGTTATGGACATACGTTGTTAATTTGTAAAAAACGTTAAATCAAAAATTAATCACTTTTATTCAAGGAGTAAACAAATGAAGTTTTTTAAGTTGATAATAGCCACTTTTTTTATCTGTCTATTATTTGGTTGTGCCAATAAATATGAGGCACCAAGAACAGTTGAGTCATCATCGCAAGGTTTGAGTAAAGAGCAGGTTAAAAATGCT
Source organism: Gilliamella sp. B3801 (assembly GCF_026536645.1). NCBI lineage: Bacteria > Pseudomonadati > Pseudomonadota > Gammaproteobacteria > Orbales > Orbaceae > Gilliamella > Gilliamella sp. B3801. Next base: position 117,004 of record NZ_JAFNNR010000001.1, read on the forward strand.
ATTTTAGCGGTGAATAAAAAACGTGATACTCGATATGGTATTTGGAAACTAGATTTAATTGATAACAACAATATTCGTGCATCGTTATTAAATCTAAAATATGAAGCTACCATGAATATCAATTTCTCTTCAGAAGGCTATAAAATTCAATATAAATCAGTCAGCCCAAATTTAATTAATAAGAAGGGTGAAGTTCATCGTAACTATAATCGTTGGGTCAATGATCTAGATTATAGAATTCGCCAAAATATCTTCAAAGTCCAGTAAATAAAATCAATTTGGAATGGAATTTAATCTCAACATAAATTTGTCCAAAATTGATAAAAATTAAGCTCACTTTATTGTGAACTTAATAATTACCTATTTTAGTGCGTTATCATTTTTTAATGATAATGCACTAATCTTCTAAAGTATTCTCGAATTAGTTTAAATAAGTTATTACAGTAAAAATTCCTTATTTTCAAAAAGGAACAAAAAAAATTTTTTACCATTTTTCTAACGATGATATCAATTGTTAAAATTAACTTTCTATTCTTTAAATAGCAGTTTAATATATTAATGTATTCATAAAAATTAGTGAATATTCTTCAAATTCCTTTTTATATCTTTTCATATATTCTTAATTCATCATTTTAGCACTTGAGGACAATGATTATGTTTCAATGGCTTTCAAATTGGATTTTAGATGGACTCAAACACTCACCAGAAATATTATTATTTCTCTCATTGAGTTTAGGTTATTTAATTGGTGGGATTCGTATCGGTAAATTTCAGCTGGGTGGCGTAGCCGGTTCATTGCTTGTCGCTGTAGCACTGAGTGTATTTGGTGTAACTGTTGATGCTGGCGTTAAAGCGGTACTTTTCGCACTATTTATTTATGCTGTTGGGTTTGAAAGTGGCCCTCAGTTTTTCCGATCTTTAGGTATTAAAACATTACGAGAAATCTTTTTAGCACTTTTCATTGCGGTTGCAGGTTTTGTGACTGTCGTTGTTTTAGCAAAAATATTCCATTTAGATAAAGGGTTGGCAGCCGGTCTTGCCGCAGGGGGATTGACACAATCTGCTATTATGGGTACTGCTTCTGATGCGTTAACTCAGCTTGGTTTAAGCGCAGAAGAGTTAAGTCGTTTACAAGGTAATGTTACGATTGGCTATGCTGTAACTTATATCTTTGGTTCCCTTGGTGCCATTATTGTTTGTGTTAATATTTTACCTAAAATCATGGGTAGAGATATCAGCGATGATGCAATTAAGGCGCAAGCTGAACAACTTCATGGCTCGATGTTATTAGGTGCTAATCAAAATTTTGCCTTATCTGATATTAGTGGTCGTTTGTATCGGGTGACAAATAAGATTAATCAAAGTGTTTCAGATATAGAAAAAACGGTAAATGGCATTAGCATTGAACGAATAAAACGAGGCAATAAAATTCTTGAGGCGACACCTGAAACAGTGATTAAAGCTAAAGATATTATTTTAGTTGTTGGTCACCGTGATGCTATGATCCAAGCGAATGATCTTTTGGGTACAGAAATTAATTCTGCATCAGGAATGGATGTGGTGATGAATACTCAAGATGTTGAAATGCGTAATTCTCGTTATGTTGGAGAGAATTTAACACAAGTACTTTCATCTGACGAAGTAATCAGTTTAAAACATGGTATCTATTTAGTTGCGATTCATCGCGATGGTCAAAGCCTTCCATTAAACAATGATATTGTTTTAAAACTAGGTGATGTGATAACCATTTATGGGGCGGATAGTGATCTTCGACGTGTTATAGATCGAATTGGTGCACCGATTACCAAAAGCGAAAAAACAGATTGGATATTTCATGGTTTAGGTCTTGTCGTTGGGCTGATTATTGGATTAATTGTGATTCGGGTTAGCGATATTCCAATTACCCTAGGCGCAGGTGGCGGTGCATTACTTTCTGGTCTCTTATTTGGTTGGTATCGATCTTTCCATCAAACCGTAGGCAATATTCCAACTGGCGCTTTGCAACTTTTAAAAGATTTTGGTTTAGCAGGCTTTGTCGCTGTCGTGGGTTTAAGTTCTGGTCTTCAAGCAATCGATACCATTAAAGAACAAGGTTTATCACTGTTTTTAATCGGAGTTGTGGTCACTCTGTTACCGATGTTACTGGCGATTTATTTTGGTAAATATGTACTTGGTTATAAAAACTCTGCCGTATTTGCCGGTGCTTTAGCGGGTTCACGAAGTGCTAATCCAGCCTTTGGTGAAGTGCTAAATAAAGCAGGCAATTCAACACCGACTAATTCTTTTGCTATTACCTACGCACTGGCGAATGTATTCCTAACTTTATTAGGTCCATTGGTTGTGGCTTTTGTTTAAGCAAAAACTCAAATTAAAGGTAAAAGATTATGAAGAACAAATCAGATTATGCAAAATATGCTAATTTAAGTCCTTTTGAATTAAAAGATAACTTAATTAAACTTGCCCAAAGCCATCCTGATCATGCTATGTTAAATGCAGGACGTGGTAATCCTAATTTTTTAGCAACTTGGCCGCGTCAAGCTTTTTTCCAGCTTGGTGTTTTTGCGATTCAAGAATCCGAAATGTCTTATTCTTATCTCAATGAAGGGGTAGGTGGTTTTCCAATTAAAGATGGATTAACAGGGCGCTTTGAGCATTTTATTCGTCAAAATTACAATACCCCTGGTGTTCCATTCTTAGGTAAAGCATTTTCGTATATTCGTGATCAACTTGGTCTTGATGAAAATGCATTTTTACAAGAAATGGTAGAAGGAATTTTAGGTTGTAACTATCCTGTTCCTGATCGAATGCTACGGTTCAGCGAAAAAGTCGTCAAATCCTATGTGTTAAGACAAATGGGGGCAAGCTATCTAAATATCGATGATATCGACCTTTTTGCAACCGAAGGTGGTACAGCCGCCATGGCTTATGTTTTCAATTCGATGAAAGAAAATGGTTTGATTCATAATGGCGATAAAATTGCAGTTGGTGCACCAATTTTTACCCCTTATCTTGAAATTCCAGCCTTAAATGATTATCAATTAGTTGAAGTATTAATTAATTCGGATCCTAATTTAAATTGGCAGTATCCTGAATCTGAATTACGCAAATTAGAAGATCCTGCTATTAAAGCTTTCTTCCTTGTTAACCCTTCCAATCCACCATCCGTAAAAATTGATGATAAAAGCTTAAAAATTATAGCTGATATTGTTAAAAAACGTCCTGATCTCATTATTTTAACGGATGATGTGTACGGTACATTTGCCGATGATTTCCAATCTTTGTTTGCTATTTGCCCTAAAAATACCATTTTAGTTTACTCATTCTCTAAATATTTTGGGGCAACCGGTTGGCGTTTAGGGGTAATTGCAACCGCACAAGATAATGTCATTGATAAAACAATTCGATCATTGCCAAGTAAAGCAAAACAAGTTTTAAATAAACGTTATAGCTCAATTGTTACCGATCCTGAAAATCTCAAATTTATTGATCGTTTAGTTGCTGACAGTCGTGCAGTTGCATTAAACCATACAGCAGGACTTTCAACACCTCAACAAGTGCAAATGGTATTATTTGCACTTTGTGAAATGATGGACACGGATGAGAGCTATAAAACAACGTTGAAAACATTAATACGTCGTCGTGCGGCTTCGCTATATCAGCATGTGGGTCTGAAACATAAAACAGATGGAAACAGTGTTGATTATTATACGCTAATCGACCTTGAACACATTTGTCGTGAACTTTATGATGATAAGTTTGCCAAATGGATTCTTAAAAATAAAAATCCTTCTGAATTGCTATTTAGAATTGCTGATGAAGCGGGTGTGGTGCTATTACCGGGTAAAGGGTTTGCTGTACAACATCCTTCAGCTCGTGCCTCATTAGCTAACTTAAATGAGTATCAATATGCGGCAATTGGCTTATCGATGCGTAAACTAGCTCAAGAGTATTATGATGAATACAAAGGCAAGAAAAAATAGAAAACGAACTTAATCGTTATAATAAATCACATAAAAAGCCCTAATTATTCGGGCTTTTTTTTTATTTAATATCTAATATCAAAATTTTAATAATGAACAAAATAAAATAGCGTTTATGGATATTCCAAACTGATTATTTTTTAATGATTTTTATTATCTCTATGCGGTATAAAAATAATATTTAAGCAATAATTGTGTATCACCTGTTACCTATATTGCTGATTGATTGTTTCAATAAAGCAACATTAGGCTCTCATTGTTAAATGCTCAGTCAGAGTATTTTTAAAAGATACCTTTCATACCTTCTGGTGTATAGCGGTCTCCTTTAATATCAATACGATTTTTTAAATCATTGAGAATGGTAAGATCTTCTTTTTCAAGCGTAACAAAACAGGCATTAACATTTTCGAACAAATATTTTTCTTGTTTTGTACCAGGAATAGGAACAACACCTTCCCATTGCGCAAGCAACCACGCTAAAGCAATTTGACCACTTGTACAATCATATTTAATTGTCATCGGTTTTAGTGCATTTAATAGGAGTTTGTTGTGCTCTATGTTCGCATCTAAAAATCTTGGGTTAGTTTTACGAAAATCACCGTCTGCAAAATCTTTTCCTGACTGATATTTTCCTGTCAAAAAACCACGCCCAAGCGGAGAATAGGGAACCAGTCCAATATTTAACTCTTTTAATAGCGGTAATAGATTATCTTCAATATCCCGAGTCCAAAGTGAATATTCAGTTTGAACAACATCGACTGGAAAGACTGAATGTGCGCGGATTAATAAATCTTTAGGTACTTCACAAAGACCAACATGCTTAATTTTTCCCTCTTTTACTAATGTTGCCATCGTCTCCATTGTTTCCTCAATGGGGTTTTCGGGATTGATTCGATGAATATAAAAGAGGTCGATTTGTTCAATACCTAATCGTTTTAAAGATGCTTCACAGCATGATTTTATGTATTGAGGAGCATTATTTATTTTTCTTTCATAGCCAATAGTATTGTTTCTATCTATTCCACATTTAGTTGCAATACATAATTGTTCTCGTTGTGATGAAGTTAATTCTTTTAGCAATGTTCCAATGAGTAATTCGTTTTGCCCACGACCATACATATCAGCTGTATCAATCAAGGTTATGCCACTATCCACAACGGAATGTAGCAACCTAATTGAGTGCTGATCATCAGTAGGGCCATAGAACTCACTCAGTCCCATAGCTCCATAACCTATTGCACTGACACTAATATCTGAGCCTAACGTTCTTTGTGGTAATTTATGCATTTAAAAGTTCTCCAATTTGTCCGTCATAATTAATCATTATTAAACCTATATACCGCTCCATCTCCCCATGTTCCTATATAATAATGATTATTGTATAAAGCTAATGCTACAGCACCTGATAACGATGAAACTAATGTATCTAATTTTTTAGTTTTCACATCAATCTGACGTACCATATTGGCTCCATTATCAATTACTGCAACCACACTAGGCGAAACAGTGACAATACCAACACCTGGTCGAGTAAATCCACTACCTAACTCAGTTTTATTGCCATTCGGGTCAATCATTGTTAAACGACCGCTATATTGAGAAACCACTAAACTATTATCAGGAAGTTGTGTGACGCCGACTGGAGTAGATAATCCTCGTACGATAATTTCTTTCTGACCACTGTTCAAATTGAGTGAAACGATTTCACCCGTCGAACGATTGGTAATAAGCAAATTTCCAGAATTTGAAAATGCAATGCCTGTCGGAGTATGATAACCGTCAGAAATTTTTTGAGCTTCTCCATTTGCGGTAATTTTTAAAATATAATCATCACTATAAGAAGATACATAGATATTATCTTGTTTATCTATGACAATTCCAGCGGGTGAGGAAATATTCGAATAAACGGTTTGTTTGTTGCCTTTAGTATCTATTTTAACCACTGAATTACCAGACCAATTGGTCACATACATCGCCCCAGAACTGTCAAAGGCAATCCCAGTTGGAGCATTAAATGACTTAGAAACAGTTTTTAATTCGGCCATACTCATCGCTCCATAAAAAGTGGAAAAGATAAAAATGAGGGTAGATAGTAAAAATTTTTTCATAATAGGTATTCTCCTTAAAATTGTTTTAATAACCGATTGATGCTCCACCATCAAGATTGATTGAAGCACCGTTGATATAACCAGCTTTTTTACTGAATAAAAATACAATGGCATTGCCTATATCATTGACATCAGTAAATTTGTTTAATGGATTCATTTTTCTGAAATTATCATTTAATGATTCCGCAGTTGTTGAGAAAGATTGTGCGAGTCTGGTTGAGGTTTTGTACCAAGATTCAGATTCGGTAATCCAAGGATTAATGACGTTGATGCGAATTCCATGCTTTCCTAAATACTTTGAAGCAGCTTTAGTAAAGCCTGATAGGGCTGCATTGACGGTACTATTTATAATGAAATCGGGGTTTGGATCGTAACAAAATGTTCCATTAATAATGACAATTTTTCCTTCACGCTTATTGGTTGCCATTAATTTTGTGATCTGTTTGGTCATATTGATTGAGCCCCAAAGTTTACTTTGAAGAGATTCGTCCCAATCATTTTTGGTGGATAAAAAATAATCAATCGGTTCCCCTAGACCTGCAGCATTGACTAATCCGTCAATTGGCGTGTTTGCCCAAATAGACGATAATTTTTCGGCAACTTGATCTTCTTGAGTAATATCGATGATCTGAGTAAGAATATGCTTATTGTTTGTTAACAACTCTAATTCTTGATGCGTAGCGGATAATTTATCTGAATTTCTTCCGACAAGGATAACCTTATAATGATTTTCTAGAAGAACTTTTGCAATCCCTTTGCCAATTGACCCAGTTCCACCCGTTACCATGATAGTTTCCATTTTATTTTTTCCTATTATTTTGTTAATTTGAGCCCGAATAGCGCTATCACTATATTGATGATCGTCAGACTAATACTGGTAATCATTACCCCATTCCAATTAAAGTTCTCATAGAAAATACCTAATACGTAAGTACCAATACTTCCTCCAGCCAAACAAGATAAAAGATATAAAGAAGAAATAGCGCCTCTTGAATTAATCGGTACAATTTGATTAAGTATTGAAATGACTATAGGTTGCAGTCCAAACACAAAAAGAAATAAACAAAAAATACCTAAGGCGATAAAAAATAAATTGGTACTAAATCCGATGGTGATAACTGATATGCTGACAAATACAAGGCAAATAATTAATAATCTACCTTTAGTCATAAATTGAGATAATTTGCCTGTGATGATAGTACCAATGACGGCGCTGATTCCTGCAAAGTTTAACCATCCTAATACCGTTGATGAAAGATAAAAAGGCGAGCCTTTTAAATAGAAGGTTAATAATGATGATAATCCAAGGTAAACAAAAAACAGAAGAAAACCAACAAACAGAAAAATAAGTACCGTTTTATTTAGCAGTAACTTAGCCGCGGTGAGATAAGTATTTGCGATACTCATGTTGGAAGTATTGTTGTTCGTGTTTTTTATACCCATTGGAATAAAAAGACAAGCAAAAACAATTAACAATGCATAAATAAAGAAGGCAATTTGCCAAGACCAATAATCAGTCATCATGGCTACTACACTACGGCTAAAAATAATACCGACAATAGAGGCGGAAATCATCACTCCCATTGCTTGAGGCAATTTTTCATTAGGTGTATTCTTAGCCGTATAGGCAAATAATGCAGCCGGAACTGATGCTGCAAAAAAACCGATTAATGACATAATGATTAAATAGAGACTGAATGATTCGACGATACCAGATAAACCAAGACAAATAATGGTTCCAATACTCCCAAATACCACTAAAAATCTTGTTGATACTTTATCTGATAATGGACCATAAATAAAAAAGGAAATAGCGTAGAAAAAACAAGATAAGCTAAATATACTTCTTGCATCTAAAATATCAATGTTAAAACTTTTTGAAATTTCCTGAAAAATGAGTTGGCTGATATAAACTGAACCGACCAAAAGCACAATAAGTATGGCAGAAACAAGAATACTTGTAGTTGATTGTTCTTGTTTCTGTATTGATTTCATGCCTGATTCCATAATCTAATTCCTCTTTAATTTCGATGAATACTCATTGCCACCCCTTCACCTCCACCGACACATAATGCAGCAATACCGACATTGAGATTCTGTGATATTAGTTGATGTATAAGTGTAACCAAGACACGACAACCTGATGCACCAATCGGATGTCCTAATGCAATTGCACCACCGTTAACATTAAGTTTATCGTTAGTTAACGCTAATACTTTTTGGACAGCTAAAGATTGTGAAGCAAATGCTTCATTACACTCAAACAGATCGACATCATCAATAGACATACCTGTTTTCTTCAAACAAGCTTCGATGGCACTAATCGGACCCAGCCCCATAACAGAAGGATTGATACCTGTATTGGCAAAAGCAGATATCGTGACCATAGGTGTTAATCCTAAAGATATTGCTTTTTGTTTACTGCATACTATTACCGCTGCTGCACCATCATTGAGGGATGATGCATTACCGGCAGTGACAACTCCCTCCTTTTTGAAGACAGGTTTTAATGTTGATAATTTCTCCAGCGTTGTTTCTCTCGGTCCTTCATCTTTATCAATTACGACTTCACCTTTTTTCGTGGCTAATGTTATTGGCGTAATTTCATTGACAAAACAATTATTCTTCATTGCATTTAAGGCTTTCTGATGTGAGGACAGTGCAAAAATATCTTGTTCTTCACGAGTAATATGATGACTTTCGGCAACATTTTCAGCTGTTACCCCCATGTGATACTGATGAAAGGCATCGGTTAATCCGTCATGAACGAGTGTGTCAATTAATGCCGAATTCCCTAAACGGTTACCTTTACGAATTCCTTTAACAGCATGCGCTGCGGTTGACATGCTTTCTTGTCCTCCTGCGATGATCATTTGCGCATCGCCATTTCTAATTGCTTGAACAGCTAAATTGATAGCCACCAAACCCGAACCACAGACTTTATTCACCGTTAATCCCGTTACTTTTTCGGGTAAACCTGCTTTGATCGCTGTTTGTCTTGCTGGATTTTGTCCACAACCAGCGGTTAAAACTTGTCCCATAATGACTTGATCGATTTCGTTAGCAGGAATATTCGATTCTTTTAGCATATTTTTAATGAGCATTGCGCCTAATTCTGTTGCTGGTATGTCAGCAAAACTACCAAGAAATGCTCCAATAGCGGTTCTTTTGGCCGCTACAATTACAATTTCTTCCATATTAAAATTTCTCCAATCTAAATGTTAATTATCTTTAACATTGCTTTTTTTAAATCATAAAACTTGCCAGTTATTTTGTTTGGCAAGTTGTAACATCGTAGGATGATCGCCGACGTAAACAGAATGACCGACACAAGACAACATATTTAAATCAGAAATATCATCTCCATACCCGTAGCTACTGCTTAAATCGATTCCTTGTTCTAAGGCAAATTTTTCGATTGCGGTGGCTTTACCCGCTCCAATAGTTTGTATCCCTGTAATTTCACCTGTCAAAATTCGCTGTTGGTCAACAACCGGATTAACACACAAAATGTCATCGACTTTTAAATATTCAGCAATCGGTTTTAAAAGCGGTAGCATTGACCCAGAAACAAATACTGTTCGTTCGCCTCTAGTTTGATGTTGATGTAAGCGATCAACTGTTTTTTGAATAAAGGCATTCTTGTTGACAACATTTTGCTCAAACCAAATCTTACCGATTGAAAATAGTTCATCCATGCTCATACCCGAAAGTAATTGGTAGTACATGGAATTGAGTTCTTCTCTTGGTCGATTGTTAGCTCTTGCTTGTTTGAATGCGTCATCAAATTGAACTTTGAGATCATGAAGTTCTTTTACTTCAGACAGATATTCAAAAAAATTAAACATACTTTTGATCGTTATAAGTGTTTCATCCACATCAAAAAATGCAGCTATAGCTTGATTTGTATTACTTTTTGTTTGCATCATGCTCAGCGTCCTTACTTATATAAGCCCTGCTTTTGGTTAGAAAGTTAGGATCAGTTCCTATCACGCCTGCATCTGACCACCGTGAAGGGGAAACTTCTTGAAGGCTAATCGAGATTTTATCTATAGGGCAACCTAAAATTTTATGCGTCGCAACTGTTATTTCTTCGAGTAATTTTTTAGCTTTTTCATCATCAGATATCGGCCAGCTGATAATATTGATATGTGGCATGTTATTTCTCCTTAATTGGGTTTGTAATTAAATGGTCAAATAAATCTATTTGACTCAATTTGAGTTGGGCATGGACATCGCCTCCTAGTCCAAAATATCCAATTGCACCGCCATAAGACTGTTGTGAACTCATGAACAGCACAATGACGTTGATAATTCGATTACTGTCTTTTTCATGTTTTGGAAAAGGATTGTTCAAAATGGCATAATAGTTAGCAAAACCGTTATTATCAGTCACAAAAACATTAGGAATTCCTAAAGGCCCAGGGCGGGTTAATTCTTGCGGATTAAGATCTTTTTCTCTTAAGCTCATTACGGTGTAAAGGCTATTTGGTATTAAGTTTTTAAAACAAAAATCAAATCGAGCAACGGAACCATCAATGGTTACATCAAGTGTTCCTTGCGCTTTTAACCAATCACTTAGTACAATTTTATTGAGTTTTCGAAGTCCGTCATTTTCCCGATAGTCATAGATATAACCATTACTTAATGGAAGACTAGGGCGTCGGATTTGTGAAGCATTAGGGCATTGTTCCGGTGCAAAGACCATTGGATAATTATTTAAAGGTAGCGGAAGCGGTAATGTAAAAAGCTCTATTTCTGCGAGTCTTTTTTCATTTTTAATATCTAATTCTTCAGTAATTGTATAAGCACATGTTTCACCAAATTTGGGTAATTGGCTTTTTGGGGAAACTAACGCCATCCCCCACGAGATGGCATTATTCTCCTTGATTAAATTTCCTACAACGACAAAGTTACCGTACTTATCAACCACTTCAGAAGGTGGATATAAAGGGCCTTGTGTTGTTGGAATTAATTGGAATTTTGACATAACGCTTTCCTTTTTTATGCCATAAAACTTTTATATTCAGTCAAATATAAAGCCACTGCATCTTTAGCTAACTTTGATTCTTTTTCTAAAAGTTCTTTCGCCGGATATACCACGTAACTGGTCAACATCGTGGCACAAATTTTATTTGCCTGTTTGATTGTTATTTTGGCTTTCAACTTTGACCGATAATTATTTTGGTCTATGTCGAGAAGTTCAAAATGAATGATGGCTGGTAAAGGAAATAAAAAGTTTTCAAAATTGACATTCATTTCATTGATGACAAAATAGGTGTCTTTTTTATTTTCTTTTGCGAGAAAAAATTCTTCTGTTATTGCAATAAAAGTTTGTCTGAAAGCTTCAGTAATAATCATTCCCTGTACATGACTACCAGTTTGATGATCACCCATAAGCATATTTCTTTCATCAAGAATAAAAGGTAATTCAAAATTAGATTGATCCAATTTTTTTGCTTGACCGATTAGCACGTTATAAGTGTTGTGTTGATGAGTATAAATATTCGGTGCAAAATTATTACCATAAAATGAAAATAATGAACTCAAATCCAAATGTTCAGGGCTATTGTTGCTAATGTTAAATTTACTTATTTCATCATTTTTACACCCCAATCCAGGAAATAAATGATTTTTAATGTTAAAAACTTTTGCAGGCATTTGTGCCATTATGGCAAGTTGGCTTAACGTAATCGTTCCATCAAGTTTTGCAAATTCATTGAATTTATCGCCAACAACAACTAATTTATTCAAAATGATTCTCCTTATAATTAATAGTGGAAATCTATTAACCACCTAATTTTCTATAGATTTTTGTATAAAGTCCTTCTTTACCACCGGTGATGTAGCTGTCTCCTGCTTGTGCAACAATCGTTTTGTAATGCTCATCTGTAAATGGTTTTATGTAATCTTCAATAGCTCCGTTAAAGCATGAGATAAACATTACGCCAGGAATTTGGCTAATGAGTGAATGATAAGCATCAAAAGAAGTGATTTTGTCAGCGTTACTTTTAACAACATTGAAAATAGTTTCGTTGCGCCATTTTAAATAAGCGTTATAGGCTGTAGGTAATACTTCGACATGACGAAGTTGAACAAAATTTGTTTGAGGAATGACAGTAACGGAACGGATAGGACTTTCAACATAAAAAAGTAATTCACGCTTAATATCGCCGCACAGATAGTTAGCATATTCGGTAAAATCCTGTGCAAAACTTTTTTCGTAATCTGCTAATTCATTTAACGAGCCTAACGCGATAAATTCAATCAATTCTTCTTTATCATCCGAAATATAAAAACTATGTTTGTTGATAAGATCTTTAGATTTGGTTAAAGCGAATGTTTCAATTTCCTGTCCTTTTTCTTTTTTTACAGGATATCGGTTTATTAATAAATATTGTGATGGCATTTTTTATTTCCTCTTTCTGATATACAAAAGTGATCATTAGTTGTACAACTGTTGAAAGACTAAACGGAAATAACAAAATACAAAAATACTTATTTTGTGATATGAAATTGATATCAAAGAGAATATTTTCTGTGTTAAGTCGATTGAATTTGATTGGAATTATTAAACTTTAACTTGATGATTTAATTGATAATTAAATGTTTTTCTTAATATGATTTCGTGATGATGGTTAGAAATTTAGAATGAAAGGCAGAGTGCTATACACAAATCATTCAAGAGAGTGTGTTTTGATATTGACGCAAGGATTTGAATAACTAAATTCCATTTGTCTGATCTAAAAAGATGGGTATTGAGTTTTATTATGATTAATCAGTTATCGCCATATTATTGTATTGTGATACTCTGAATTGCCATGACAAAACTCGCTAATAAAGATATTTGTTCAATAATGTGGTCAGTTGCCACACTATTAAATCAGTTTGTGAATATATTTATTACATCGTTTTGATTAATCCTTTTTCATAACAGTTTTATACGCACCTGTTGCACCTATAACGCCACCAATCACCATGAAAGCACCGATTAACTGTAAAGCAGTTGGTATCAAGCCATTTATAAAAGCCAATAATAGAGTAAAAACGGGGACTAAATTGAAAAATACAGACGTTTTTGCCGCACCAAGATTTTTTATACCGACGTTCCAAAATAAATAAGCCAGTACTGAACCAATTATTCCCATGTAAATAAGTATTAAGTGATGACACAATGAAATATTAATGATTGCATTCACTAAATTACCCTGAAATATTGTAAATAGAACAATGCCTACTGTACCTATTAACATGGTAAAACTTGTGGTTTGTAGTGGTGTTGAGTTGCTGATAAATTTACGACATCCGACAGTATAGATTGCCCAGGCTAAATTACCCAATAAAATGATTAAATCACCACGGTTAAAATGCAACTTGATAATATTATTAATATCGCCATTACTGATAACAAAAATCACACCAACCAAACTTATTAACATGCCAATTACTTGTGACCATAACACTCGATATTTATCAACAATTGACGCAATTAACGTTGTTGTGATAGGTGACGTTGCCATGATAAGTGCACCATTAATCGGAGATGTTGTTTGTAATCCCATAAAGAAAGCCAAATTGAATCCGGTGATACCACATAAACCAAGAAGAGTATACGGTTTCCAATTTGATTTAAATGCAATGATATTATTTTTATCTTTAATAAGCATAAAAATAAAAATGGCAATAGCAGCGATAATAAAACGTTCAGATGCAGCTGTAAGAGGGGTGACAGATGCCACAACAATCGAGCCCGCATTAAAATTAGAACCCCAAAAAAAGGCAGATAAAGTGACAAGTAAAAAAGCTAATTTATTGTTTTTCATTTTAATCTTCCTTATTTCCATAAAAAAGCATCTAACGTTATTGATGACACTAATAACTCTTTCGGCGTATTAATTAAAAACATGATTATTTCAGCAACATTACTTGGTTTAAGCATGCGAGATTTTTGTTCATCGTTAAAACTTATATATTTTTCCATATGTTCTCTAAAATCAGTGTCAACTTTATCCAAAACAAGATTGGAAACTTTAATACCTATAGGCTTGCAATATTCTTTTAATCCTTCACTAAGACCTTGTACTGCATGTTTAGACACTGAATAAGAATACATATCTTTACTTCCTTTTAATCCCCATATTGATGAAATATTAATTATGTGAGGATTTTGACTTTTTTTCAAAAAAGGAAGTATTCCACGGGTTAAGAAAAAATATCCACTTACATTGACGTTAAGTGTATTTACCCACTCTGTATCTGTTGTTGTGAAAGGATCGTTAAAATATGATACTCCAGCGACATTTATTAAAACATCTATGGTTCCCAAATGTATTCCAGCTTCTAAAATTGCATTCTTAATTAGTAGTGGATCTGTCAAATCAAGTTTGTAAGTAAATAAACTATCTGAATTAAGCTCGTTTATTTTTTTCTCTGACAGATAAGTAGCAAAAACTTTGTGCCCTTGTGATAAAGCAATGCTTACCACTTGATGACCAATTCCACTTTCTGTACCAGTAACAAATATATTCATGAATATTTTTCCTCTTAAAATAAAAAATTATAAATAAACTATTTTTCATTCTATTTAGAATTCATTTATAGTACTATGATCAAAATAACAACATTAAATTCCAAAAATGAAATTATCAATCGATGACTTACTCATATTTGTTAATGTAATTAAAGAAGGTAGTATCGTTAAAGCGTCAACTAAGCTTTCAATACCATCTCCGACAATCAGTAGGCGCTTAACTCAGTTAGAAGAAGCTATTGGTGGTCTTTTGATGTTCAGAAGCAGTAGAAAAATAACGCTGACGACATTGGGACAAATGTATATTGCTAAATTTACCAATTTAGTAGAGGAGTTTGTCGAAACAGCTGAAAATTTAAATGATTATTATAAAAAATTATCGGGCACAATTAAAATAACAGCACCAATAAGCCTGACACATCAATGGTTTGGTAAGTGTATTTTTTCTTTTATGAAAAAATACCCGGATATAAAAATAGATTTGATGGCAACTAATAAAGTTGTCGATTTGGCTGATTTGAATATTGATATTGCTATCCGAGTAGGAGATCTAACCGATAGCAGTTGGGTAGCTAAAAGAATCTTATTATCCAAAAATATATTGTGTACCTCTAAAGAATATTTAGAACGAATTGGTGGTTGTGCTCATCCAATTGATTTATTGGATAAAAATTTAATCAATATTAATCATAATTTAACTTGGTCACTGACCAATAAAACCCAAAATGAGTATTATGAAGTGAGGTCAATCCCATGTTTAGTCATGGATGATACGGAACTGATCATTGAGGCTGCAAAAGAAGGAATGGGAATTTGCTTTGTCCCATCTCAATTTGTCAAAAATAGTATATTAAAGGGGGAGTTGATACAAATATTACCAGATTGGATTGGCAGCACTAGACCTATTTATTTAATATTTAAGGATAGAAATTACATGCCTAATAGAGTAAGAATTTTCAAAGAACATATTGAAAATTATGTGGATTTAAATGTATAGAGGTTTAAGGCATAGTGGATATTTATAGTAAAAGATTACCTACTATAAAGCAGTTGCAGTATTTCGTAGCAGTTTGTGAAGAACGTAGTTTTAGAGGAGCGGCTGAAAAGTTAGGCGTAAGCCAACCACCGCTTTCAATTCAAATCAGGGATTTAGAAGAAAAGTTAAAGGTCACCCTTTTTTTGAGAAATTCCCATAATGTGGTTTTAACTAAAGAAGGAGAAGATCTTAAATCAAAAGCAACACGATTATTAAATGATCTTTGTTCCATAACCAAATCGATCAAATCGAGAGAAGTGAAAAAAGTAGTGCTAGGGACAACTAAAACACTTTGTTTTGACTTTATTCCTTACTTTAGATTATTTTTGTCGGATTTTAGCGAAGAAACCGAAATTTATAAACACAACTACACATCCAAAGAGCTGTTGTTAGAGCTACAAAAAGAAAATATTGATTTTGCTTTTGTTTCTGATTATCAAATGAGAGATATCAACGAAAATTCGTTATTAGTCTATAAAGAACCGATGATTTTAGTTTTACCTACTAGTCACCCCTGTAGTAAGCAAGAAAGAGTAGATCTTGATGATGTGACCGATTTACCACTCTTTTGGTTTAAACAATACTTAAATCCTGTTTTTTATGAACAGTGTGAACGAGTATTTAAAACGCTCAAACTTCCAATTGTACGGCGTGCAGAACTACAAGATAATTTATCTATGTTACTTGAAGTATCGTTAGGTAAAGGAATGATGCTATTGCCTCAGTCAATGACACAAGCAAAAGTTGAGGGAGTTGCATATAAAAAATTAATTAGGAGTCAAGATTTAAAATTAAAAATCGATATTTTTCTAATTTGGCGAAAAAACTTAAGAAAAAATTCCACCACTGACGCAATAATTAATTATTTTAAAAAATCAGAATAAAAGTACATAAAAAAATAAAAAGATCTGATTTTAATTGAAAAAATGATGTAAGTGCTGGATTAAATAAAAGTGCTAACTTTATATCTTTATATTTATTTCATTAAATTTTTATCTGAATTTTTAGCATTAAATTTTCTCCTGCGATTTTTATCTAAACCCCAGAGACGACATCAGTTCAATTTTTTAGTGGAAACAATCATATTGTCCACGACTAGTAATAAATGGAGTTGATAAAAACAAGTAAAAAAACAGGATTGTAAAACTTATGTTATGGCGTAAATATCTTCAATAATGTATTAATAGTTAGATGGAAATAGGAATCATCTTGCAATCCTTTTGCAGAAATATACGCACCTTGCAAAGCAGACATTAAGAGCGTTGCTGCTTCTAATGGTGCAAGAATATTAGAAATGCTACCCTCAGCAATCCCAATTTTTATAAGACTTTCTAGCGTTTTTTTCATAGACTCAAATCCACGATTAACCTCTGACGCTAACTTTTTGTTTTCCATAATAGCTCTATCTCGAGCCATTTGACCAACTACACATCCTCTATCTATGTTACGAGCTCTTAATAGCAGATCTGAAAGTTTATTATATGCATTTTTATCTGTATTTAGCACTGAAGCATTAAAACTTATTAGTTGATCTACGTTATATTTTATTGCATATAGGGACAGATCCTCTTTACCATTAAAATAATGGTAAAGGCTACCTTGACCGACTTCAGCACGAGTTAAAATATCTCTTGGGCTAGTAGCAGCTAGACCTTTTTCTAATAGAAGATCAGCCATAGCTTTAATTAGTTTATCTTTGGAATTTTGTTTATTATTCATTTTCACCATAAAAATCATACCATCAGTCGATAGTATGATTTTAATTAATTATTTATTTAATCTGTAAAATAGTATCCACTAAACGGTTTGAAAACCCCCATTCATTGTCATACCAACTAACAACTTTGAGTAGTTTTCCATCAATAACCTTAGTGAGTTTAGAGTCAAAAATAGATGAAGCTGAATTTTTAATAACATCTGATGATACAATTTCATCTTCTGTATAAACGAGAATACCATCTATTTTTTTAGAGCTGGTTGCTTGTTTAATGGTATCATTTACTAGTTGTTCTGTCACTTCTTTCTCTAGATTTAGAGTTAGATCTATCATTGATCCTGTAATTACCGGAACCCGTACAGAACTACCATCTAATTTTCCATTCAACTCAGGGATGACAATACCAATTGATTGCGCAGCACCTGTTGATGTAGGAACAATATTTTGAGCAGCACTACGCGCTCGCCTCATATCACGGTGTGGAGCATCCTGTAGATTTTGATCTTGTGTATAAGCATGAATAGTTGTCATAAATCCCGATTTAATACCAAAATGCTCATGTAATACTTTAACTAACGGAGCTAAACAGTTTGTAGTACATGAGGCATTTGAAATAATGTGATGTTCATCTTTATTATACATGTGGTTGTTAACACCTTGAACAATAGTCAAATCAACATTTGATGCAGGCGCAGAGATGAGAACTTTTTTAGCCCCGGCTTTGATATGGGCTTGAGCTTTTTTTCCATCGTTAAAGACACCTGTTGATTCTAGTACTATATCGATCTTGTGTTTCGCCCATGGGAGATTTTCAGGATTACGCTCTTGATATACCACAATCTCATGACCATCAATCACCAAGCAACCTTTTTTTACTTCGACACTTTTAGCAAAACGTCCAAAAGCCGTATCATATTTTAAAAGATGTGCTAGTTGTTCAATCGAACCTAAATCATTGATCGCAACAATTTTGATATTATGCGAACTCTCATACAACGCACGCATAAAACTACGCCCAATACGACCAAAACCATTAATAGCTACATTTATCATAATTATCTCCGTTTATGTTTATATTACTTTTAATAAATACATATTAGTATGTATATTATGTAATAATACACCACGACATTTTAAAAGCAACAATTAGTTAAATTATTGTAAATACTAAAATATATTATTTTGTTTTATTTGTGTACAAGTTATTGTTTGTGTGATTTAATACATACCAGTATGTATGTTATTTTAAAAAAAGAGGGTAAAATGAGAAAAATATCTATACTGGATACAACGTTAAGAGATGGGGAACAAGCGCCACAAAATGCGATGAATCCAAAACAAAAACTTAATTTAGCTTTAGAGTTAGAGGCCTTGGGAGTTAATCATATTGAAACGGGGTTTCCTGCTTCATCTAAATTTGATTTTGAAGCTATAAACTTGATTTATAGAGTAAAATATTGAATCTTTCCGCTGAAAGAACGAAAACAGAATAATCACATCGCATTCCATTATCAGATGAAGCGATGACATTAATAAAAAATATCTTCAACTATTCAATATTAATTATATTTTCCCACCTCCATGTCATGGACACTTATTTGATCTGTCATTGACAGGTAAAATAAGATGTGTGAATTTGGTTTATATCTATCAACATAGTTTCTGTTTAATCTTTCGTGATTGGACAGGAGAAAGGATTCATCACTCAAGATTGGTAACAGAACATGCGTTAGCACATTACTCAGTTGATTAAGGTAAGGCGACTTACCAACGCAGTAATTAACTTTAAAAACGTTGAAAACTGATGGTTGATTGGGTGCAATTTTGCAAAGGTAGTTTATATGCCAAATTAATATTTTTGACCAATAATTGCGTACTGGTTATTGCATTTAAACTGGGGAATTTTTCCTGAGTTTTATCCTAAGGTGATTCTGGGTAAGAATGAATTTGTTATTATTAATATAACATAATTTTATGGAATAAAAGTCACTGATGTTATAAGTTTATATGAAGAAATTGTACAGGTCTAACGTCCAATTAAAAAGAATTGAGGTAAATTCGATGTTGTTATAAAAATTTACTATATACAGATTTTAAAATTATTATAATTATTAACGATTTTAGCATGAATATAAAAATGGGGAAATACTCGACGTTACTAAAAACTTCACCTTTTTCAATACATTGAATTGAAAAATGGCGGAAGCGCAGAGATTCGAACTCTGGGAGGGTCGCCCCTCGCCGGTTTTCAAGACCGGTGCTTTCAACCGCTCAGCCACACTTCCGCAATGGCTGTGAATATTAAAGGAGTCGGACTTATTTGTAAATAGCTATTTTTGAAAAAAAGCTTGTTTGCTTTAATTTTCGTCAATTTTAAGCATTATTGGCTCCATACTGTGACTTTAAACATCAAAATTAGTGTTGGATTGCATATAATTGAGTATAATATCCAGAAAATAAAACTGCGTACTGAAAAAATGTTAGAACAGATAAAAACAGATGATAACGGTTATTTAAAAAATTGGCAGGATTGGTCTGTTGAACTTGTGCCAGAACTGGCGTTACAAGAATCGATCGAATTAACTCGGGCGCACTGGGATGTTATCTTGTTTGTTCGTGATTTCTATTTGGAATATAAAACGTCACCTGCGATTCGAGCATTAGTCAAAGCATTAGAAAAAAAATTTGGACCAGAAAAAAGCAATAGCCGTTACTTATATAAATTATTCCCAGAAGGACCAGCAAAACAAGCAACGAAATTGGCTGGATTACCTAAACCAGTAAAATGTATCTAGATTAAAGGTAAAATTAAACGTATGAGGCAATGGAAAATAGTATTAATATTGCTGGTGTTACTTGGTTATCTGCAATACTCTTTATGGTTTGGAAAAAATAATGTCTATGATTATCAAGAAAATGTGCAAATGCTTGCAAGCTTGCATGAACAAAACAATAAACTTAAAGTCCGTAATGAACAGATGTTTGCCGAGATTAATGATTTGCAACGTGGTTCAGAAGCGATAGAAGAGCGAGCACGTAGCCATTTAGGCATGGTTAAGCCTAATGAATATTTTTACCGAATCATTATCGACTCAAATTCTCATCAATAATAAGGCATTATGTGAACAACACGAGTAATATTATTGCAATCGTTCCGGCAGCTGGGATTGGTAGCCGAATGAATAGCCAAACGCCTAAACAGTATCTTAAAATTGGTTCAATGACCATTTTAGAACATACATTACAAAAGTTACTATCTCATCCACGAATAGGCAAGATTATTGTTGCTATCCATGCTAAAGATCATCTTTTTGCAACTCTACCTATTGCAACTCATCCTCGAATTCATGTTGTCAAAGGTGGTTCAACTCGTGCTGATTCAGTCTTAGCTGGGCTACAGGTTTTAAATGATGAACAATGGGCTTTAGTGCATGATGCAGCCAGACCTTGTGTTGATCATAATGATATAAATCGTTTGATAAACACCGTGGTTGAAACACAACAGGGTGCTATTTTAGCAACGCGTATCAGTGATACTGTCAAACGAGCTTACCAGACCAATGACAACGTTATCGAATCTTCAGAAGATCGTACGTATTTGTGGGGGGCTGCAACGCCTCAACTATTTAAGGTTGGTGAGTTGAAGTCTTGTTTACAACTTGCTTTAAATAATCATGTGCCAATTACTGATGAAGCCTCAGCGATTGAATATGCTGGTGGACATCCTCTATTAGTTGAGTGCCGTCGGGATAATATAAAAATTACACATCCAGAAGATTTAGCTCTGGCCTCATTTTTTTTAACTAACCAAATGCAAAAAGGTGATTTATGCGAATAGGGCACGGATTTGATGTTCATAAATTTGGAGGGGAAGGACCCATCACCTTAGCTGGTGTAAAAATACCCTATCAATATGGTTTGGTTGCACACTCTGATGGTGATGTTGTGTTACATGCGATTACTGATGCGCTAATTGGCGCATTAGCACTAGGTGATATTGGAAAACTTTTTCCAGATACTGATCCTAAATATAAAGGTATTGATAGTCGAATATTACTTAAAGAGGTCTATGGCATTGTTCAAGCAAAAGGTTACCAGTTGGTCAATTTAGATACCACTATTATTGCACAAGAACCGAAAATGCGTCCTCATGTTGATCAGATGCGAGTTAATATAGCCGAAGATCTCAATGTTCATTTTGATCAAATCAGTGTTAAAGCCACCACGACTGAACAACTAGGCTTTACTGGGCGCAAAGAAGGTATTGCATGTGAAGCGGTAGTATTACTCTTTCAAAAACGTTAAATTGATTCATTTACATAATAGGCATTATTCGTGTTAGCAGAACTTAATTTTTTATATAGAAAGCCGAAAACAACGGGACAATACAAGCAACAATATGAAGACTTTGTGGTAACAGAAGATCTTGGTTTTGAATTAACCGGCGAAGGTGAACATGTTTTAGTTTATCTTGAAAAAAAAGATTGTAATACTATTTTTGTTGCTGAACAGTTAGCTAAATATGTCGGTATTTCGCCAAAATTGGTGAGCTATGCAGGGCTTAAAGATCGACATGCAGTGACTCGGCAATGGTTCAGTTTACATATGCCAGGAAAGGAATCACCTGATTTTACTGGTTTTGATTTGGCAGGCTGTCAGATTTTAAAGGTTACAAGGCATAATAAAAAATTAAAAATAGGTGCGTTAAAAGGTAATTATTTTAAAATAAAGCTAACTCACTTAAGTGATACTATTGAACTTGAATCAAAATTAGCTTCCATTAAACAACATGGCGTACCCAATTATTTTGGCGAACAGCGCTTTGGTCGAGATGATAATAATATAATTCAAGCATTAAAATGGGCTAATGGTGAAATTACCGTTAAAGATCGTAAAAAACGAAGTTTTTATCTTTCAGCAGCACGAAGTGCCATTTTTAATGATGTTGTCAGTAAACGTATCGAACAAGGTCTGCATCAAACCGTTTTAGAAGGTGATATTTTGCAATTAGCTCAACGAGGAAGTTGGTTTGTTGCGCAATCAAATGACCTTTCATTGTTACAATCTCGGATGTTAAACGGGGAAGTTAATATTACTGCTCCAATGATAGGGGATTCTCAACTTGGTACTCAATCTTGCTCACTTGAATTTGAGCAAAAATGTTTAGTCAACTGGTCACTATTTACTGAATTATTTAAAAAAGAGCGTCTTGAAACCTCAAGACGTTCGATATTATTGCGTCCTCAGCAACTTAATTGGCAATGGATAAATGATAATAGTATTGAGATTAACTTCTATTTAACATCAGGTTGTTATGCAACAAGTGTAATACGAGAATTGATTACAGGAAATGAGTAACTAACATGCAAAGTTTAAAAATGCAGTCTCTAATTCAATTATTGCGTCAGCAAGGAATCAAAGATGAACGTGTATTAGCCGCGATAGCCTCAACACCTCGAGAGCATTTTATTGATGAAGCCCTTTCTCATCAAGCTTATGATGATCGTTCTTTGCCCATTGGTAGTGGACAGACTATATCACAACCTTATATCGTTGCCCGAATGACTGAATTGTTAAAGCTTGAACCCGATTCAAAAGTTCTTGAAATAGGGACGGGTTCAGGTTATCAAACGGCGATTTTGGCAAAGTTAGTTGATCACGTTTGTTCGATCGAGAGAATCAAAAGTTTACAATGGAATACTAAACGTCGTTTAAAACAACTCGACATTCACAATATTGCTACTCGACATAGTAATGGTTGGTTAGGGTGGCCAGAGCGTGGTCCCTTTGATGGGATTATTGTTACCGCAGCCGCTTCTGAAGTACCAATTAATCTTGTTAAACAATTAGCAGATAAAGGTCGATTAGTGATACCCGTAGGAGTAAACCATCAAGTTTTACAATTAATTGAGCGTAGTGGCGATAGTTATATAACGAAAAATATGGGCGAAGTAAAATTTGTACCTTTGGTAAAAGGTGAAATTGAATAATGGCTGTTTATTTATGTTAATGCCAATATTTCGATAGGTTAACTTCAAAAATTAAAATATCAATTTAGGTTTATCTCATTGCTAGTCAAAAAAATAGAAAATAAGTTTATTATTTTCTATTTTTTGATTATTAAATTATCCATTTAATAGCAATCTGCTAATGATAAACAATATGTTAGGTCGTTTGTTTAGATTCAGATTGTTTCCATTCACAAATACCGTAAATGGCATTGAACAGGTAGATTAAGTATTGCGTTGCGATTACGATATTATTTGTATATATATTTAACCCAATCACTAACACATTTAATATCACCCATAAATACCAATTGAATGAATAACGCATCATTAATAGTAGTTGAGCTACAACGCCTAATCCGAAGATAAAACAGTTTGTAATTAATTGATAAACGGTATTTTCAACACCAATTGCGTTGGTTAAGTAGACGTTGAAAAATACTGCTGCGATTAAAAAAATCAGGGTATATAGAAAAGCATTTTCACTCAACGAACGCACTTTAACATTTTTATGTGAGTCTTGATTTTTTTCCCAAGTGATTAACCCAACAATATGCGATCCAAAATAGTAGAAAGTTGGCAAGCCTGCACCAATATTGTTACCCAAGTAGTTGGCATAACATTCAGCAACCACTGCCAGCATACCGATAACATTTCCCATATTTTTGCGTTTAGCCAATAAAATAACACATAGTAGCCCACAAAAAGCACCAACATAAGAGACAAAATAACGTAAATTCAAATGGGTAAAAGGATCAGTATATAAAAAGGCTAACGTAACACAAAGTACACAAAATAGAGGGTAAAATTTATTACGTCCAATAAATATAGCAAGATGACTTAATTTATTCATAATTAATACTCTTTATCATTAATAAGTTGATTAACCAATTCAATACAACGTAAATAGCGTTCTTCGTAATCAGGCGAATCAATTGGAATATATTTGATATTATTTTTTTCAAGAATTGAGATAAGTAATTGTTGAAAATCTTTACGTTGTTTTGGACTGCCTAGTGAACGTAGTCCGTCAGCAACCCATGGTGTGTTATTACCTAACAATATCACTAAATCAAAACGATAGTTGTTGATCATCGCCTGTAGAAAAGGGTGTTCTTTACCTTCATATTTTTTACAAAAAGCTTGAGTGGTGACAAAATCAGTGTCAATAAAAGAGACCTTATTGGCATGCTTTATTGCGAAATCAATATATTGTGCGTGACCTAATGCGATTTTATCGTAATCAGCATACTGTAAAGCACGTTCATCCCCCCCAAGCTGTGAAAATACATAATCACGACCATATTCCCATGCACTAGTCGTATTGAATACATTGGCGAGTTTATTAACCAGTGTTGATTTTCCACTGGATTCTCCGCCTAAAATAGCAACGGTTCTAACAAAAAATGGTCTTACTTCAGTCGGAATATATTGCCAATTTTGCAGCGGTGCTTGACGTATTTGAGTCCCACTGACTTGCATAAATCTCCGTTCTGGATCGATAAGTACTGTTTCTAAATCGAATAAGTCTTTATACATAGCGACATCTTGAGGTTCACTCGAGTAGACACAATTGGGTTTTATGCCTTTTTCTCTAAATAGTTTTTTGACACGATCACTCCACTCAAGCCAACCGTTTGGATACGCAGGAATTCCATCTTCTTTTAATAATTCAATATGGATATTTTTTTGATATTTAAACGTTTGCAGTAACCAACGAATACGATCATTAATTGTTGGTTGGCGAGACATTGCACTTTGTTCAAACAGTGCCATATCACGGATAGTATCTGAACAGAGCACAACATAAAGTTCATCGACTTGACTAATGGCTCGTTGAATTAAATGAATATGACCAGTATGTAAAGGGTAGAATTTACCAAATATGACGCCGACTTTTTTATTTATCGTCGATTCCTCTATTTGTAAATAGTGATGAAGGGATTGTAATTTTTGTGCGCTAGGATTTTTAACCTTATCATTGATAAGTTGACTTAAATAACCTTTGGTCATTTTACAAGCATCGGCAACGGTTTGTAGGGATAAATTTTTTCGCTTAATTGCCTGTTTTAGATAGCTAAAATTACTCATAGCAACACCTCTCTTTTTGTGTTTTATATCTGTAACATAATTTATATTAATTTTATGAAATGTTCAATATATTAAACAAAAAAATAATATCAAAAAATATTAGATTTTTTTATTAATTAAGACAAAATAGTCATGTCCTCGGGAATAGTTCAATTAAATGAAAAATCTAAATTTATTATAAACAAAGGAAAAACAATGAAAAAATTATTATTATTAAGTGCGTTAATATCAAGCAACGTATTAGCCGCTAATGACGTGATACTCAATAAAGTAACGTTGTTTCTAAAAGGTGCTGAATTACAAGGTCAGTCAACTGTTTCATTAACCAAAGGTGAAAGTGAAATAGTATTAACAGGTATTGCTAATGAGGTTAAACCAAATACAATCAATGTAGGTTTTGGTAATAATAGTGATGTCCGAGTATTATCTACATCATTTAATGATAAATATCTGGCTAACATTCGTAACGCCGAAGATATTCAATCAATTATTGAAAAACAGAAACAATTACAAGAAAAGCGCGATACAGTAGAAATCCAACTCAAAGCTGTTAAGGAACAAATTTTGCTTTTACAAGGTAACCGTTTAGATACTTTAGCTAAAAAAGGACCTGATGACTTAACAGCAATGAAAAATGTATTAGATTTTGTGAAAACTAATATGACCACATCGTTAAATGAACAAAATCGATTACAAAAAGAAGTCGTTCAGTTAGACGAGCAGATAAGCGAATATCAAAAACAACTAGATGAAAATCAAACTAACAATGGAAAACTACACAATGCCGTTATAGTCAAAGTCGCTTCTGACAAAGATATAACGCTACCTATCACGCTTTCATATATCACAACTAAAGCAGGTTGGGAACCAGCTTATGATGTGCGAGTAGCGGATATCAATTCGCCACTCCAATTAACATATAAAGCAGAAATCCACCAAAACACTGGTTTAGATTGGCAAAATGTTGATTTTAGTTTATCGACATCTAATCCGAGCAAAGATATTACTCCACCAGTTTTTAATCCATGGTATATTGACGTTTATAATGAAAAAAGCGGTTTATTTTTTTCCAGCTCTGAAAAACAAGAGTACTATGAACGTGACGCCAAATCGAAATTGGTTAATCCTAGTCAAATTGGCAATGTTAATACATTAGGTATCAATACCCAATTTGATATTAAATTACCTTATACAATTAAAAACGATAGTAAAAATAACATAATCACATTACAAACCAAAGATGTTAAAGCAAATTACCAATATGTTTCAATGCCTAAATTTAATAATAACGCATACTTACTAGCGCAAATAAATGATTGGGATAAGCTGAATTTATTATCAGGAAAAGCCAATATCTTTTTCAGTGGTAATTTTATGGGGGAAACGATGATTTCAACCAAAAATACTAAAGGCTCATTGGATTTTTCATTAGGGCGTGATAAAAATATCTTAGTTTCCAGAAATCGTAATATAAAAGAGACCTCGACGCCTACATTATTTGGTGATGATGTTTCAGAAAAATATGCTTATACTATTGAGGTCAAAAATACCAAAGCGTTGCCAATAAATATTATTGTGAAGGATCAACTACCTGTTATCTTAAATAAAGCGGTAACACTTAATGATACCAAATATGATGGCGCAAAATATGACAAACAAACCGGATTATTAACGTGGCAATTCACCTTAAACCCAAGTGAAAGTAAAAACCTTAATCTAAGTTTTAAAATCACTTATCCAGATGGTAAAGAACGAGATATATATGGTTTATAAACCGAATAAAACAAAGTATAAAGTATGTTAATTACATGGTTAGAACAATTTAAGCAAAATAGTCAGATCAGTTTATTAGATCTTCATTTGGCTCAATTTTTGGTTAATAAAATTGATTGTGAAGATGAAGTCATTGCTAAACGTTTTGCTTTTTTAGTTTTATCCTTAAGTATGGAAGTAAGAGCAGGGCACGTGTGCCTTGATCTTACTCGATTAGAAAATATTGAGCCACAAATCTGGTCAGAACTTAATTCACCGACGAATAACGATTGGGTTAATGTACTTAAGTTAGCGTCTAATAAACATGTTGTCAGTTTTGGCGATCAACTAGCACCTTTAGTTTTTATTGAAAACAAACTCTATTTTCAACGCATGTGGTTAGATGAACGTTTTGTTGCGCGCTATTTCAATCAAACTCAATTGGATATTACGCCAAACATCAATTTAAAAAAAATACTCGACCAACTATTTTCTCACAATAACGCAAGTATTGACTGGCAAAAGATTGCTGTTGCTGTTGCATTAACACGAAAAGTTGCCATCATCTCTGGTGGGCCGGGTACAGGTAAAACAACTACCGTAGCTAAAATTCTAGCTGGAATAGTATTAAACAACCCGGCAACACGAATCGTAGCAGCTGCGCCAACCGGCAAAGCAGCATCTCGATTAACAGAATCATTAGGGCGAGCAATTGAACAGCTATCTTTTGAATCATTAAATATTAAAACCGAAGCAGTAACACTTCATCGACTATTGGGCGCAAAAACTGATAATCGCTCGTTTAGTTATAACAAGAATAACCAATTACATATCGACGTTCTTGTAATTGATGAAGCCTCAATGGTTGATCTCAATATGATGGCGAGAATTATTGAAGCCCTACCTGCTTCTGCTCGACTAATTTTATTAGGTGACAAAGACCAACTTTCATCAGTTGAGGCCGGAGCGGTCTTTGGAGACTTATGTCACTTTATTTCAAATGGGTACAGCCAATCAAGAGCCGATGAGCTAAGCAAGTTAACCGGCTATACCATCCCAATTACGAACCAACCAGTAACAACAATTGCTGATAGCATCTGTTTACTGAAAAAAAGTTATCGATTTAACGAGTCATCCGGTATTGGATTGTTAGCAAATGCAGTAAAAGAAGAGCAGTATCATAATGTTAAAAAGCTACTTGCTGATAATACTTTACAAGATGTTAGTTATTATGAACTTTCATCACGTCAAACCTACCAAGCGCTTTTAGAAGACTGTGTTGAACATTATAAAGATTACTTAAATGCCATTAGGCATCACTCAAATAATGATATAGCTGCTGTTTTGGCTAAATTTGCTCAATGCCGTTTATTATGTGCTGTACGTGAAGGAAAATTTGGCGTAGAAGGATTAAATAAACAAATTGAACTGCTATTAGCTAAACATAAATTGATTAATTTAAAGCAACGTGAACAATGGTATATCGGTCGACCAGTTATGATTTTACGTAACAGCACATCGTTAGGTTTATACAATGGTGATATAGGAATTACACTAAATGCAAAACATGATAGTTCTAAATTGCGAGTCTATTTTCCTTTTTCGGATGGCATAATTAAAGGCTTTTCACCTTATCGACTACCTGAACATGAAACAGCCTATGCAATGACAATACACAAATCACAAGGTTCTGAATTTGATCATGTAAATATAATACTACCTACTGAATTCTCACCGTTATTAAATCGCTCTTTACTTTATACTGCAATCACTAGGGCTAAAGAGTCAGTATCCATTTACGCTGATACAAAAATTTTAGAGCGGGTAGTTAAAAGTCAAATACATCGGGAAAGTGGATTAGTTAAACAAATAACAAATTATTCGCAAAAGTAAAAGAATTAAAAAGTAGATTAAGCAAGCACCAACTAATAATAGCTGGTGCTTTTTTATATATTAATGAATAATCTTCGCTAAAAAGTCTTTAGCTCGATCTGATTCTGGGTTACTAAAGAATTGCTCTTTAGATGTATCTTCAATAATCTCGCCAGCATCCATAAAGATAACACGATGTGCCACTTTTCGAGCAAAGCCCATTTCATGGGTCACCACCATCATGGTCATGCCTTCATAAGCTAGTTCGACCATGACATCTAACACTTCATTAACCATTTCAGGATCAAGTGCTGAAGTCGGTTCGTCAAACAACATGACAATTGGATCCATACAAAGTGCACGTGCAATGGCAACACGCTGTTGTTGACCGCCAGAAAGTTGCGCAGGATATTTGTTGGCATGTGCAAGTAAACCAACACGATCTAACAATGATAATGCTTTTTCACGCGCTTCTTTTTCAGATCGTTTTAACACTTTGATTTGAGCTAACGTCAAATTCTTTAAAATCGTTAAATGTGGGAACAGTTCAAAATGCTGAAACACCATCCCGACTTTAGAGCGTAATTTTGCTAGATTAGTTGATTTGCTGGTCACTTCAGTGCCATCAATAATAATTTTACCCTTTTGTACGGGCTCTAAACCATTAACCGTTTTAATCAGCGTTGACTTACCTGATCCAGAAGGACCACAAACCACGACAACTTCACCTTTACCAACTCGTGTAGTACAGTTTTTTAATACCTGAAATTGTCCATACCATTTTGATACATTTTCTAAGGAGATCATCGACTTATCCCTTTTTTGAAATAATTAACTAAACATGAAGCAGTAAAACAAATTATAAAATAAATTGCTGCTGCAAAAATAATCATAGAATATTTGACTGTGCCGCCTTGCACACTACCAATTTGAGTGACACTTGCACCAAACAGGTCAATTAAGCTCATTACATAAACCAAAGACGTATCCTGGAATAAAATAATTCCTTGAGTTAACAGTAATGGAATCATTGATCTGAATGCTTGAGGTAAAATAATCAAACGCATGGATTGGCTTTTTGTCATTCCTAAAGCATAAGCAGCATGATATTGACCTTTAGCAACAGCGCTAATTCCTGCTCGAATAATTTCAGAATAATAAGCGGCTTCAAAAAGCGCAAAAGCAATCATAGCCGAAGCAATACGCACATCTGCATAAGGAGGAAGATTAAACAAATGTTTAATAACCTGTGGTAGTGCCAAATAGAACCATAACAGCACTAATAAAAGTGGAATGGAACGGAATAAATTGACATAGCACTTGGCAAAAACATTCAATATTTTAATATTTGATAGACGCATTAACGCCAGTACCGTTCCCCAAACTATACCAAAAACAACGGCAATAAAAGTAATTTTGGTTGTTAACCATAATCCACTTAATAATAATGGATAATTTTCAATGACCAATGAAGGGATATCGGCAATCCAATTAATTAACTGCATATTATCCTCCTTGACTCATATTTGGTAAACGCATGTGTTTTTCAACATTTCGCATAATGAAAAGAACCGCATAGTTTATCAACACGAAAGCAAGCGTTACGCCACATAACACTTCAATAATACAGTTTGTAGCATCATTGATACGTTCGATTTGTCCAATTAAGTCGATCAACCCAATTGTAGAAGCAACGGATGAATTTTTAATAATATTGGTCATCTCGGAAGTTAATGGCGGAATGATGCGCCGATAAGCATTCGGTAATAAAATATAACAATACGCTTGTCTGTTTGTTAAACCAAGAGCAATTGCCGCATATCGTTGACCTTTTGGCAATGTTTGAATACCTGTTCTTACCTGCTCAGCGATACGTGCAGAGGTAAATAATCCCAACGCAATTGCAGCGGTAATAAACGCACTGATATTAGGGGACAGTTCAGACATAAACCATGTTTTGAAACTTCCGCTTAATAATTCAGGAAATAACATATACCATAAAAACATTTGTACCAATAAAGGAATATTACGGAATAGCTGGACATAGCAAGCAGCAAACTTGTTTAACAGCTTGTTGTCTAATGTTCGGCAAATACCAACCAATGATCCTAGTATAAATGCAATGATCCATGCGGTGATTGCTAACGAAACTGTCACAAAAACGCCATCGAGTAGCCAGTTTAAGTAAATACCGTCTCCATAAGGTGTCGGTTCAAAAAATAGCATCCAATTAAAGCTCATTATGGAATCACAAAGATGTTTCCAAAAGGCTGTAAAAGGTTCCAAAGCTAGTATTCGATTAAAACTCATAATATATTTAATTCACATAAATTAGATTATGTACTAAATGTTTTCACATTTAGTACATGGGATTAGAAAGAGAAGAAAAGTGTTAATCTAATGCTTTATCATTAGGATTTGCAAATAACTCAACCATTTTTGGTGAAATTTCAAGTTCCATATTGGCCCCTTTTGGTGGCACAGGTTGAGTGAACCATTTGTTATATGATTCTAATGCTTTTCCGGATGTTTGAGCATCAGCAATTGCTTTATCCATTAATTGCTTAAATTGGACATCACCTTTTCTTAACATACAACCATAAGATTCATAAGAAAGTGGTTCGCCAATAATTTTCCATTCACTTGGATTAATGGCACGAGAACGCTCTCCTGCTAATAATGCATCATCCATTAAAAATGCTGCTGCTCGACCGGTTTCAAGCGCATTAAATGCATCACCATGATCTTTTGGTGTAATAATACGAATATTTAATTTTTCCTTATTGTTGATTTGATTTAAACGAATTTCTGACGTTGTTCCAGCTGTAGTTACAACGTTCTTACCTTTAAGGTCTTCAATACTATTGATATTGCTATCCGCTTTAACTAAAAAACGTGTACCAACAATAAAGATGCTATTTGAAAAACCAACCGTTTTTTGACGCTCAAGATTATTGGTTGTTGAACCACATTCAAAATCATATGTGTAGTTATTCAGTAATTGTATACGTGTCTTAGAGGTAACCGGTAAATATTTTACTTTAAGATCAGGCATATTTAACTCTTTTTTGACGGCGTCAACAATCAAGTTAGAGTAATCTTGTGAATAGCCAATCACTTCTTGGTTTTTACCATAGTAGGAAAATGGAATAGAAGATTCACGATGACCAACAACAATCACACCACTATCTTTAATTTTGGCTAATGTGCCAGTCAGTTCTTCAGCAACTGCTGAACCACTTATTAGACCTAACATTGCAAATGATAACACTAATTTGGTTAATTTTGTTTTTATGTTCATACTCATCTCCTACTGTTTAATTTGTATCATATTAAATATATTTAATATTTTTACAAAGGGCGTATATTATAACTTATTTTTTACTATAAAAGTACTTTTTACTGTTTATTTATATATCATTGGAGCTAGATGCGAACAATTGTGACCAAAATTTTGTCACAACTGAACGAAGTAATTTTAATCAGAATTAGTTAGATTTAAGCAATAATTATGCCAGTCTCAACATGACTTCCTTTTTTTTATAAAAAAAGGAAGTGTCATAAGAAGCATGATAATTAAATAAGGTCTGTTTCCCCATCTTGCATAAGGTGTTAAACCGATTGTAGGGGATAAGGTTTGAGATAACACTGATGTTTCAAATTGGGGTAATTGTTGGATGATTTTACCATGATGATCGATAATGGCTGTGATGCCATTATTGGTACTCCTTATCAAAGGACGACCAAACTCTAATGCTCTGGCTTGTGCCATTTGAAGATGTTGCTTAGGCCCAATACTGTCACCAAACCAAGCATCATTAGAAACGGTCAGTAAAAAGTCAGTATCAGCTGAAAAATTTTGCCACATTAAATCAGACAAAATTACTTCATAACAAATCACAGTAGTAAATTTAAACCCTTTCATTATTAATGGTGCTTGCTTTATGTCACCTGATTGCATCGATGACATGGGAATACCCAATAGATTCGTAATCGGTTTAAGTACGGCTTCCAATGGAGTGAATTCACCAAATGGCACTAAGTGGTGTTTTTGATACCGATTATTGGTTGGATATTCATAAGGTGTTTTATCACCTAATACCAGTAGCGTATTATAAACATTACCGTCATCATCATATCTTCCTCCATTGAAACGATAATCGATGATACCAACGGCGATTTCTGTCTCATTTGCTCTGGCTTGATTATCAAGATACTGCAATAATGATTGTTGATTTATTTCAAAATCTGTAATACTGGCTTCTGACCAGATAATGATTTTATCTTTTCCAAAATTTGCTTTGGTTAATTTGGTATAGGTATCAATAGTTTGATTTAGTTGTTGATGAGTCCACCTTAATGATTGTGCTATATTACCTTGTATCAACGCAAAATTAGCTACTCGGTGATTATCTACCTTAGTCCAATTGATCTGATTGAATAAAAATGGTGCAATCGAGATCGTAAAAAGTGCAATTAATGCACCAAAAAAGTGCTTTGTGAAAGCTTTTTGTTTAAGTCTAAACAAACAATATGTTATTAAACTACTTAAAATGGTGGTTAATAATGTCACACCATTTATACCAATAAGGGGAAAATAAGCTCGTAATGGGCTGTCAAGTTGACTGTAACCTAACTCAAGCCATGAAAAACCAGTTAAAATATAACCACGTAAAAATTCAGTTAATTGCCAAAAAATAGGAGCAGCAAAGACTAGCTGTTTCAATGAAAACGGCGGTGCAAATCGTTTTAAGCAGCTAAGTAATAGCGCAAAAAGCATTGGATAAAGTGACAGGTAAAGGATCAAAAATCCTAAAATAATTAATGCCACAGATGATGGCAATTCGCCGTACTGTTTGATACTAATATAAATCCAATGCACACCGGCTGTAAAATAGCCGATTCCCCAGCAAAATCCTATCAGCATCGCTTGCTTTTTAGACTTATCAGCTAGAAGCCATAACAGTCCTGCAAAGGATATAAATGCTAAAGGCCAAATATGAAAAGGAGCATAGCTAAAAACAGCGATACTCCCGAAAATTATAGCTAATGCCAGATGTTTAAGCATTTTCAGATAACTCTAGATTAGGAACGGTTGCCCCTTCAGGAATAGTGACATGAAGCTGAATGATCCGTCGACGATCGGCAATGGTCACTTTAAATTGATAACCATCAATAGTGATACTTTCGCCTCGTAAGGGTAAACGTCCAAAATGTTGCATGACTAACCCCCCAATGGTATCCATTTCTTCATCACTAAAATCGGTTTTAAAAACATCGTTGAAGTCTTCAACAGGTGTCAGTGCTCGAACAGTATAGACTTGAGGGGATAAGCGACGAATATCACGATCTTCAATTTCATCAAATTCATCTTCGATATCACCAACAATCAACTCTAAAATATCTTCAATGGTGACTAAGCCCGAAACACCACCAAATTCATCGATAGCTATAGCCATATGATAGCGTTCCATTCGAAACTCTTTCAACATATGATCAACACGTTTGCTTTCTGGCACAACAACAGTAGGGCGTAAAATTTTTTTCAGATCAAAATTATCCACACCTTGACGAATAAACATAAGAAGATCTTTAGCTAACAAAATACCTTCAATGTGATCTCTATCTTCACTTATGACAGGATAACGAGAGTGTCCATGTTCAGAAATAATATTCAAACACTCATCAAGCGTGTAATTATCTTTAATTGTTACAATTTGAGAACGAGGAATCATAATATCGCGAACACGCTGTTCTGCAATATCCATTACTCCCTCGATCATGTCGAGAGTATCAGGATCAATCAGTTCGTTTTCTTCGGCTTCACGAATTACTTCAATCAGTTCTTCTTTATCTTTGGGCTCTGAATTGAATAACTGACTTAACCATAAAGTAAACCCTTTTTTAGGGCTCCGGTGATTATCATCACTCATTTGCTTGATTCCTTAGTTATTTTGCATGATGTAAATTATTCTTATACTCAGCTTAGTTAATGTGAATTATAAATTGAATGAGAATAGTGTAATGATTTGTTTTAATTAGTCAATGGGTTGATAAGGATCATCAAATCCTAACTGTTTCATAATATCAATTTCGATACTTTCCATTTCTTCTGCTTCTTCGTCAACAATATGATCATAACCGAGTAAATGCAAACAGCCATGCACTATCATGTGAGCCCAATGCGAAATTAATAATTTATGTTGTTCTTGTGCTTCTTTTTCGACGACTTGTTTACAAATAATGAGATCACCTAAAAGTGGCACTTCAATATCAATTGGCGACTCAAAAGGAAAAGATAACACATTGGTCGGTTTATTTTTTTGTCGATAGGTATGATTTAATTGTTGGCTTTCAGCTTCATCAACAATACGAATCGTTATTTCTGCTTGATCCATAAATTGAGGCAGAATAACGTTTAACCACTGCATGATTTGTTGTTCAGTGGGAAGGCGATCAGTTTGTGTTGTTGCTACTTGCAGATCTAAGATAATTTCACTCATGATAAACTCTGTCATTATTCACGATGATAAGGATGATTAGTGGTTAAACTCCAAGCTCGATACAGGCTTTCAGCCACAATAACTCGAACAAGAGGATGAGGTAAGGTAAGGGGGGATAATGACCAGCTTTGTTCTGCTGCTGCTTTGCAAGCTGGTGAAAGTCCTTCAGGCCCACCAATTAATAAACTGACATCACGTCCATCTGTCTTCCAACGTTCCAATTGCTCGGCTAAATTATGAGTAGTATAAGGTCTACCGGGAATGTCTAGCGTGACAATACGGTTACCTTTGCCACAAGCACTAAGCATCGATTCGCCTTCTTTATCTAAAATACGAACGATATCGGCATTTTTAGTACGTTTTCCTGCCGGTATTTCGATTAATTCTAAAGGCATATCTTTCGGAAAACGAAAGCGATAATCATCAAAAGCAGTTGTGACCCAATTAGGCATTTTAGTGCCTACAGCAATGAGCTGTATTTTCACCTAATTAACCCCAAAGTTTTTCAAGTTCGTAAAGTTGACGACTTTCTTCTTGCATGATGTGCACAATCACAGAATCCATATCGACAACAACCCAGTCAGCATCACTTTGTCCTTCACTACCTAAAACAAGATACCCATGCTTTTTAGCTTCATCAATTAAATGCCCTGCAATTGAAGACACGTGACGATTTGATGTACCGGTGCAAATGACCATATAATCAGTAATACTTGATTTACCTTTCACATCAAGAATGACAATATCCTTGCCTTTTAAATCATCAATTTTATCTGTAATGAAATCTTGTAATGACTGTTGCAAAATAAACTCTCTATCAATCTAAATAAAGCACTAGTATAACATATTTTAAAAATTGCAGTGTAGATAACCATTAGGCAAAAGTTATCTTACAAAAAATTTAAACATCTTAACTGGTTTGTCACGTATTCAAGTTTGACTGTTTAAAATGTTAAACAGTCACAAAATGTACGTTCTCTAAAAATTTATCCTAAAAAACATATAAATAATAACACTATGTTACACGCTAAGTTAGAGCGAAATTACTCGATCAAATAACGGATTATCAATTAAACGATGTGTTACCATAAGTAAAGTTTTACCTTTACAGGATTGTTGGATAAGTTTAATGATCTGCTGTTCCGTTTGTTGATCCAAGCTTTCGGTTGGTTCATCCATTAAAATCAAGGGTGAATGATGCAGTAATGCTCGAGCAATCCCAATACGGCGAATTTCACCACCCGATAACGCACGCCCACCTTGCCCAATAAGTAAATCGAGACCTTTTTCCGTAATAAGTAATTTATCCAGCTCAACTTGATGTAAAACATCTATCAATTGCTGATCGGTAGCCTGCTCATTACCAATCAGCAAATTTTGCCGTAACGTATCGCTAAAAATGGTAATAACTTGCGGAACGACAGCAATAGCTTGGCGAAGTGTTTTTTCATCCAACTGGTTAATAGGGGTATCATTCAAATAGATTGACCCCGAATTGGGTTCCCAAATGCGATTAATCAGATTGAGCAGTGTTGATTTACCTGAGCCGGTTTTACCAATCAACCCAATATGCTCACCAGATTCAACCGTTAACGAAAAATCCTTTAATATGATAAAAGGTTGATTTGGATAACTAAAATTAACTTTATCAAATTGTAATTTAGCCATTGTCAAATCAAGTGTTTTACCTTCTTTCACAAAGGTAATTTCAGGTGTTTGACTAAAAATAGCCGTTATACGGGATGCCGAAGCGATGATTTGCCCTAAAAATATAAAGGCATTAGGAATGGGCATTAAAATTTCTGCACTGGCAAGACAAACAAATACAAATAAGGCAACTAATGGCGAAAGTGTATATTGAGTGATCAGCCATAATACCAGCAGTGTTAAAAAACCTGAGATTAATAAAATTAATGCACTCGATAGCGCCACTAATGTTGATTGACGTTGTTGATTACTAAGCCACTGTGATTCAAGTTCATCAAGTTTATCACGATACTTTGCTTGGGCATTAAATAAAGTGAGTTCAGCTTGTCCTTGTAAATAGCTAATCAGTTGTGAACGATAATCGCTTTGCTGTTTTGCCAATGTCTCGCCTAATTGTTTACCGGCATAATAAAAAATTACAGGTACAGTAAGCAAAGTCAGCGTGAGAATAATGGTAATGATGAGCGCAATGGGTAGATTAATGTAACTTAATCCGATAAATAAAATTGCGATCATTATCAATGCAGTTACAATGGGCGAAAAAAGTTTTAAATAAAGATGATCAAGCGCATCGATATCGACAATAAATCGATTAAGCAGATCCGCTTTTTGATATTGTGCTAATTGATTGGCACTTAATGGTAATAGTTTGCGAAAAGCTAATGTCCTTAAGTAAGCAAGAATTTTGAAGGTTGTATTATGATCAACTAAACGCTCCATATAGCGTGCTGCCGTTCGGGTAATCGCTGCTGCCCGCACCCCAGCAGCAGGAAGCATATAATTGAAAGAATACAAACCAGCTACCCCCACAAAAGCGGTTGACGCTAAAAACCAGCCAGATAAAGAGAGCAAAAA
The DNA here is from genome assembly GCF_026536645.1 of Gilliamella sp. B3801. Taxonomy (NCBI): domain Bacteria; kingdom Pseudomonadati; phylum Pseudomonadota; class Gammaproteobacteria; order Orbales; family Orbaceae; genus Gilliamella; species Gilliamella sp. B3801. Next base: position 155,163 of record NZ_JAFNNR010000001.1, read on the forward strand.
CACACTTGCAAACAGGGTGAGAATCGATAAAGATAATCCAATTAAGATTTGCCAAAAATAGTGTTTATACAGAGCAATGTATGGACGCAAAATTGCTAGCATGTGATCTCCTTAACGTTACAATTTAATTGACCATGAGCCAGTTGCCAAACTTGATCTGCGTACTGCATATCGTCCGACTGATGGGTAATTGTAATCGTATTAGGGGCAATATTATGTCGTTCTAAATGATTAATTGTTTCTTGATCTAAGCTTGCTGTAGGTTCATCTAAAATCAATAATTGGCAAGACTTTAGCATCGCTCTGGCTAAAGCCACGCGCTGTGCTTGTCCAATCGATAACCGGATAGCATCTTCGCCAATAAGGGTATCTAATCCTTCAGGCAGTTTAGCTACAACGTCAATAAGCTGTGCTTTACAAATGACAGCTTGAAGTTCTTCATTACTGGCAAGCGGATTACCAAGTAAAATATTATCTCGTACAGAACTATTAAAAAGATAGGGATGTTGACCAATCCAACTGACTTGTTTTTGCCAATCAGTGATATTTAACTGATTAAACTCAATCCCATTGATTTTTAATGAGCCTTGATAAGGCAAAAAACCAAGTAAAACTTGCATTAACGAACTTTTCCCCTCGCCACTGGTTCCTATTAATGCTAATTTAAAAGGCGCCTTTAGCGAAAATGATAAAGGGCCAACAATAGGGTGTCGCTCATTAGATAACACGATTAAGTTATCTGCTTCAATAGATTTTAATGGCTCATTAAAGGGAATCGATTTTACTTGATGTTCAGCATTTATTGATGAATTTTCATCATTTAAAAAAGATTCAATATTATCAGCGGCAGCAATAGCTTCGGCTTTCGCATGATAGTAAGTGCCTAAATCACGTAAAGGCTGAAAAAATTCTGGCGCCAAAATTAACGCAAAAAAACCAGCGAAAAGCGTGACTGTGCCATTATAAGAACCAAAATCAAACTCGCCTAAATAAGAAAATCCAAAATATACCGCCACAATGGCGATTGAAATCGAGGTAAAAAACTCTAAAACGGCAGAAGACAAAAAAGCGACTTTTAAAACTTGCATCGTTTTAACGCGAAAATCTTCGGATGCACGCTTAATCTCTTGAGCTTGTTTTTCGCCTTGATTAAACAGCCGAATGGTATTTAGACCTTTTAATCGATCTAAAAAATGACCGCTTAGATAACTCAATGCTTTAAAGTGGCGACGATTAATATCCGCAGCACCCATACCCACTAAAATCATAAAAATCGGAATTAATGGGGCTGTAGCGAGTAAAATAAGTGCTGCTGCCCAATTAAAAGGGAAAATTGCGATACAGATTAAAATAGGTACCATACTCACTAAACGCATTTGCGGTAAATAGCGGGCAAAAAAATCTTGGAGATTATCAACTTGTTCAATAATTAATGTACTCCATGCACCGGTGGTGCTTCGATTTAGATAGGCAGGGCCCAATTTTTCAAGCTGATTGATTAATTGATGACGAATCTGTTTTCTAACTTTTTTGCCTAAAATAAAATTAATTTTCTCTCGTAAATAAAGTAAACCAGCGCGGACTAAAAACACAATAACCAAACAACCAAAATAAGGCAAAATGTCAAAAAATCTGTGTTGCTCAATAATTAACTTTTGTAAGATCGTCGCTAACAAAGCCGCTTGAAAGATCACAAAAATGGTTAACAAAAACCCGGTTAAAGTCGAGACACGCAAGTCAGATTTATATCCTTTTGCATGCTGCTTTAGCCAATTTAATAAATAAGTTTGACGTTGTTTATCTAATGACATGAATATCAATATTTTTCTATTTTAAATTATCTAAATAGTGTTCTGCATCCAATGCCGCCATACAACCCGTACCTGCCGAAGTAATGGCTTGCCGATAAATGTGATCCATCACATCGCCTGCTGCAAAAATTCCTTCGACACTGGTTTGTGTTGCTCGCCCTTCAGTACCTGATTTGACTTTGATATAACCATTTTTTAACTCAAGTTGTCCTTCGAAAATCTCGGTATTTGGTTTATGACCTATGGCGATAAAAACGCCCATAACAGCGACTTTTTCACTGATATTGGGATCTTGAGTACTTAGTAACCTGACACTCGTTACGCCCATATTGTCGCCCAAAATTTCATCAACAATGCGATGAGTATGTAAAATCACTTTTCCCTGTTGTACCTTTTCGTGCAATCTATTCATTAATATTTTTTCTGCTCTAAAGGTATCACGACGATGAATTAAGTGAACTTCACTTGCAATGTTAGCTAAGTAAAGTGCTTCTTCGACAGCTGTATTACCGCCACCGACGACAGCCACTTTCTGATTACGATAGAAAAATCCATCACAAGTCGCACAAGCTGATACCCCTTTACTTTTAAAAGCTTCTTCAGAAGGCAAGCCTAGATATTGGGCAGACGCACCCGTTGCAATAATCAATGCATCACAATGATATTCTGTTTCACAGCCATAAAGCTTATAAGGCTTACTGCTAAAATCGACACGATCAATTTGATCGAAAATAATCTCTGTATTAAATCGTTCGGCATGTTCTCGCATTTTGACCATTAATTCAGGGCCTGTTAAATCAGGTGCACCTGCTGGCCAATTTTCGAGTTCTGTTGTAGTGGTAAGCTGTCCGCCTTGCTGTAATCCGGTAATTAAGGTAGGGGAAAGGTTAGCACGTGCGGCATACACCGCTGCGGTATATCCAGCTGGACCAGAACCCAGTATTAACAAACGTACATGTTTAGTCTTCATCTTTAAAATCCTTACTCATTTTTGTTCTGGCATCTTATTGTCAATTTTCGTGCAGAAAATTTTTTAATTACTGACAGCCAACAAACAGTCTACCAATTGATATTAACGATATTTCTGGCTCACAAGTCTATCATTATCGATCTCATTCTGGCAAAAAAATTGATTATTGTAGCGATAGGTAGACACAATATATTTATTTAATTGGTTAAAATGCGATTATCTTTTTCTTTTCGGTTTTTTTAATTGAATTTAAGTTTTTTAAAACAACATTTGTTTTATTTTTATCTTTTTTGCCTTTAAAATGTGTTTTTTTCTTATTCAAAACCTGTTACTTATTTTGATAACTATTATTCATTATTTTTAAAGATGAAATCCTAGCAAGATGGAGGGAAATGAAAGTGAATAATCCTTCAAAAGAAAACGTAGAAGCCGTACTACGAAAAATCAATTGGGCGCAAGAAATATTAACGTCATTACAACAAAATATTACCGATCCACAAATTGGCAATATTTTATCTGGCGTGGTGTTTATTATGGATTCGGCATCAACAGATGCCGAAACCTTATACCAATCGGTTAAATAAATTCGGTGTTGTTTTTTTCATTTTGTTCCTTCCGTCGCCATTAGGCACGGAAGTTTTTTTTAATTTTATAAATACGTTGTAAGATCTTTTAGTGGCCAGCGAATTTTTGCTGTTGGCTCTTTTAATCGATAACCAAACGCTAAACCAAGTCCAATACCATAAGATTCAGCACTAAATTGCGGCATATATTTTTCAAGTATTTGCACAATTTTGTCGTATTCAAATCCCCCAATAGCACACGAATCAATACTTCGATACGCTGCCGCTGTTAGCATATTGGCACAAGCAAGATAATCTTGCATTTCTGACCAATGATTAACGGTTAATCCATTTGCTAAACCATGCTCATAAAAATTGATGAAATATTGACTTGCCGTATCGATTGCAGTTTGATCATTAGCATTCGGTAATCCACGGGCGACGGTACGACGCAAATACTCACTTTGTAATGTAAAATTATTGGCTTTACGATAAAGCACAATGACAAAATGTGAACAACTAGTTACCTGTTCTTGATTGTAACAAGCAGCACGTAATTCCGTTTTGATTTTATCATTATCCACAACGACAAAATGCCAAGGCTCAATACCAAAAGAAGACGGTGATAATCGACCCGCTTCTAAAATGTATTCCATATCAGCCTGAGCGATTTTTTTCGTGTCATCAAACTTTTTACATGCATGCCGAAAATTTAATGCTTGAGTTAATTGATCCATATTCTCTCCTAAGTTTTTTTATTCCATGGCGCAACTACAAAAAGTAATAACATTCCTGGTATAGCAAGAATCGTACATAAACCATAAAAGGATGTCCATCCTAAATCTTCAACAAGGATACCAGTAGTAGCATTAATTAACGTTCTAGGAATGGATGCAATACTAGTAAATAATGCAAATTGCGTTGCGGTATAAAGTGGGTTAGTAGTTTTTGCAATAAAAGCAACAAAAGCAGAGGATCCAAGTCCAACACCAAGGGCTTCAAATCCAATTACAAGTGCTAATAAAACTTTCTGGAAAAGGGCGATTTCAGTAAAAGGGCCTTCAATTGAAAGCCAAGCAAAACCTAATATTGAGACAACTTGTACAAAGCCAAAACACCAAAGTGCTCGATTGATGCCAATTTTTATCATTAAAATTCCACCGACTAAAGCACCAAATACACTTGGCCATAACGATGCATTTTTAGCAATTAAACCGATATCTAATCGATCATATCCCATTTGTAGATAGAAAGGCGTTGCTAACGAGGTTGCCATACTATCACCTAATTTATATAAGAAAATAAAGGCTAAAATCAAAAGCGCTTTAATCACTCCATTACGTGTAATAAATTCACTAAAGGGTTTAATAATAATATCTTCAATGGAATGGGTTTTAGGGGTATAACTCTGAGGTTCTTTAACTAAAAGCGTCATAATAACAGCTGGAATCATAAAGAGTGCTGTAATAATAAAAACACTGCTCCAAGGCAAATAGCTGGATAAAATTAATGATAGCGAGCCAGGGACTAGACCTGCTATACGATAAGCATTAGTATGAATACTATTACCTAATCCTAACTCTTGGTCTGACAATAATTCACGTCGAAAAGCATCAAGTGAAATATCTTGCGTGGCAGAAAAGAGAGCAATAATGAATGAAATACTTGCAATCAACCAGATGTTTAACGAAGGAGAAAAGCATCCTAGACTGGCAATGGAAATCACTAATATAATTTGTGAAATAAACATCCATCCACGGCGTCGTCCCAAATTAAATAAAGCGATGTTATCCATAAAGGGTGCCCAAACAAACTTAAAAATATAAGGTATTTGAGTTAAAGTAAACGCGCCAATTGTTTTGATATTGACTCCTTCACTATCAAGCCAAGCGGGTAATAATTGCAATAAAAGATAAAAAGGTAGGCCTGATGCGAATCCAGTAAAAATACATATTAGCATTTTAGTCGTGAAAATGGTCTTAACAATGGAGTCTTGCTTTCTATTCATTATTTAACATTATTGGTTAGTTTTTTAGCAAAGTGCTATCATAACATATCATTGTCAAAATAATCACTAAGGTCAAAGCAAACAATTCATTCATAATAGCATTGAGCTGAAATTATTTTATTTAGGTTTACAATGTCTGTATAGTTTTAATAAAACTATAAAAAACAGAGACAACTAAACATGCGTTAATCACCATGAACAGAGGTGCAAAAAAATGAAACATTCAATCAAAATTGCGGTTTTCAGTAGTAAACACTATGACAAAGAACATTTAGAGATTGCCAATAAAAAATTTGGTTTTAATATCGAATATTATGATCATAAACTCAGTCATAAAACAGCAGTCACAGCACAAGGTTATGATGCCGTTTGTGTATTTGTTAATGATGAAGTTGACAAAACCGTTTTACAAAAACTTGCGCATTGTGGGGTAAAAATCTTAGCGTTACGGTGTGCCGGATTTGATAATGTTGACATTGCTGAAGCCAAAAAATTAGGCATTACGGTTGTTCGTGTACCAGCTTACTCACCTGAAGCAGTAGCCGAGCATGCCGTTGCACTCATGATGACGCTTAATCGACGTACTCACAAAGCCTACCAACGGACTCGCGATGCGAATTTTGCCCTTGATGGCTTAACTGGATTTAATATGCATAATCGTACCGCAGGCGTGATTGGTACTGGTAAAATTGGACAAGCAGTGATCCGAATCCTAAAAGGTTTTGGTATGAATATTTTAGCTTATGATCCTTTTCCAAATGATATTGCAGTCGAATTAGGTGCGCAGTATGTCCAACTTGATGAACTCTATGCAAAATCCGATGTGATTACGCTTCACTGTCCAATGAGCCCTGAAAACTATCATCTACTTAATAAAGATTCATTTAAAAAAATGAAAAATGGCGTCATGATTATTAACACCAGTCGTGGTGGATTACTTGATGCGACAGCCGCAATCGATGCCTTAAAGCAAACCAAAATTGGCGCATTAGGAATGGATGTTTATGAAAATGAACGAGACCTCTTTTTTGAAGATAAATCGAATGATGTTATTTTAGATGACGTGTTCCGTCGATTATCATCGTGTCATAATGTGATTTTTACAGGGCATCAAGCTTTTCTAACGCAAGAAGCCTTATTGAATATCTCCGAAACCACATTAACCAATATCAAGCAGATTTCTCAAGGGCAACCTTGTCAAAACATTGTTGAATAGCATGAAATACATTATTATGCTGTTTATTATTTAACTCTTTAAATGTGGATGGGTTATGCAACGTATTGTCATTTTATTCAGTATGGTATGGTTACTTGTTGCTTGCCAAAGTAACAACTCGACAACATCGCCGATGCAACAACATCGAGGTCAATCAAATGTAGCGGGTGGTGTTTATCTTGAAAAAGAGCATGATCTTGTCATTGTCAACGATGCGCCATTGGCTATTGAACAAGAAAAGTTTATCGATAAAATGGTCAATAAACATGGCTTTGATCGGGAACAACTTCGAGAAGTACTAGCACAAACCACAAAACTTGATTGGGTTATAAATTTAATGGACAAACAAGCACCACAGTCGGGGCCTTCGACTGGCCCTAATGGTGCTTGGATCCGCTATAAAAATAAATTTATCACGCCTAGCAATCTGCCAAGAGGAGTAGAGTTCTGGCATAAATATGAAAAAGAGTTAGCGCAAGCTTATAAAGAGTATGGTGTTCCACCTGAAATTATTGTCGGTATTATTGGTGTTGAAACAGGGTGGGGTAGAGTCATGGGAAAAACAAAAATTATTGACGCACTCTCGACACTTGCTTTTTATTACCCAAGACGCTCGGCCTATTTTGCTAAAGAGTTAGAAGATTACTTAATTATGTGTCGAGATGAAGGTGTTGATCCTTTTGATTTAAATGGATCATTTGCTGGGGCAATGGGGTACGGTCAATTTATGCCATCAGCATTTAGAAATCATGCGGTGGATTTTAATCATGACGGTCATGTTGATTTGTGGGATCCGGTAGATGCGATTGGCAGCGTTGCCAACTATTTTAAAGCCTATGGTTGGCAAAAAGGAAAAAAAGTGGCTGTAAAAGCCGATGGACAGGCATTATCGCTTGAAACAGGGTTTAGTACCAAATATTCGATTGAAAGATTGGCCAAAGCAGGATTGAAACCACAAAGCACATTAGATGGCAATAAACAGGTTAGCTTGTTAAGGCTTGATATGGGGAATCGTTATCAATACTGGTATGGATTACCTAATTTTTATGTCATTACCCGTTATAATCACAGTAGCTATTATGCAATGGCAGTATGGCAGTTAGGCTTAGCCGTAAAAGCGGCAAAATAAGATTACAACATAAAGATAAACAATAAATGTTTTGCTATATTCAGGTCACCAAAGGGTGACCTTTTTAATTGGTAAAGAAACCCAAGAATGAAAATATGATTAGACTTATCAAGAATTATTTAAGAATTTGCTTGAAGTATTCCATAAATTTATTGTTATCAAACAATTATCATCAGTATTAGTCTGGCACAAAAATTTATTAAACTTAACATATTCATTTGTCAATTATGGTCAGTTGATATATAATGCCCCGTCGATTTCAACCGCCAAATTTTCATGTTCCTTGCTTTCAATGGGTTGCGGTTGCCCCGACAGAAAGCTGATTAATCCGTAGGGAGCGATAATGCGTCATTACGAAATTGTTTTTATGGTTCACCCAGATCAAAGTGAACAAGTACCGGGTATGATCGAACGTTATACTGGTACATTAACGACTGACGGTGGAAAAATTCATCGTTTAGAAGATTGGGGTCGTCGTCAATTAGCCTATCCTATCGAAAAACTGCACAAAGCACATTATGTGTTAATGAATGTTGAAGCGACTCAAGAAGCTGTTAACGAGCTTGAAGATAACTTCCGTTTCAATGATGCAGTCATTCGCAGTTTAATTATGCGTACTAAACATGCTGTAACTGAAACTTCACCAATGTTAAAAGCTAAAGATGAGCGTCGTAACGCTGAAGAAGATTTTAGCGAAGTAAACATGGACGATGATTCCGAAGAATAATCGTTTGGTGTTATCGGGTATTGTTACCAAGACCCCGATAAGAAAAATCAGTCCAAGTGGAGTGTCACACTGCCAATTTTATTTAGAACATGTTTCTGAACAAATTGAAGCAGAACTCACAAGGCAAGCATGGTGTATAATGCCCGTTATTGCCAGCGGACAACAAGAGTTAAGTTACATAAAAAAAGGCAGCAAAGTATTAGTGAGTGGCTTTATTAGTACACACACTAAACGTAATCAAACAAGTCAACTTGTGTTACATGCTGACCAAATTAAACTATTAGGAGAATAGCCAAATGGCACGTTATTTCCGTCGTCGCAAATTCTGCCGTTTTACTGCAGAAGGCGTTAAAGAAATTGATTATAAAGATGTTTCTTTATTAAAAAGCTATATCACTGAAAGTGGTAAAATCGTACCAAGTCGTATTACTGGTACTAGCGCAAAATATCAACGTCAATTAGCTCGCGCTATCAAACGCGCTCGTTACTTGGCATTATTACCATATACTGACAACCATCAGTAATTAGCAACAGAGGGAACATATAATGCAAATTATTCTACTCGATAAAGTTGCTAATTTAGGCAGCTTAGGTGATCAAGTTAATGTTAAAGCGGGTTATGCGCGTAACTTTTTGATTCCACAAGGTAAAGCAGTACCTGCGACTAAAAAGAATATCGAATTCTTTGAAGCGCGTCGTGCTGAATTAGAAGCAAAACTTGCTGAGACATTAAAAGCCGCAGAAGAGCGCGTTGCTGAAATTAATGCACTTGGTAAAGTGACTATTACTTCTAAAGCTGGTGATGAAGGTCGTTTATTTGGTTCTATCGGTACACGTGATATCGCTGATGCGGTTAAAGCTCGTGGTATTGAAGTATCAAAAAGCGAAGTTCGCTTACCAAATGGTGTATTACGTAACACAGGTGAGTTTGAAGTGTTATTCCAAGTACACAGCGAAGCTTTTGCTAAAGTTATTGTTGAAATTATTGCAGAATAATTATCTTCAAATCGCGATAAAAAGCCCGTCAATGAGACGGGCTTTTTATTTACTTTTTACCATACTTATCTAGAAAAAATCTAAGTGTAATCCTAATCATTGATAGCACAATTTACCCAACACATTGATTCTTTATGTAATCTTAAATCTATCCTCTAATTGACGATAATCGCTTGACCTCTTCCACGGATATCTGACACGGCTTCTGGTTTATTATTATGAATTTTAATCACTTGAATATCTCCGCTAAAATCTTGTTGCACGAAGCGATATCCCATGTTTTCTAACTCTTTTTTAAACAAATTCGGTACAGTTGTTTGAAACCGCTCAACAAAAATCACATTGTTCGGCAATAATTGGTGGTGATAACGTACCGCATCCACTGCATCTTTTAATGACATCTTATTATCATAAACATTAGCCACGACTTGAAAAATAGATGTGAAGATGCGCGAACCACCAGGGGTACCTATCACCATTTCTACATTATTATTTTTGATAAATAGGGTTGGAGACATGGATGACAATGGACGTTTATTGGGTTCAATGGCATTTGCATCATTACCGACCACACCGAATTGATTGGCAATACCGGGCTTGCTACTAAAATCATCCATTTCATTATTAAGTAAAATACCTGTACCTTTGACAACAATAGCCGAACCAAACCAACCATTTAACGTATAAGTATTTGATACTGCATTTCCCCACTTATCAACAATTGAAAAATGCGTTGTTTGTAACTTTTCATGTTGCCAGTCTAAACCCGGTTTCACTTGCTCAGTTTTCGAAATCGCAATAGGATTAACTTGTTTGGCACGTTCAACTAAATATTGTTGATCGATAAGTTTTGCAACGGGGACACTGATAAAATCAGGATCGCCCATGTATTCGGCGCGATCAGCAAAAACACGTTTTTCAATTTCTGCTAATAAATGGATATATTGCGCAGAATTGGGCTTAATATCCTTAAACATATCAGCTAATACTTGCTTCATTAATAATAGTTGAACCAGCCCAATGCCACCGGAACTTGGTGGGGGAGCGGTAACGATTTGCATATCATGCCAATTGGCAATCAAAGGATCACGCCATTTAATCTGATAATTTGCTAAATCACATTCAGTAATAAAACCATTATTGTTTTTCATTTGTTGGGCGATCAGTTTGGCTGTTTCCCCTTTATAAAATCCGTCACGACCAAACTGCGCTATTTTATTTAAGACGTTGCCTAATTCAGGTTGTTTAAATAGTTTATTGGTTTTCATATTACCAAAATATTGCTTAAAATAACCGTTGTTTGGCGCAGTCACAACCGCTTCTTGATAACGTTCAATAAGTTGCGGTGGGACAATAAAACCCTCATTAGCAAGGCGTATTGCTGGCGCCATCACTTCTTGCCAGGTTAATTGACCAAAGCGTTGATGAACAGCCCACATACCGGCAACCGTACCCGGTACACCAGAAGCTTGATGAGAATAAAGACTTAAATCAGGGATGACTTCATTATTACTATCTAAAAACATGGTTTTAAAGGCATTATGGGGTGCAACTTCACGATAATCGATAAAATAAGGTTTTCCATCCATCCAAAGTGTCATAAATCCACCACCGCCAATATTGCCAGCCTCAGGATAGGTCACGGCAAGGGTAAATGCAGTAGCCACGGCTGCATCGGCTGCATTTCCACCTTTTTCAAGTATTTCCTTCGCTGCCATAGCACCATAATTATCCGGTGAAGCAACTGCACCTGCTTCTAATTTTAGTTGATGAGTTTCAACAGCAAGCACTTGCTGAGATACCAATAAAAACAAAGCAAAACAGCAATACTTAATGAATAGATTTTTCAAATAGGACATACAACACCTCCTGCTAAATACATGATAACTTCCCCCACTTTTGTCGCTAGGCATCGTTATTATTAATGTGAAAAGCGAGTCAAAAATTGAAGTGGAGGAATAGATGAATATAGCATAGAAGATTCATGCATTGAGTAAATTATGTTCAGTGATTGTTAATGGACGTATTGATAATTCAACACAATTTTTAGTTTGCAAAAACTCATCCAAAAAAATCACGATTAATGAATGATTAATCGTGACTTAAATTAACACTTATAAATTGATAAAACGGTTATACTCGTTTATTTTCAATCGGCTTCGACAACTTCTTGAACATCATCAACTGGTTTGCCTTGCTCTTCTTTAAATAATTTATTGTCATAAAGTTTAACAAACGGAAGATAAATAAACAGAGCTAAAATAGCAGACAGTATCGCAACAATGGCCGCCTTATAATCTCCGCCTGTCCCGATAAAGGCGCCTAACCCCATTGGTGACGGCCAAGGAACTAAAGCAATAATGGGATTCATAATACCCGAACTAATAGCAAAGTAACCTAATGTTCCACATGCCATTGGCGCTAAAAAGAAAGGTAAAGCTAAATAGGGATTATAAACAATCGGCATACCAAAAATAATCGGCTCATTAATATTAAATATGGCAGGAACAGCGGACGCACGACCTAAAATTTTTAACTGGCTTGATTTAGCAAAAAAAGCAATAAAAAACGTCATTAACAGTGTCGAACCTGAGCCGCCTAAAATGACTAATGAATTATTAAATTCACCCGCGAATGGAATATGTGCACCTGCGGTATTTTCGGTCATATTGGCTAACATAATTGGCGTAATAAACGCCCCAATAATGCTTGCCCCGTGAATCCCTACAACCCATAATGCATGGATTAAAAAAAGAATAACCATAATCCCTAACCAACTTTTGGTTAAGTTAGTCACAAACGTAAACGGAATACTGACAATATCAAAGATATCTGTCCCCATAAACACTAAAAAGCCATTTAAAATAATGATACAAAAAGCAATAACAAACGTTGGAATCAACGCCGTAAAGGAGCGTGAAACACCTAATGGTACGGTTTCGGGCATTTTAACAACCCAATTTCGTCTGACACATAAAAAATAAAGATGCGTGGCGACTATTGCCATGACAATAGCAATAAAGATCCCCGATGTGCCTAAGCGAAACACAAAAGGCGTTAAACGTAGACCATTAAACACAAGGTTACTTTGATCACTGAATAATGTAATCACCCCATTTTGCATGACTAATTCCGGTAAAGTCATAAAAAATGCAAAAGCCGATAACATTGCACCGTTAAGGGCATTCACTTTTAAGCCTGTCTCCTCAGCTTCAATTTTTGTTAATTCATAGCCCACAACAAAATTAAAATAGAGCGCTAAAATACCGATTGTAGCGGTATTGGCAATCATATACAGATCACTGACCCGAAAAAACGTATTTTCAAAAAAACCTTCTAACCCCGTGAATGTCATTGGCAAGGTATTAAAAACTAAAAACATAGAGCCAACAATTGAAAAAGGTACTGATGCCATACCGGCAGCCATTACCGCGCGCACAATTTTAAATTGTGATATTTTTGCCATTGGTGTCATTAAATACTTTTGTAAAAACACAAATCCGGTATTCATTTTGTTTTCCTCATCTAATTAATAATTTCTTCATAAGCTTGGATTCGTTTAAAATGTTTATCCTCGTTACGTTGAATTTTTGCCAATCTTTTAAGCATTAAAAAAGCCATTACACCACTCCCAATTAGTAGCCCCATGATCGTATTTAAAACAGGTTGCGAATCTTTTAAAAATGGAAAAAAGAGATGAAATAAAGATGTATAAAGGGTGATAACTAACACGCCACACATTAAAAGCATCATTTGAAAAAATAACTTAGCAAATGGTAGAAAGTTATCATGATTGCGATAAAGCTTTACTTGTTCAAAAGCGGTTAATGTACCCAAAATAAAAAGCGTAATAGGCAAAATAGCGGTGTAGGACTTCGAACCAAGCAAAAAAACAGCCCAGTAAAGATTCAAAAATAGCAAAAAAGCAGTCGAGTAGCGAATCGCTAAAAAACGATTAAAATAAAGATTAGTTAAACTCAATTTTTTAGACTTATCAAATTGGGCGTTTATCATCATTGCTTAACCTCTTTAGTTAGCCGATAGTTGATCACATCTTTGATATAAAAATGACATCTCAATTGCAATTTCACGCATTGTCATGGTTGTCATTAAATGGTCTTGAGCATGCACCATAATAATTTCCATTTCGATTTGCATACCATTGGCATAAGATTGCAGTAATTCGGTTTGAGATTGATGGGCTGCTAAAATTTCATGATTAGCCTCTTCAAGAAGTTGATTAGCCTGGTCAAACTTGGCTGTTCGCATTGCCTGAAAGGCTTCATGGATTTTGGTTTTGGCATTGCCGCTATGCAAAATAATATTAAAAGCGACTAGTTGAATATCTTCTGAGCTCATTTTTTGAATCATTGTTACGCTCCCTTTTCTATAAGTTTAATAAACAGTGATTTAAATTCGGAAAAAGTTTGGCATTGTAATAATTGGTGTTGCATCGCTGAATCATCAATCAAATTGACGATTGCTTTCGTCATCATTGCTAAAGAAGGATTTTGATAAACAGACGGTGAAATAAGAAAAATAAAGCGAATATCAGGGTAGTTTTTATCCCAATAGACACCATGAGGAATCAGCGCTATCCCCATTTTAGATAATCTTCCGACAGGAACAGCAGGATGCGGTACCACAATGTTAGGACTAAAAAAGATATCTCCTAACACCATTCGTTTAGCCATTTGTTTAATCATCTTTGATTTATAACAACAGGCTTCATTGACCGCTAAACGCTCCAATAAAAGATCTAAAATATCGTCTTTCGTTAATGGACATTGGCAAAAATAAAAGTAATCAGCAGTCACCTCTTCAACGACTTGCTCAAGATAGGACAAATGACTTTTTTCATTGACGATATGAGTCGATGACATCAAGTTCAGATTGGATGAAGTTATGACATGACGTGAAGAAAGATAACGCCGAATTTTTTGCACATCTTCTTCAGTAAAAAAAACAGAAACATGAAAAACCGGAATTTTAAAGACTTTAGCAGAAAGATCAACTGAAGAGATAATAAAATCCACTTCGTTTAACATGTCGGGTTCAATTTCATAATAGCCTCGGGTATCAATAATTTTAATACGCTCATCAAATTCACACTCGACCCGATTTTTTAAAAGCTGAGCGCTACCCAATCCGGTTGCACAAATAATTAATACTCTCATTTTTTGCGCATTTTTCAGTTTTTCAACGGAAGCCAAAAAGTGCAGGGCTAAATAACCCCATTCATCATCAGGAACAGTTAACTTAGTTAGATTAGGGAGTTGTTTAAAATAGTGCTTAACTAAGTCAAATAATTCGGGCGAGCAGGTTTTGATCTCTCTAAGTAATGGATTTTCAAGTTTGATATTTTGCGCTAACCTTACTAACATCGGTTTTAAATGTTGAACCAAGCCATTTTTTAATTGCTCATCTTTCAAAAATTGATAGCCTGTTTCAAGCTGAATCTTAAGTAATAAATCGGTTAACATTAAGCTGAGTTGCGCATCTAAATCTTGTTGGATAAAGTTAGATTTACTCATCAAATGCAAGGTTAAATACATCTGTTCTTCTTTCGGAAAAGCAAAACCAATTACTGTCTCAATACGATCAATTATTTTTTTCGCAACGTGAAATTCCAATGAACTTTTAGTTGTTTCTGGCATATCCAAATTTTGAATGGTCAGACCAGATTGTAAACGTTTAATGCTTAAAGAAAGATGCAACACAATATTTTGCATCATCACATCGGACAATTTTATGTTTGCTTCACGACACTCATCTAAAATAATAATGGTTAACGTGTCAAAACTGATTGCATCACTAAACTTATTTAAATAAGTTAAACGCTGCAAAAAGTTCATGGATTCTTCATGAAAAAAATAGCTCATAATAAAATGACGTTTGGCTTTTTCTGCACCGTCCACATAAAATAGTTGTTTATTTTTCTTTAAAGTCAGTTCGAAGGGTTGAAGCTGATTTTTTATTTCCAGCATATCTTTATTGAGTTGTGATGAACTAATAAATAACTGTTCGGATAATGCTTCAATATCGATTTTTTGACATTCCAGTAATAGCAGATTAAGAATGTAGTGTTTGCGGTGACAGACTTCCCGTATATTGGCTTGTTCTTCATGCCGATCTAATAAATGATGTTCAATCAAAAACGAATTAAACGCCGTTCTATCCAAGATTTGCAATTGATAACCATAGCCTTGTTTACTGACAATTTTGGCGCCATTACATTCAATCAATGCTTTTAAATCGTTAAGATAAGTACGAACAGTTCTATCGGATAATGATAACTCAGTTGCCAGCAACGCACTGCTTTTAAACTGATTTTTTGAGCCGACTAATAGGCTAATAAGATCGCGTTGTTTATTTTTAATCATTATCATCCACACCTATAACAGCTAAAAAGATAAAGAATAGTGTGGTTGCTTTAGTTTGCTAATCAAACACACTCTAAGCAACATCGCCGGGCGCCGACCCTAAAACGGTCAAAAAACGGCGCCCAATACTGAAAACAGCAATGATCTAAAATTATTGGATATTTTCCTCAATCAATTTCGCTAATTGTTCAATCCCCGAAGGGGTAGGGATATAAGCTTGAAAAGGAATACTGACAACAGGCTTACCGACTTCATCGCCCAATTTTTTAAATTTATCTAACATCATCATTGTTTGTGGACTAATTAAAAACAGGGAAAAATCACTATTTTTAATCATATTACTGCCTTCGGTTGCTGAAACAGCATCAACTGAAATCGCCTTATTTTTATTGGTAAAATATTCGGTTGCTTTTTTTGCCATTAACGATGAAGACATACCCGCAGCACAAATAATTAACGCTTTTTTCATAGCTTCTCCTAAAAAGTTGTTATCCATAAAATGGGTTATAAATCAGAATTTTTATAAAACTTCGCCATTTGACTCTATCACTTTTTTGTACCATGCAAATGAATCTTTGCGACTACGTTTTAACGTGCCATTGCCTTTGTTGTCCTTATCGACATAAATAAAACCATAACGTTTTTCCATTTCGCCCGTGCCTGCCGAAACTAAATCGATACAGCCCCAAGGGGTATAGCCCATTAAGTCAACACCGTCTTGCAAAACAGCCAGCTTCATTTGCTTAATGTGTTCACGCAAATATTCAATACGATAATGATCATGTACTGCACCATTAGCCTCGACTTTGTCATAAGCACCAAAACCATTTTCCACGATAAATAACGGTAAATGATACATATCCGTAAACCAATTTAATGCGTATCGCAATCCTTCAGGATCGATTTGCCAACCCCAATCCGATTTTTTGACGTATTGATTACCGATCAAATCGGTTTTTTCATTAAATTCATAACGATCGTTGCCTGCTTTATGTCTGATCGCATTGGACATATAATAACTAAAGCCAATATAATTGACGGTGCCGTTTGCTAGTACCTCTAAGTCTTGGCTGGTTACATCTAACTTAAAGCCTTTATGTTGCCAATATTTGATAATATGATTTGGATATTGACCATGAACATGCACATCGGCAAAAAAGTATTTACGTTCCATGACTTTTTGCGCCATTAATATATCACTCGGCTTACAGGTTTCGGGGTAGATAGGTACAAAAGCAATCATACAACCGATTTGAAAATCGGGATTGATCGCATGACCAATTTGCACGGCTTTAGCACTGGCAACTAACTCATAATGAGCCGCTTGATACATAATTTCTTCACGATTATCGCCAGCTTGATAATAAATACCTGAATTGGTAAACGGCGCAAAATCCTCATCAAAGTTGGCTTGATTATTAATTTCATTAAACGTCATCCAATATTTGACTTTATCTTTATAACGATCAAAACACACTTCGGCAAAACGAACGAAAAAATCGATTAATTTTCGATTACGAAATCCACCATATTCGGTGACTAAATAATAAGGCAATTCAAAATGTGAAAGGGTGACAACGGGCTCAATATTATATTTTAAACATTCATCGAAAAGATCATCATAAAACTTCAAGCCTTCTTCATTTGGCGCAAGCTCATCACCTTTAGGAAAGATCCGTGTCCAAGCAATTGACGTTCTAAAACATTTAAAGCCCATTTCGGCAAAAAGTTTAATGTCGTCTTTATAATGATGATAAAAGTCGATGGCTTCATGATTAGGATAATACTCACCTTCAATAATTCCTTCGGTAATTTTACGATAATTTTTTGGCGAACCAACGGTCATGACATCGGCAACACTTATTCCTTTTCCACCCGCTTGCCAAGCCCCTTCTAACTGATGAGCAGCAACCGCTCCTCCCCATAAAAAATCTTTTGGTAAACCTTTATTATTCATAATCAAGCACCTATGTTTGTTGACGATTCAAATTTAGTATAAAAGGAAAAATAAAGAATTACTAACCAACATTTTCCGTATTGATAAGGAAAATATCGGTGCAATATGGCAGGTTTAGCAAAACAGCAAATACAAGAAAGGAGAAAATAAAACATGAGGAAAATAAATTAATTATAGTTGCCAGATATCAACCACAACGTTAAAAGAAATTCACACTATATATTGATCATCACAATAGAAATCGGTATTAACCATAAAAGAGTCTATTTGACTGAGTAAGGGCTTCAGATTTGACAAAATATCACACTAGATTAAACATATGAATAAGCCAACTATCATAGTTGGCTTTAGTATTGTTCTAATACTCAAATCATATTGATAATATTATTTAGCTACCCATTTGCCGTTTTCATCTTTATGATAAAGTTTTTCAACTGCCGACCAAGCAACACGAAAGGCAACTTGCTCAGGCGGACTATTGTCTCGTCGTTTTTTCGGATCTTGGTATTCCTTAATCGCACTATTAAATGCCTCTTTAAATATATCTTGAGCATGTTCTGGCAGTACATGACGTACGGATTCAGGTAAATCATTGCGTGTTTTGTATGGCATATCATATCCCCTTTAAAGATGAATTATACATAATTGCAAAATTAATGGTGGGTAAATAGCGTCTGAAAAAGATTACTGAACATTAAAGTTTTACACATTCAATACAATAAGGAATTAACAAAAAATAATCAATCATAATCTCTAAACCGATGTATGAAAATATTCAAATATGTTTCCATTGACAATAAAACCACAAATTACATCGATACTACACAATGTCAACAACACAGTTTTCCCCCAAAAATTAGGTTTAGTTAAATACCGATATCTCACCCTATTAAATTTTAAATAACGACTAATAAGTAAAATTTACTAAGTAACAACATTAACGTGTAATGTAAATTTACAATAACAATGTACTAATTGATTGAAAAATTAAGTAATCAATCAATGAAACCACTAATCTATATTATTAATTTATTGGTTGATTTATCACTAAAAAAAAGGTAATTTATAAACTTATTGATTACTCATTAATCTTTTTTGCATTTAATAACTTTAATAAATATTTACAAACATTATTTTGTATGGGATATGCTTTGTAAGGGAATACTCGGATGTCAATTTCAAATCAGTCTTTGCTTAATCTAGTTTCTGCCGGTCTTAATGCCTTTAAAGGTAGTGACACCCCCCAAAATCGTTATATTCTTAAACTTGATAAATCCAGCGAATTAGATGATATTTCCATTTATTCGGTCGACCTTCAAGAACAGCTCGATAACCTGTGGCAATATACCATTATATTTACGACCGCTAACCGCTCACTGTCAACCGATGCAATCTTAAAACAACCAGCATCGTTTTCGTTTTTACCGGCGTCAATGAATGCACTGGTTGGTGGGATAAGTTCACTGGATAAACGACCGTCAACCCGCACCGTTCATGGCGTGGTAACCGAGTTTAGTTTACTGTCGACCAGTAAAGATGAAGCCCGCTATCAAATCGTGTTACAACCTAAATTAGCCCTATTAAAAAACAATATAGGTTGTGCCATATATCAAAATCAAAGTGTTGTTAGTGTGGTGGAATCAATCTTACGCCAACATGGTTTTACCGGCATAGACTACCGCTTAGAATTAACGCAAACCTACCCGATAAGAGAGCTGATAACGCAGTGGAAAGAAAGTGATTTAAACTTTATCTTGCGCTTACTGGCAGATGTCGGGATATGGCTACGTTTTGAAACGCATGCTGAACATCATTGTGGGGTGATTGTACTGGGGGATGAACAACAAGCCTTTACCAAACATGGTAGCATACTATACCAGACCCCAAGCGGAATGGGAGACCGCAGTTGTGACAGCATATGGGCATTATCGCAAACCACACACACTACATTACAAACCGTCACAGTAAACGATTACAATTATCGTCAGGCAAAAGATAACATGCTATCGACCGCCAACACGGCTGTCAATTCAACCACGACATATGGTAACGATTACCGATACGATGAACATTACAAAAACCGACGACAAGACAAAGAAGAAAATGTTGTAGAAAGTGGGGAATGGTATGCCAAAATCCGGCATCAGCAGGCAATCAGCCACCAACAGATTATTTATGGATATTGTAATGATTTTACGCTGACACCGGGGCAACAGGTGTTTATCGAAAACAGTCCTTTAGATAACATTCAAGACGGCGTAATCATCTTAACCACACGGGGCAGGGGAGACCGCAGTCAACCTTATCAAATCGAATTTACGGCAATACCATTTAATGTATTAATCCCTTACCGCCCACAAGTGTTACCTTTTCCGGAAATAAAAGGGACACTACCGGCCAGAGTGACCAGTCCTGACAATGATACGTATGGTTACATTGATATACACGGTCGTTATCGGGTCAAGTTTAACTTCGACTTAGCACAGTGGCGCAGTGGTGAAGAAAGTTTATGGGTTAGACTGGCCCGAAGTTATGCCGGCAATCAATATGGCTTCCATTTTCCGCTGATTGACGGCACAGAAGTTGCCATCGCCTTTACTAACGGTAATCCCGACCGCCCGTATATTGCCCATGCCCTGCATGACAGTGCGCACCCCGACCATGTGACGACAATAAACAAACACCGTAATGTGATTCGTACCCCAACCAATAACAAGTTACGTATGGATGACAAACGGGGGCAAGAGCATATCAAGCTGGCGACCGAATACGGTAAAACACAACTCAATATCGGGCATCTTGTTAACAACAACAAAGAGCAACGGGGTGAAGGGTTTGAACTGCGTACCGATGAATGGGGGGCGATTGCGGCGAATCGAGGATTGTATTTGACCAGTCAGACCGAGCCGAAAGCGCAAGGCAAGCAACTGGATATGCAAGGGGCAATTGCCGAACTGGAAAATGCGTTATCGATAGCTAAGGCACTCCAAAATGCGGCGGAACAAGCGCAAAGTCATGCGCCTGATGTTGATTCACAACAACAATTACAAAGTGCAGTAACCAATATATCACAACCTGGCATTCTTGCTTATGCCCAACAAGGCATAGCGTTAACCAGTCCAGAAAATATCCAGCTTACCAGTGCCAACAGTGTAACGGTGACAACGTCAAACCAGACGGATATCACGGCGTTAAAAAATATTACCGTATCCACATCAGAAGCGATTAGCTTACTGGCACAAAAATCGGGGATGAAAGTGTTTGCTAATCAAGGTGATATCGATGTACAAGCCCAAACCGACCAACTAGCCTTGGCGGCAAAACAAGATATACAAATAAACAGTGTCGACAGCAAAGTAGGCTTTACCGCAGCGCAAGACATGACGTTTGTTTGTGGTGGCTCGTACATCAAAATCAGCAAGGCAGGGATTGAACTCGGCTCGCCAGATAATGTTTATCTTAAATGTAATGCAATGCAAAAAATGTCACCTGCGACCCTAAACAAAAAAATTCAACTAAAATCAAGCGAGTTAGATGTTAAACTCTGTACCGAAATGGATTAAATATGCTTAGAGAATTAAATAAAAGAGCCAGTTTCAACAAATATCGCTATCTTTTAGTTGATAATAAAATCGCACTTAATTCGGTCAGTCCATTATCACGTAGAGGATTACAGAGTTTATATGGTGAAGATAAATCATTTGGCGAAAAAAAACTTACAACGGTTTTACGCACTGATTTAGATTATGATCCAAGCGTATGCCCAACATTAGTTATGCTTGCTGAACCTTATCAATTTTTAGAACAAGCAATCATTGATAAAATCACGATGCAAGCCTCGGTTGAATGTTTTTGGTCAAAACGGTATATCTGTGCATTTATTGTCACCGATCTTAAACCGTCAATATTGGCAAAACAAATTATTAATATTGGAAATCACATCGCTAAAACATTGCGACAACATTATTATCCCTTTTTTGAACCTTTCCGGATGCAATTTTTACATGAACTTGGTTCAGACCAAGACAACGCATGGCTCAAAGCGCAATTTTCACAAATTGAAAACTATTATTATCCGTCAATTCACAATGGAGAATTCATTCCTTATATAAATAAAGACGAATCAACAATAGAACAAGGTTGGAGTGTTGAATACTGTGAGCGTTTAAAAAAATTAAGGGTCATTCGCACGCTTGTTAATGCATGGGCAAATAACCGCACACGATTTGAGGAACAAAAAAATGTGCCACTTGAAAAGCAGGTAATTATACAGGCAACACAATTAATTGAACAAGCTGACAAATTAGGCTTAACCGATGCTGCTGATATCCTGTTTTGGGGATTAAATGGATTACGGTATCAACATCTATTTACTACACATCCACAAGTACTTGAACAGATCCCTAAAGCACAACTGGCACCCGGTACATTCTCTAAACATGTCATTAACGCCAAGATTAACCTTGAAAGTCAAATCCATTTATTAACAGAATAAAGAAAAATAAAGAATTAAAGAGTATACGATGAATAAAGCAGAAAACATTGTCATAGAAAATAAAAACGAAGCCTGTGGTAATTGCCTGGCGTGTGGTCGTACAGGAATACCGGTATTTTTATTGCGTCAGGCGGTGATAAAAATGAAACCACATAAAACGGTTGGGGCGGATCCCGATTATCAAGAGTTGGCAAATTATACAAAAAATTTAAATTTTAAATCACGAATGCCCGATGAAGAATTAAACGAATACGGTTATATTTTACGAACTTTGCGAGACGGTTACATCTATGTAATGCAACAACAAGGTGAAGATATAAACAGTCGAATAATCCATACATATGAATGTATTGAAGGGGCGTTAAGGTTAAAAAACAACCACGAACTCGCTTGTACCGAACCAAGACCATTATCAAAAGCCTGTAAAAACCACTGTCACACTATTCCGGCAGCATTTATTCATCTACAACAAGACTATACTCAAGCATGGGTAGCATACAGTGCGCAACCTTGGAGTACAACAGCCGTTGAAGATTATCTAAAAGAGCAAGACAATCAAGTATTATCTCGTTTTACCAAAATAGATATTACTAATTTAGCTCAGTCTCCGGCAGAAGCAACCGGTAACCGGGCTGTCCCGTTTACCGATATCTTTGGTCAGGTAAATAATACCGAAACCCCAAGCAAAGTATTGGAGTTTCGTTTTGATGATAATGAATTACCTTTCTTTGAATCGGCGCATACCTTTAACAGTTTTAAACAGCAAAAAAAACAATTTGCAACGCATGCTAGCCAGTTATATAAAGGATCGAAACCAATATCTTGTGGTGTTGTATTAGAAGACACATTTGGCATTGCCGAAGAACTTAACACACAGCGCATTGTACATCTGCATCAATTTAATGAACAGCCACTGACTGACGATGAAATCAATTTAGCGGAAGAAACAATAAACGGTTTTGACGATATTGATAATTTGAATAAAATTTATGCACAACGTGCGAAAAACATGTTCAAAACCATTAATCCAAAGTTACAGCGACAATTTAACTATTATAAACCGGTTATGTTCAAAAAACGCATGATATTGCAATTAATTGAACAATACCGATCTTCTATTATATCTGTTTATGATCAACAAATTGCAAAAGTACAAGAAGAGATTGAAAATTTTAAAAATTCGGGTCTGGACACTGTAGGCTATAATGGCATTCCCGAATCGACAAGAATGCTTACTCGTGTAAGCAGTTTATATGCAGAAAAAAGGGAAAAGCTTGAGGATTTTGATAAACACATCAATCAAGGTGAAATTAAAAAATTCGATATTGAATTAGAAAAAGCATATAAAGAAGTAGTGAACTACCATAAAGAGTGGTCATTAGACTATTTTACGTATGCACGTTGGTTATTTGGCAAAGATGGCTTTACCTCAGCTTTTACTGAAACAAAACCGCTTAGCGTCAATACCAACCATTTTTGGCAACGTGAATTTGATTTTAGCAGTCAAGAAACGCAACTAGTCTATCTATCACAAGTGACAAATATGTTACTCGATTCCACCCATTCCGAAATAAAATTGGATGAAGACAGCGCATTATGGGACGAACTACTCAGTAATCCTGAAAGTATTTACTACATCAGTGAATACGATAACCCTAAAGGAATCGATCATGATAAAGAACTTTATGTTGATCTGACTGATAATAGTCTGTTAAAACCCCTTGAACTGATATCACAAGCGACTAAATTTTTTTCGGTTATTAATCGTTATACAGAAAAAAAACATAATATCGAGTTAGAAAATAAAACAAAAGTATTACTTGAAAACAAGCAACGAGCAGAAGCTGAAATCGAACAAAACCAACAAAAAATAGCCGAATTGGAAAAGCAAAAGCAAAACATTCCAGCCAGTGATCCCGCTGCACGTGAACAGCTTAGAAAGTTAAAGAGGAGCTATGAAACCCAAATTCAGCAACTTAACAAAGAACTTAAAGCCATTGAACAACAGCTATCTAATCTTACCCAAACCGCCGAAGCGGCAGTTACACTTGAAAGCAAACCGCTAGCAAATACAGCACTAAAAAAGCAGGCAATCTTGGCGAAAGATACCTTACGTTTTCCAATTAAAACCGAGTGGATGCGATTAAATGCGTTTGATCAACTAGCTAAACTTGGGGCTTTGCCGGTTGAAATTAATGTGGAAGTGAGACCCGCAAATATTGCTAAAATTCAGAATTTATTCACCCAAATGCACCGGTCTTTTTTTAATAGAGGCATTTATCACCCACACGAACTTGCCTTTCTCGACAATTTTGATATTGATGAAAAGCCAGTCAAAACGGGATCGGGCAAAGTGCAAAAGGTTAAATTTACGTTATGTTTTCCTGACGTACACACTAAAACTTTATTTGTTAACTTTATAAACAGTATTAATGGCAAATTAAGCCCTTATAATTTAAAACAATTTATGGAGCAAGCCTATAAAGATTATTTCAAATTAAAATATCAGCAAAAAATACGTCTTGAAAGCTTAGAACATGCTAATCGAGGCAAAACAACCACGACCCAAATATTGAACGAAACCAGTGATAAAAACACCAACCGAGCCAAAACCAAAATCGATGACAAAATTGGAAAAGTAAAAGATGTTGTTGTGTTCAATGAGAATCAAAAAAATCAGAGTAGTATTAAAATTGATCTAGAAGAAGCTGAAAATGAAATCAAAAAAGGAAAATTTACCTTTAAAATCAATCTTGCGGTGGGTGGGGTATTAGGATGTATTAATTTAATGAATATTAACGATATCCTGAAAGATTGGGATAAGGTTAAAGAAGGAAATGGCGCTCAACAAGCCCAACAACAGCTACTTAAAGAATTGTTATCATTAGGACTTCTTGCTGTTGATATAACTAGCCAATATAAAAATATCAAATTAAATATGCAACTAAAAGATGCGCTTATTGCAGGCAAAAATGTAAGTCTCCTAAAAGCTAAAATTAATTTAAATAGCATGATATCTACCACGGTCAATAAAGTATTTGGGGTAATGTCTATGATCGAGGCTGCTGGGGAGTTATACAGTGCATTAGATATGATGAATATGAAAGATAAACGTTACATGGTATCACGTGTTATGGGGGCTTTAATGTCAGGAATTGGTTCTTTCCTGCTTATATTAGCAGGGGGATGGGTGATTATACTTATTGGTGCCATTTTAGCGATTGCAGGTGCAATTATGATTATGTTCAGTAAAAAATACGATAATTTAACCCCTATTCAACATTGGTTAAACCGCTGCTGTTTTGGCAAACAGGCAGAGTTTGATTATTTGGGCTATAGCGCTTATCGAGAAGAGGATTACACTGATCACAGTGGTTTTGGTTTAGCTTTAAATGATTATGCAATAGCGACTTATAATATTCAAACTTTTTTGCATGTAAAAAAATTGAATATTACACCACCACAAATTCCGACATTAAATTCAGCTAATCGATATCAAAGGCATATCTATTTTTATTTGAATATTCCAAAATTTGCAAGCTTAAATGAAAAGGAAAACCTAACTGTTTATATTAGGTTTTTTATCAAAAAATTTGGCGAAGAAGATAGTTATATCGATGTAAAATATCAAGCAAGCACAGATAAAGGGATCAAATTAAATCATATAAATGACCCATTAGGTGTAAATGGTTATAAAATAATATTGGATAAAAAGCAATTCTTTGAACAATATGATAATCTTACATCAGAAAATGCGCAGATAAGTAATTTAGTGCATCCAAAGCATATCCGTGAACCATCTGAATTTTTATTAATCAAAACTTTACCTGACGGCACTAAAAATGTGTTAACCCAACCCCCAAACGATAATATACCTTATATGATTTACGAAAAACCAAGTGATCTTGATATGGATGGATTAACCGTTGATATATGGTCAGCAGGAAGTAAGCCCA
This sequence comes from Gilliamella sp. B3801, assembly GCF_026536645.1. Lineage (NCBI taxonomy): Bacteria > Pseudomonadati > Pseudomonadota > Gammaproteobacteria > Orbales > Orbaceae > Gilliamella > Gilliamella sp. B3801. The sequence goes on from NZ_JAFNNR010000001.1 coordinate 181,374, forward strand.
GATATTTTATTAAAAAGTACCAAATAATTATTCAATACAATAATCGTGAAGAAATACCACTAATCATTACTAAAAAAGGTAAAATTTAACTAAACCATTAAAACAAGGAGAATATAATGGCATCAAAATACCGCCCACAAATACCCGGTTGTATTGGCGATTTAGATAAAGGCACAAAATATATATCTGATGCCGATAATCGACTGCTTTATGCTAATGATAATTATTGTGTTTTCATTCGAAAACCGAAAATAGAACAGATTGGTCATACATTGGGTTATTTATTAGCATTTATTCTTTCGATTCCAGCAACTATTTTATCGATACTGTTAGTTTTTGTATTCAATACTTCACCATATGATGTGAAAACTGAAATTTTAGGTATATCATGTTTTATATGTTGTTGTTTGGGGATTTATGTTATTTTACCTGAATTATACCAAAACTTATTTACTCGCCAAGGTGCCCCAATCATTTTTAACCGTAAAACAGGTAAAGTGTATGTCAACGAAAGCTATTTTTTTAATTTTAAATTTTTAAAAAATCCGCTTACCTATTTACACCCGAATAAAAAGCGTATTAAAGAGTATGATTGGGCATATTTACAAGGGGTAGTGGTGCATAACTTTTCCCGATATTCACGCAATAGCGTCATCTTAATGGTGTGTAAACCCAATACCTATAAGACAATCGATCATATACTGTTAGACCCATTACGCGTTGGTGTAGGCAGTTATTTTGTCTGGGGTTGGGTTAATAATTTTATGTGTGCAAACGATTTAATCAGTTTAAATGACGGCAAATACAAGTCGGAACAAGAAACTCAATTTAAAAAAGAGATTATAGAAGGTCAAGGTTGGCCAGACTGGATGGTCGAAGCGTTTAACGCCACCACGCATGACGAGCTAGCCAATATCAAACAAAAGTATAATGTTGAGTCATAATAAGCTTGGATATAACGCTATATAATAAGGAATCAGGAGTTAATATGACATCAAAATACCGCCCACAAATACCCGGTTGTATTGGCGATTTAGATAAAGGCACAAAATATATTACGGGGCCAGATAATCGACTACTCTATGCCAATGATAATTTTTGTGCTTTCATTCGGAAACCGAAATCTGAACAGATTGGTCATACATTGGGTTATTTATTAGCGTTTATTTGTTTGATTCCAGCAACTGTTTTCGTATCTCTTATAGTCTTTGTATTTAATACTTCAAATGATTATGATGTGAAAATTGAAACTGTATGTATATTCGCATTGATAGGTTGTTTTTTAGGGTTTTATGCGATTTTACCTGAATTATACCAAAACTTATTTACTCGCCGAGGTGCCCCAATCATTTTTAACCGTAAAACAGGAAAAGTTTATGTCAACGAAAGCTATTTTTTTAATTTTAAATTTTTAAAAAATCCGCTTACCTATTTACACCCGAATAAAAAGCGTATTAAAGAGTATGATTGGGCATATTTACAAGGGGTGGTGGTGCATAACTTTTCCCGATATTCACGCAATAGCACCATCTTAATGGTGTGCAAACCTAATACCCATAAAACAATCGACCATATATTGTTAGATCCTCTGCGCGCTGGTATAGGCAGTTATATGGTCTGGGGTTGGGTCAATAATTTTATGTGTGCGAACGATTTAATCAGCTTGAACGATGGTAAATACAAATGGGAACAAGAAACCCAATTTAAAAAAGAGATTATAGAAGGTCAAGGTTGGCCAGACTGGATGGTCGAAGCGTTTAATGCGACCACGCATGACGAGCTAGCCGTCATTAAACAGAAGTATAATGTTGAAGCGTCATAATAAGCTAGGATATCAAAAAAACAATAAGGAATAAGGAGTTAACATGGCATCAAAATACCGCCCACAAATACCCGGTTGTATTGGCGATTTAAATAAAGGTCCTACATATATTTCGGATGCCGATAATCGACTACTTTATGCCAATGATAATTATTGTGCATTTATTCGTAAAATAGAGGAGGATCAGATTTTTTATTCAGTGATATTTACTGTCGTTATTTTATTCTTACCTATTGCAATGTATATGTCTTTTCAATTAATTTTATTATGGGATAGTAAAGATGAGATTTATTTTTTGATTCTACCTATATTTGCAGAGGTCATTTCAGTAGTCGCTATGTATCTTATAATTCCTGAACTTTATCATAATTTATTTACTCGCCGAGGTGAACCAATCATTTTTAACCGTAAAACGGGTAAAGTGTATGTAAACGAAAGTTATTTTTTTAATTTTAAAATACTACGCAATCCGTTAACCTTTTTATACCCCAATAAAAAACGAATTAAAGAATATGATTGGGCGTACTTACAAGGGGTAGTGGTGCATAACTTTTCTCGAAACTCACTGAATAGCACCATATTAATGGTGTGTAAGCCTCATACCCATAAAACAATCGACCATATACTGCTAGACCCATTACGCGCTGGTGTAGGCAGTTATCTGGTCTGGGGTTGGGTCAATAATTTTATGTGTTTTGATGATTTAATTGACTTAAACGAAGGCAAATATAAGACTGATGAAGAGCTCAAATTTAAAAAAGAGATTATAGAAGGTCAAGGTTGGCCAGACTGGATGGTCGAAGCATTTAATGCCACCACGCATGACGAGTTAGCTAAAATCAAACAAAAGTATAATGTTGAAGCGTCATAATAAGCTAGGATATCAAAAAAACAATAAGGAATAAGGAGTTAACATGGCATCAAAATACCGCCCACAAATACCCGGTTGTATTGGCGATTTAGATAAAGGCCCGACATATATAACGGGGGAGGATGATCGCCTACTTTATGCCAATGATAATTTTTGTGCCTTCATTCGTAAAACAAAATCAGATCAAAATTTTTATTCATTTCTTTTTCTTTTAGCTCTGCTCATGAGCGCTATAGGAATTTTTGCAGGAGTCAAATTATTTTTTATACCTATAAATTTTGATGATAGAGAAGATATATATGCTTCATTGGTAACTATAATTCTTTCATTGACTATGATATTTGCTTTTTTTAATATTATTTTGCCAGGTTTATACCAAAATCTTTTTACACGTCGTGGAAGCCCAATAATTTTTAACCGCAAAACGGGTCAGGTTTATGTGAACGAAAGTTACTTTTTTAGTTTTAGAATTCTTTATAACCCAATTTATCTTCTCCACCCCAATAAAAAGCGAATTAAAGAGTATGACTGGGCGTATTTACAAGGGGTAGTGGTGCATAACTTTTCTCGAAACTCACTGAATAGCACCATATTAATGGTGTGTAAACCTCATACCCATAAGACAATCGACCATATACTGCTAGACCCATTACGTGCTGGTGTAGGCAGTTATCTGGTCTGGGGTTGGGTTAATAATTTTATGTGTTTTGATGAGTTAATCGACTTAAACGAAGGCAAATATAAAACTGATGAAGAGCTCCAATTTAAAAAAGAGATTATAGAAGGTCAAGGTTGGCCAGACTGGATGGTCGAAGCATTTAATGCCACCACGCATGACGAGTTAGCTAAAATCAAACAAAAGTATAATGTTGAAGCGTCATAATAAGCTTGGATATAACGCTATACAATAAGGAATCAGGAGTAAAACCATGCCATCAAAATATCAACCCCAAATCCTTGGATGGATAGGTGATTTAGATAAAGGCGGTAACTATTTAACAGGTGCCGATCAACGTTTATTGTATGCTAATGATAATTATTGCGTTTTTATACGTAAAACTTTATTCGATCAACTTTTTTATCTTTCACTATGTTTCATATTGCTATGTATAAGTAGTCCGATTCTTTTTTTTGGCGCTAAATTATGTCATCTTCTATTAGAGTTCACAATGAAAGAAGATCTAACTGTATTCATTATTATAACAATCGGTTTAATCACTTGTATTTTTGCTTTATACGCAATAGTTGTTCCTTGTTTATTCCAAAACCTTTTCACTCGTAAAGGCAGCCCCATTATTTTTAACCGTAAAACCGGTAAAGTGTATGTCAATGAAAGCTATTTTTTTAATTTTAAGATATTACGCAACCCTTTAACCTTTTTGCATCCCAATAAAAAACGTATTAAAGAATACGATTGGGCGTATTTACAAGGGGTGGTCGTGCATAACTTTTCCCGATATTCCCTCAATTCCACTATCTTAATGGTATGCAAACCCAATACCAATAAAACCATCGACCATATTATGTTAGATCCGCTACGCAATGGCATTGGTAGTTATCAGGTTTGGGGTTGGGTTAATAATTTTATGTGTGCCAATGATTTAATTAGTTTGAATGACGGTAAATACAAATGGGAACAAGAAACTCAATTCAAAAAAGAGATTATAAAAGGTCAAGGTTGGCCAGACTGGATGGTCGAAGCGTTTAACGCCACCACGCATGAGGAGTTAGCTAAAATCAAACAAAAGTATAATGTTGAAGCGTCATAATAAGCTTGGATATCAAAAAAACGATAAGGAATAAGGAGTTAACATGGCATCAAAATACCGCCCACAAATACCCGGTTGTATTGGCGATTTAGATAAAGGCCCGACATATATAACGGGGGAGGATGATCGCCTACTTTATGCCAATGATAATTATTGTGCTTTTATTCGTAAAATAGAAGAGGATCAGATTTTTTATTCATTTCTTTTTCTTTTAGCTTTATTTATGGCAGTGCCAGGAATTTTTATAGGATTCGAATTGTGTTTTAGTCTTATAAATTTTCAAGATGAAGAAGATATATATTTTTTTATGGTAGATATTGTTGGTTTATTAGCTATGATATTTGCTTTTTTTAATATTATTTTACCAGGTTTATACCAAAATCTTTTTACACGTCGTGGAAGCCCAATAATTTTTAACCGCAAAACGGGTCAGGTTTATGTGAACGAAAGTTACTTTTTTAGTTTTAGAATTCTTTATAACCCAATTTATCTTCTTCACCCCAATAAAAAGCGAATTAAAGAGTATGACTGGGCGTATTTACAAGGGGTAGTGGTGCATAACTTTTCTCGAAACTCACTGAATAGCACCATATTAATGGTGTGTAAACCTCATACCCATAAGACAATCGACCATATACTGTTAGACCCATTACGTGCTGGTGTAGGCAGTTATCTGGTCTGGGGTTGGGTCAATAATTTTATGTGTTTTGATGATTTAACCGACTTAAACGAAGGCAAATATAAGACAGATGAAGAGCTCCAATTTAAAAAAGAGATTATAGAAGGTCAAGGTTGGCCAGACTGGATGGTCGAAGCATTTAATGCCACCACGCATGACGAGCTAGCTGGCATCAAACAAAAGTATCATATTAAGCCATAGTCAACACTTACATAATGTATTTAAGATCAACATTTTTTTGTCGGTATTGATTGGCTTGATTATCTTAATTTGAATGCTTTTAAGGCGTCAAGATTAACTTTATTTTTTCACATCAACCACATATCGACCTTTTATTTGTCCTGCTATCATTTTAGTGGCGATATCATTGCAGTCGTTTAAAGTTATGGTCTTGCCAATATGGGATAGCATTGATGCATCAAGATGTTGGGATAATAACTGCCATGCCGCTAAACGATGTTGATAAGTTGCCATTACACTATCAACACCGGCTAATGTTACACCACGCAAAATAAATGGTGCAACCGTTGCAGGTAAGTCCATACCTTGTGCCAATCCACAGCAAGCTACTATGCCACCATATTGTGTTTGTGCACACGCATTTGCAAGTGTGTGTGACCCAACCACATCGACAACGGCAGCCCATTGTTCTTTTTGGAGTGGTTTGCCTGCTTGTTTTAATGGTTGGCTGTCAATGATATTGGTTGCACCAAGTTTGCGTAGGTAGTCTTGATCATCCATTTTGCTGGTCGAGGCTGTTACGCTATAACCTAATTTGCTTAGCAGGGCAACAGCAATGGAACCCACGCCACCACTTGCACCCGTTACAAGAATAGCGCCATTTTGCGGTTTGATGCCGAAATCAAGCAGTCGTTTTACACATAAGGCGGCGGTATAGCCGGCAGTACCCAAAACCATTGATTGATAAGGGGTGATATTTTGTGGTAACGGAATTAACCATTCTGATTTTAAGTAGGCATATTGTCCTAAACATCCCCAGTGGGTTTCACCACATCCCCAACCGTTTAAGATGACCATATCCCCTTTTTGATAGTGACCATTTGCACACTCAATGACACTACCCACGCCATCAATACCCGGTATCATTGGCCATTGTCGGACAACGGGGCTTTTGTTAGTGAGTGCTAATGCATCTTTATAGTTAATGCTTGAGTAGTGAACTTCGATTAATGTGTCACCTTGCTGAAGTAATTGTTGTTGGGGGACGGTTTTTATAGAACTTGTAAAACCGTGGTTTTCATCTTTTTCTAACACAATAGCTTTGAATGACATGGTTATTCCTTATTACATTTGGCAATCTAAGGTATGTTTACTCACTGAATTGGTAGAACAGGTAGTCAGTGAACAGGCTGATTTAATGTTGCTAGACAGTTGGTCTAAAAATTATAGACCGATTGTCTAGTCTATTGCAACAGATATTAATCAAGCTATTGATGCGTTAAAATTGCCATCAATCGTATTAACTAATGGGGTTAATTTTACGCTTATTTTAGTCAGCCTAAACTTGTATAACGGTTTAAATATAAAAAAACCGATATTTGTTTGATCACCAATATCGGTTTTAATGGGGTTGTTATATTAATTTACCAGTTGGCTTTGAGGCCTATTGACCCATTTATTGGGGCTTTGACTCTGGCATTGCCACCATTTGACCAAGTGTGACCCAATTCACCGTAGGCGGTAAATTGCGTGTTGATGTCAACGCTTCCACCAATCGCTAATTCAGTACTGGTATGTGACGCACCACTACGGATTGTCTTGGTGTAACTTGGTGTAGCAAAGTGGGTACGATCAGCACCATTTGGCGAATAGAACAGGTTTACTCGCGCATAGGGTCGTAACGTGCCAAAATCCATAGCAAAATCGTTTTCGATTCTACCCCCAATACGGAATAGCCAAGCATTATTATTACTATGTTTGACGGTTGTGTTACCTTTTATATGGCTTTTATCTAAATCGAGCCATTGGTGTATAATCTGTACTTGAGGCTCTAGCTTCCAACCCATATCACTGAATTTAAACGGTTTACCTAATTCGATTGAAGCGGTGGCGCCATAGCCTTTTTGTTTGCTGTTGGTGTTACTGTTTGGTTTGATATTGATTTTATGTCGTGCAGCTTGCACCACTAAATCCAGATAACTGCCGTCATCATGCGTGTAAGTCCCATAAGCACCAATAAAATACGTGTTAGTCGTATTTTTTCCAACATGTCCATTTACACCACTAGCAAACCCGTTAACTTTTAAGTCACCGTATAGATAACCAAAATAAGCGCCTATACGCCAATCATTATCTTGCCAGATATCACTACCTAATTGTATACCGGTGTAATTTCCTTTGCTGTGAGTATTCAATACACCGTTCTGTTTGATATCGTTACGTGCTGCAATGAATCTACCCCATGTGTTAGTGACATCGTTGCTTGGCGTATTACCTATGCGTTGGTGTAGATTGCTGAGCATGATAATATCCGCTTGACGTAATTGCTCACTCACCGCTGAATAAAGTGGGGCTTCTTTTCGGTAAGTTAAGCGTTTGTTGTTGGTATTATGCTTTTCTTCTTTTTGATGATTTGAATCAATAATAGGGTTCAAATCGTGATTATTTTCATCATTGTTAGAATCAGTTGTTCCCGGATTATTTTCTTCATTCTTTGAATGAGTATTATTCTTGTCGGTATTTTGATCTTCATATAGGTTGTCCAAATAGGAGCGTAAATACCAATTATCATTTTGCTTATTGAGATCACCTTTATAAAGATAATATTCAAAAGCGCCGACATCTAAATGTCCACCTTGCAAATTGAATGCGTCATTGGTACTACTGCCTGTCACATTCACCACTTTAATGCCATTTGTATTTGTGGTGTCCGCCCCAATTCCATTGACATTATTTATCTGTAATTGTGTTTGTCCAGTTACATGACCATTCACATTTAATCTATCGGTATCACTTTCACTACCTTGTACCACGGTATCCAGTATTAATTTACCATTGTTGCCGACATAGTCACCGTTAATTATTAAATTTTCGCCAGCCTTTGAATTACTCAGCGTTATGGTACCTGCGTTATTGATGGTACCGTTTACCGTAGCTTGATTTAATGATGTTTGTAATTTCAAAACAGAATCAGCGTTTAAGGTAAGGTTTTGAGTATCTAAATCGCCTGTTAATGTAAATGTTATCGCTTGCCCTACATTGATATTTTCCCAATTTAGCACAGATACATCGCCACTACGCCCCGTACTTGTTGATGATCCTGTCATATCTTGGTAAAGATTCAGTGTATCGGTTGACGATGATTGTGAACTGCGCATTGTATCACTACCACCATCAATAATCGTGAGGTCGGTAATATTCGCATTTTTATGAATGGTGAGGGTATCATTACCCGTTCCAAGTAGGATTTGTCCACTGATTTTTGAACCATCATTAAGAGTAATTATCGCATCACTAATTTCATTTTTAATTGATGCGCCTATTAGGGCTGAAACATCCGATCCTGCATTAAGATTGATATAGGTTTTTGTCCCAACATTACCTGATGAGTAAATGCCAGCACCAGGAAGGTTAAGTTGATTTTGCCCCTTACCAACTACCGTGCCTGCGATATCAATTTTAGTTATGCCTGTCCCGTTATTGGTGACATTAATCCCACTATTTAGTCCAATTATGCTACCAGCCTTTTGAGATAAGATGAGATCGCTTGATGTATTGCCGTTTTTAACTAGTATTCCCGAACCGTTATCACCATTAATATTTCCTGATACAGTAATAGATGAAATCCCTGTTCCTAAATTACTCACATTGATACCATTATCTGAACTGGTTACGCTACTGGTTGCCTTTTGTTCAATATATAAATGTTGAGCTTTATTTTTATTGGACGCTGAGATCGCATCTCCACGCCCTGCTTGAATGTTACCTTCGACAGTAATGCTTGTCGATCCTAATCCTTGGTTAGTCAGATTTATCCCATTTTTACTTCCTTGAATATGTGCCTGATTTTGGAGCGAAAAGATCAGATCTTTTGTTGTAACATCATTAGCCACAATGATTGCATCTAAAGAATGGCTTAGGACCGATCCATTAATGTTAATAGAGGTTGAACCACGACCTTTATTCACTAAATTGATGCCATTGAGTTGTCCTGTAATGGTGGCATTATTATCAAGTATTACCGATAAATCATTAGCGGTTGAATCATTTGAAGCAACGATTGCATCATAAGTTGAACCGGTTACATTACCGGTTAATGTTATATAAGATGATCCTTCACCTTTGTTGGTAATATTAATACCGTTTTTTTGGCCTGTAATGTTACCTTGTATATGATTTATCTTCATATCTGTTGTATGGACATCGTTAACAGCATATAACCCATCGTATTTTGCACCGATTACATCTCCCGACGTGGTAATGTTGGTTTCACCAAGACCACTGTTTGCCATATTGATACCGTTTAATGCACCATAAATATTTCCTGATGATTGCTTAACGGTTAGATCATGTGAATTGGCGCCATTTAAGGCGTACATACCGTCATTTTTCTGTCCTTTTATCACGCCTGATGTTGAAATAGAAGTCGATCCATTACCATGATTGGCAATGTTGATCCCATTGGCATTCCCGTTAATGATGCCTGCCGATTGTGTAATAGATAAATTTTGAGTGTTTGATTGATTCGCCGCATATAAACCGTCGTTATTATTGCCTAATACTTCGCCTGAGGTGGTAATAGTGGTTGAACCTTTACCGCTATTGGCCATGTTTATGCCATTTAAATTACCAGAAATTTTTCCACCTTTTTGGTTGACGGTGATGTTTTGTGTGTTGATATCATTAAAGGCATACATACCATCATTATTTTTCCCAATGACTTCACCCGATGTGGTAATTTGGGTTGAACCGTTGCCTTTGTTCGCCATGTTTATGCCATTTTTATTACCTTGAATACTTCCGTCTGATTGTTCGACGGTGAGATGCTGAGTGGTAGTATCATTAAGGGCAAACATACCATCATTTTGGTTGCCTAACACTTTTCCTTGTGTGGTTATGAATGTGGATCCCTTTCCTTTATTAGCAAGATTAATCCCGTTCGTATTGCCACTGATTTTGCCACCGTTTTGTTTAATCGTCAGATCTTGCGTGTTGACATCATTCGCCACATACATGCCATCATTATTTTCGCCTATGACATCACCCACTGAGTTAATGGTGGTTGATCCGTTTCCTTGGTTGGCAAGATTGATGCCATTAAGCTTGCCATTTATAGTGCCCCCAGATTGATGCACAGTAAGGTCATGCGTATTGTTACCGTTATAGGAGTATAGCCCATCATTTTCAGTACCAATAATATTACCTAAGGTGGTGATAAAGGTTGAGCCTTTACCATTATTCGCCATATTGATCCCGTTTTGCTTACCTTGAATCTTGCCGGATAACTGATTAAGTGTGAGGTCATGGGCATTGGCATGATTAGCATTGAATAACCCGTCATTTTGATCACCAATGACATCACCTGAAGTCGTAACCAGTGTTGAACCGTTACCATTATTTGTCATGTTAATACCATTTGTACTACCATGAATCGTGCCTTCTAATTGGTTAACGGTGAGATCTTCTGTATTTTCTTTGTTGACGACAAACATGCCATTTGCTGTTTGACCTTCAACACTTCCTGATGCATTAATCAACGTCGATCCTATACCGTTGTTTATAATATTGACACCATTTGCGTGGCCTTTAATACTACTGCCATTCATTTGTGTAACGGTGATGTCTTTGGCTGTGGTATCATTAAATATGTAAATTCCTTCATGTTGGCTACCAATGACTTCGCCAGAGGTAGTGACCGTTGTCGAGCCCGTTCCGCTATTGTTTGCATAAATACCATTTGTTCTGCCCGATATACTTCCTATCAGTTGGATAACCTTAAGATCCTTTGCACTTGTCGCATTATCAGCTTGTATTCCGTTGGCTGCTTCACCAACAACGCGTCCAGAAGTGGTTAGTGTTGTGGTTCCGTTACCTTTATTCTCGACTTTAATCCCATTTTTTTTACCCTGAATGCTACTGTTACCCATTTGTGATACTTTTAAATCTTTTGTGGTTTCGGTATTGTTTACCGCGAGCCCATTCTCAGCTTTTCCTGTAATCACGCCTGATAGCATGATGTTACTTGAACCAATACCGCCGTGAGTAATATTTACTCCACTGGCTTCACCAGTTATGGAGCCAGCCGCTTGGTTAAAAGTAAAATCACTGGTGTTACTGTCGGTTGTGTAATCGTATCCATCATTCGAGTTGGTAATATCGTTTGATATAGTGATGTTTTTTGAGGTGGCAAAAATACTTATGCCAGCGCTGTGATTAATAAAATTCTGTAGAGGATTACCGCTGTATGGCAAGTTTAATGATTGATTAATATTATGTTTTTGTGAAACAATTGCATTATTTAAATCGTTTGCCGTGTCACTTGCATAACTGTAATGTGTTAATACAAAACTCAAACTGACAACAGTAAGCAATTTGACCGAAAAACTTTTACCTTTTGATTGGGTATTTTCCGAAGTTGGTACATAACTTTGACGTACTGCATCCCAAATAAGCCTATAAATTTTGTTCATTATTTCCTCTCACTTAATCAGAGATATTTATATTTATGTAAAATATAGCTTTTAATTTAAATGAAAATGCTGATAGAAAATTAACCAACGAATATTTTGTTTTTAATGTAACGAGATACAAAAAACTTATGAAAATTTAATGCATTATGTAAAGATATTTATGAATAAAAATAAAATTGCGTTATTTACAAATAAAATGATGAAACGAAGTACAAGGTGGAAAGATTGTATATTGAATTTATCGATTATTTTTTGCTTGAAAAGATAGTACGATAATTCGCTATTATTTGTATCATATTGCCTAGTGATAGGCAATCAAAATAATATAAATTGTCTTTTAAAGGTTATTTAAGCGTGCGTAACATGAATTGGTTAGGAGGGAATAAATCAAAATTAACCATTGGTATTATTGAATTATTTTATCTAAAAAAAGTTGAATAAACAGATCTAAAGGTGCCGATTTTTTTATTAATTTACTACGAGTTACGGCGCCTTCCCAACCAATCCAAAAAAATTCTGCAAGGGCTTTACAGTTTACCGCTGAACTCAGTTCTCCGCATTGTTGTGCCTGTAATAAACAGTGTTCTAGTTTGGTCTGCCAATTTTGTAAAATCTGTTCAAGTAGTTGTGCATACCCTTCCGGTAATAACGATTCTTCTTGGATTAGTTCGCCAATTAAGCAACCACGATTAAAATCATATTTTGCCATGCCTTGTTTAGCATCTTCATAAAAAGCTTTGATTCTAGCGAGTGGTGATGATATCAAGCTGTCGGTTAGATGTTTATCTAATTTATGACTAAAAAAGCTATCATAAGACGCGATAATGGCTCGCCCAAAATCTTCTTTACTTTTGAAGTAGTAATAAAATGACCCTTTGGGTACACCAACCTGTTTCAATATGCTTTCTAGATTTGAGGATAGGTAGCCATAAGTTGTCATTAACGCCATGCCACTACGGATCAATGCTGCTTTAGTGTCGTTACCTTTTTTTGAGAATGACTGTGTTGACATAGTGATTTATAGGGGGTTGTCAAATTGTTAAAAAGATTCTCATAATAATGAGTCGTTTTAATAAAAGCAATCTTATTGTGCATGTGGGTTATAGACACCAAAATGAATGGTGTCACATAACATTGTTAAAATGTGACTTTCATCGCTTAGCATGATAATGGTTAGATTATCATGCTTTTGGGAGGTATTGAAGCAGTGAAGTATTTTGTTTGATTAACTGATTGTTTAAATAATCCTTCATTAAAAAATAAGATGTTAATTTAATGCCGATTGTTTCTTTTGCGCTGCTGATGATACAGCACCGATAAACACCACATCGCTGGAGGAATTTAATGCGGTTTCAACGGAGTCTTGAATGACACCTATTGCAATGCCAATACCAATTACATTTGCTGAAATTTCATTCGGTATGCCAAACATACTACAGGCAACCGGAATAAGAAGCAGTGAGCCACCGGCAATACCTGATGCACCACAAGCACATATAGAAGTAATAATACAGAGTAGAAGTGCGGAGTAGATATCGACATGGATATTCGCACTTGCTGGCATTGAGTTGACAGTGGCAAGTGTCAAAACGGTTATGGTGATTGCCGCCCCAGACATATTAATCGCAGCACCAAGTGGCACAGCAACCGAATAGGTATCTTCATCCATTTTATATTTTTTACAGATTTCAATATTAACAGGAATATTGGCGGCAGAGCTACGGGTAAAAAAGGCGGGGATCGCACTTTCTTTTAAAGATGTAAATACTAATGGATAAGGGTTTTTACGCATAACTAGAAATGCGAGTAGGGGATTAATCACTAATGCAACAATCAGCATACAAGCGACTAAAACAATCAGTAAATGCGCATATTTTAATAATTCGCCAAAGCCTGTTTTTGCCAGTGTTGATGCTACAAGTCCAAATACACCTAAAGGCGCAAAACGGATGATAATTCTCACAATAAATGAGATAGCATAAGATAAATCGCTCATCATGGTTTTGGTTGTTTCACTTGAGTGCCTTAAGGCTAAACCAATGCCCACACCCCATATAATTAAGCCAATATAGTTGGCGTTGATAAGGGCACTAACTGGATTATCGATCATCTTTTCTAATAAAGTTTTTAATACCGCAGAAATGCCATTAGGTGGAGTAAAGGTTAAATTTTCAAGTGTATCACCAAATGAGATTTGCGACGGAAATAGAAAACTGGCAACCGTGGCTAATAATGCTGCTAACATCATTCCAGTCAAATAAAGTGCAATTAAGGGTTTCATGTTTGCTTGCTTGCCTTGTTGGTGATTGGCAATTGAGGCAATAACGAGAATCAATACTAATATTGGCGCAACGGATTTAAGCGCATTGATAAATAGTTCTCCAATCAAAGACATATCTAAGGCGGTTTCTTTTGAGACGGCAGCCAAAATAATGCCTAAAATTAATCCTAATAGTATCTGTGGTATTAATCCTACTTTCAGATAGAAACGAACTAATGGATTGGATGATTGACTCATAATTGTTTTCCTATTTTGAAACAAAATCTGTATAACAAGCCGAAACAGTACCATAATTCATTAGTATCTTTATAGAAAATAATCATTATCATAATGTTTTTTTATATAGCGCTTGAGATAATTATTAAGATTAATTACGCAGTGATGTGAAAGCGATTTTAAATCGTTGCTAGAAGACGATAATTAATATCACAAAGTCTAAAAATGTATTTTTAGTTTTTATCGATTTGTAAGCGTGATTGGATGAATGATTGGGGCTAAATTATAAAAGTAGTAAACAAATTTCAAGATAAAACCGATAGCAACAACGTTATCGGTTTTATCTGTTTTTGAATTAGGATGCTCAGTAATATTACCAGTTGGCTTTAATACCTATTGAACTACTGAAAGGCGCTTTAACTCTTGCTTTTCCACCATTAGTCCACGTATGCCCAACTTCAGTGTAAATACTCATTTGATTGTTTAATTCATAACTGCCACCGAGTGCAATTTCTGAGCTGAGGTATTTTGCGCCATTACTGAATTTTGTTGATGCACTCTGGCTGGCAAAGTTAATACGATCGGCACCATTAGGTGAATAGAATAAATTCGCCCTTGCATAGGGACGTAAAATACCGGTTTCGGTTTGGAATAGACCTTCCATTCGACCACCAACACGGAATAACCATTTATTGATATGACTCTGTTTAATTTTAGTGTTTCCACTCACATGACTATCATCCAAATTTAACCATTGGTGAATGATTTGAGCTTGTGGTTCTAACTTCCAGCCACTATCCGATAAGTTTAAGGGTTTGCCTGTTTCGATCGATGCACTGAAACCGTATCCTTTTTGTTTGCTGTTTTTATTTCCATTCGGTTTTACATCGGTATGATGATGCGCACCTTGTAAAACAATATCCACATATGTGCCATTGTCTTGCATATAGGTACCATATGCACCTAAAAAGTATGAATCGATTTTGTTACTTCCCACTCGACCATTTTTTCCACTCGCAAAGCCATCAACACTTAAATCTCCACGTAAATAACCAAAATAAGCCCCCATACGCCATTCTTTATTCTGCAAAATATCACTACCTAACTGTAAGCCTGTATAATTCCCTTTGCTATGCGCGTTAGCTATACCGCTCTGTTGTAAATTGATCCGTTTATTGATGAATCGGCCCCAAGTCATCGGTGAATCTAAAAATGGCGTATTGCCGATACGTTGGTGCATATTGCCTTGCATAATATTATCAGCTTGACGTAATAGGGCGGGAATGGCAGCAAACATTGGGACTTCTTTTCGGTATGTTATTGTTCCAGGGGTTACATTAGGATCTTGCGGGTCAGGGTCGATAATCGGGTCGGTAGGTTCTGTATGGTTATCTGGATTGTTCGGGTTATCCGGATTAGTTGGATTAGTCGGATTTTCGGGGTTGGTTGGGTTGTCCGGATTGATTGGTTGCTCTGGATCTTTAATCAAAAATGATCGTAAATACCAATTATTATTTTGTTTATTAATATCGCCTTTATATAGGATATATTCGTAAGCACCCACATCGATATGTTGATTTTCAATGCTAAATGCATCATTCGTGCTCGTACCATCAACATGAACGACTTCAATGCCATTGGTATTACCTGTATCCGCACCTAATCCATTAATATTATTGATGCTGATAAATGTATTGCCCGATGTGTTACCGTTTACAATCAATTTATCTGTTGGACTATTACTATCTTGAACAACGGTGTCGAGTATTAATTTACCATTATTACCTATGTAATCACCACTTATTGTCATGTTATCGCCGGCAAAAGTGTTTCTTAAAGTGATTGTTCCACCATTGTAGACGTTACCATTAACTTTAACTTGATGAAGAGAAGGGTGCAGGTCAACTACAGCACCAGATTCAAGCGTTAGCTTGTTGGTGTTAAGATCACCGGTTAATGTTAATCTACCTGTATTTTTAAGTGTGATATCTTCCCAATTATAAATAGCAACATTATTAATGGCACCATCAGAGGTTGAAGAACCTGTAAGATGTAAATTCAGTATGAGCGTATCAAGTTCAGATGCGCGCCTGATTTGATTTTTTTTCTCGCTACCATCAATGATAGTGAGTGCAGAAATATCGGCACCTTGATTCATGATCAAGGTATCATTGCCCGAACCTAATCTGATTTCTCCACTTACTTTAGAACCATTATTTAGTGAGACGATGGAATCGGTTGATTCATTTCTTATCGCAATATTATTTGCTGATGAAACATCAGCACCTTGATTAAGATTAATATAGGTTTTCGCGTTTTCTTTACCTGAAGTATAAATACCATTCCCAGATACATTATCTTGGCTAATCACTTTGCCCGATATATCAATTTGCGTGAAGCCTGAACCATTATTTATCGCTTTAATACCACTATCAAAACCTGAGATTACGCCATTTAATTGATTAATGGTCATATCGGTTGCTGTTTCTCCATTAATTAAATGAATTCCTGAACCCATGTTAGCTGTAATATTTGATGAAGATGATAATGAGGTAAAGCCTTTTCCTTCATTTAGGGCATTAATACCATTATCAAAACTTTTAATATTACCAGACGATTCAATTTTGAGGTTTTGTGTCAAATTTTTATTTACCACGAAAATACCATTACCACCATTAGAAAGAATTGAACCTTCATTAACAATATGCGTAAATCCACGTCCCTGATTGGTGAGGTAAACACCATTTAAAGCGCCTTCTATATTGCCTTCTTTCTCTTGTTTAAACGAAAGATTGTTCGTGTTGGTATCATTAACCACAAGGACAGCATCTCGGGTTTGGCTATTTATTTTCCCTGCCACTTTTAATCCTGTTGAACCTTGTCCATTATTTAATAAATTAACGCCGTTAATATATCCCTTAATTTCACTGTTTTTTATCTGTCCAAATATCAAATTATTGGTTGAAGACTGTCCTATAACTTCTACTCCATCAAGCGAGTTACCGGTAACGTTACTGGCTATACTGACTAGGGTTGAACGTGTTCCATTGTTGAGCATTTTTATGCCATTTAATTTACCATTAATTTCGCCAGATGATTGAATCACGGTCAGATCTTTAGCATGAGAATTATTGATAGCATTAATACCATGACCTTCTAATCCATTAACCTTGCCTAATGTGGTAATGGTACTGGAATTTTGACCATTATTTATAATATTAATGCCATGATTTGATCCTGTGATATTGCCGTCTAATTGACCAATTTTTATTTCTTGTGTATTATCATTTCCTAATGCATAAATGCCGTCTTCTTGACCGCCAACAATATCTCCAGATGAATTAATTGATGTTGATCCTGTTCCATTATTTTCAATGTAAACGCCATAAATTAACCCTTTAATCAATCCCGATGTTTGCGAAACAACAAAGTTAGTACTTGATTGATCATTCAATGCATGAATACCATTTTTTTGGCTACCAACCACATCACCCGATGAAATTATTGATGTTGAGCCACTGCCTTTATTTTGTATATTGATTCCATTTAGATATCCATTAATGCTACCTTTCGTTTGCATAACATTCAAATCATGTGTATGAATATCGTTAATTGCATATATACCATCATTTTCTTCACCACTTACACTGCCTGAAGTTGTTATATAGGTTGAGCCATTACCAGAATTGTTATAATTGATACCATTCTCTTTTCCTTGAATCATACCCGAAGATTGTTTAGCGGTTAGATTTTTAGTATTAGTATGATTATTAACAAATAAACCATCTTTACTATCGCCAGTAACGTTGCCAGCTACAGTGATAGAGCTTGAACCATTACCGTTATTATCAAGATAAACACCATAGTTTTTTCCAGAAATGTTTCCAAGTGACTGAATCAAATTAATATCTTTCGCATTGTTATAATTTATCGAATAGATACCACTTGATGAGCTTGAGGTTATTTCACCTGCAGTTGTAATTAGCGTTGTGCCATTACCCATATTGAAAGTTTCAATCCCATTTAAATTCCCATGGATTGTACCGGATGCTTGGTTTATGGTGATATCATGCGTATTAGTATCATTCTGAACAGATATTCCGCTTAAATTTTGTCCTGTTACGTTACCAGAAGTGGTTATCAGTGTTGAATTTGTGCCGCGATTTTGAGCAAAAATACCAATAGTGTAACCAATAATATTGCCTTTCAATTGATTGATAGTTAATTCTTGAGTATTTGCAGCGCCAAAAGCGGCTATACCATTTGATTGTTGACCAATAATATCCCCATTGGCTGTAATTGACATAGCATCATTACCAGTGTGGATTAAATTAATACCTTGATGATAGCCAGTTATACTGCCTTTTAATTGGTTAAATGTAAGTTTTTTGGTATTGTTTAAATTATCGATTAATATCCCATCTCCTTCCTGACTAATAATATCCCCTGACGTGGTTACGACTGTTGAACCATTACCATAGTTTTCCAATTTCATACCGTGGGATTGACTAGTGATATGTCCATTAGACTGGGTAACTGTTAAATCATGAGTATTGTAATCATTATGAGCGAATATGCCATATTGTGTTTGTGCTGTTATGTTTCCAGCCGTTGTGATTGTAGTTGAACCGTTGCCTGCATTATTAGCAAAAATCCCATTTAGAGCACCTTTGATTGAACCGCCATATTGACCAATAGTAATATCACTTGCGTTTGAATTGTTGATTCCGTAGACTCCATCTCCTGAGTCAGAAATGACTTCTCCCGATGTTGAGATGTTCAATGAACCTTTACCATTATGCATAGCTCTAATCGCTAATATACCATGAATGACGCCAGCCGATTGCGTGATATTTAAACCTTTAGTATCAACGTTATTTTCCACATTAATAGCAATCCCCTTATCAGCGATCACGGATTCTGAGGTGGTAATTGTTGTTACCCCACGCCCGTTATTTATTGCCTGGATACCAAATTCTTGTCCATGAATATTAGCACCAACTAATTCTGTAATATTTAAATCTTGGGCATCAATTGCATGTGTGACTTGTATCCCCGCATTTGTCTTTCCAATAACACTGCCAGAAATGGTAAGATTTGTAGAGCCTTTACCATTATGATTGATGTTAATGCCATATTTACCGCCAATGATTTCACCCGCTGGCTGATTCACAGTTAAATTATCGACATCAGAACTACTTGAGTAATCATAACCATCGTCATTCGATTCAATATGATTTGGCAGTGTGATTTCCACCGAATTGTTTAAGTTAGTTATTGAGTAAGGATATTGAAAATATTTTGGAGTTTGCTGGCTAACTTGATGATTGTCGTATGGTTGTTGATCACTCTGCTGCTGGCAATTCGTATTACTGTCTGAAAGATTATCAATACATTGTGCATAGCTTATGGAAATCGAGGCTAACGTTAATGTTGTTATTGACAGTAAATTGGTGAAAAATAATTTACTCTTAGATTGTGCTTTTTCTGAAGTTACGATAAAAGCTTGACGCTGTGCATTCCATACCAACTTATATATTTTATTCATGGTAATCTCTCATTTATATTAACAATTAAACAGAACTCTGAATCGACAGAGCAAATAGTTGAAAATGACAGCTGAGAACTCATTACGTGAATCTGGCAATTATGTTAAAAAACAAAGAGGGCTTAATTTTTTGAACATATACCTACTTATATAACTAATAATTGGAAACGATTTTTTTGACTAGCAACAGATTATTGTTAATGCTAAATATGAAAACAGTTTATATTACTAAAAATGGGAAAGTGTAAAATTGTAATTTGTTTGTTTTTTTACTTAAAGAAATAAAACTAAAAAAGAAGTAACTTAGCTTTTTTTACCATATAGCAATAAAATTGGCAATCAAAAAATAAGCAATCATGATTAGTTAAATTGTTTACTTTTGATATTCATTTAAATAGTTTATTTTTTTTATCCAATAGATTGAATCCATTTTCTTAGTCATTTTTTTATAAAAAAATTAACTGCCACCTTATTGTCAGCGATAGCCAATTACTCCCATTCTCAAAATGGCGATATGTCAAAACATAAATTACATCTTTGCTCATATTTTTGAAATATATTGGGAATATTATGCCAAAAACGGGGGTTGCGTTTTTATTATTAAATTTGAATTATTAACCTTTAATTAAAACTAATCTCAAATTGTGATTAGTTTTTTATTAAGATATAATTCAATCAGCTCGCTTAAGCGATTAATATTAAAGATAAAATGGTTAAAGGAATAAAAAGGATGTCTAGTCAGGTTGTTTCATATGTAGATAGAGCTGTACAATTGTTAAATAAAATCGGAATTATGATTAAACCTCAAGCCGATGCGCCGATTTTAAAACTATTAGATAATATTGCTGAAATTGATAAAAATCGTATTATTGCCATTGCGCGAACACTTCAACAGCAAAGTGCATTTAATGAAGTGGTTCGGGAGCAAATAGACGGTGTACACGTTTCAGATCGCTATACCAAAATTGTCAGCCATTTTGACAGTATTCGTACGGATATGGAAAAAATGTTGGGTTGGCTAGATGACGGTAAATTAGATTTTATCGAAAAAATCAAAATGGGTTGGATGACATTTCAACGCGGTTCTATTCCAGATCGATTTAACTTGATTAAGAAAACCTATTTAGAGGTTTCGAAAGAAACTGGCAATCAGGTTCAACGTGAACATGTTATTTTAAATGCTTATCAAGATTTCCGTTTTGGCTTAAAACAAGCTCAAATTGTTGCGCACGAAGTATTGCAAATTGCTACTGCTCGCCTTGATGACTGCAAACAAAAATTAACAGAGGCTATTGCTGAAGTTGATAATTTTAATGTTGATGATCCTGTCGCACGTGCTCGTCTAGAACTTTTACGAGATGAAGCATTACGTAATGTTCAACAAGAAGATAGTCGTTATCAAATTGTGTTAGATCTCGCCAATAATTTAACTGTTTCTTATAATTCTGCCGAAGCAGTCTTTGCCCGATTACAGCAAACCACTTCTGTGAAAGAACGTGTTTATCAACAAAGTGTTAGCTTTTTTTCAACCAACGAAATTGTATTTACTGCTTTAAGTGCTTCAATTACTTCATTAACAGGATTAAGTGAAAGTACGAAAACCTTAGAGGCAATGAAAGAAGGTATGAGTAAAGGTATTGAAAGCATTGCGACTTCTGGTAATAAACAACTAGAAGAAGGTTTAAAAGCAGGTTATGGCTCAACCATTAAAGCGGATTCATTGCGAGCTTTGGTCGAATCAATTGTAAATTACCAAGAATCAAGCCAACAATTAATTGCCGAACTCAGAAATGAGTCGATTGATAACGCCAAAGAAATAGATCGGATTGTTGAAGAAGGAAAACAACGCTTTAATAATATCATTTTGAAGGTTGAGGGTTGATGCAGGATATTAAACTGAGTGATCAATTAGGTGCAATGGCAATAATTGATGAGCTTTACCAAAAACAGCAACTGTTACTTGAGCATTTGGATCGCGATAAATTACGGAGTAATTTAAAAGAAAGTATTAAATCCTACTATCAAGCTAAAGGGCAAATTGTCGATAATCAAATCATTGAAGAAGGCATTAATCGATGGTTTGATCATCGATTACGTTTTAATGCTCCTAAGCGTTCTTGGTTTCAGCATTTGTTGGTACGCTGTTATATTAAAAGAAAGGCGATATCAATAGTTGTCGGTGTTATTTTGTTTTTATCTGTCATAGTGGTTTACAGTAAATTAAGTGTGACAAAAGATATCAAAGCCAACATCGATAATTATTATAGTCAGATTTTAATGTCTAAAAACACCTTAACTGAGTTAAAAAATCAGTTTACCAAAATTGATAATTATCCTATTCATTATGCACAGATTCCCGCCAAAAAATTAAAAGCTTCTATTGCAAGTCTGCTTAATCAAGATTTAATTCCGACGTTGGTTAAACCAACGGTTGCTGGTTCTTTTATTACCGAAAGTGAACAAGAAACATATAATAAATTTAAGCAAGCCAGTCTTACCGTAAGTGATAAATTATCTGAAATACGTTTGCAAATGAAAACGTTAAATACATTGCTTGAAGATGATAGACGATTAGCAGAATTAATTAAAAGTGACCAATTTATCAAGGAAAGTAAGCAATATCCTGTATTACAACATGAGGTTGATTCAGTTATTGACAATCTGAATCAAGGACAACAGGTTGTCGATTTTAGTCAAATTGAAATGCTCTACAATTCTATTGATAGGGCAAAGGCGATAGCAAATAAAATCCAAGCTGATAATAATCAATTTTTAGCACTTAATGTGCCTGATTCGGATATGAGGCCTGTGCTTGCATTACAAGATGTGTTACAAGCAGATTTAAAAAATCTCAGTTTTGATAATGTAGAAAACTATCAAAAAATGATAGCTTATTATCTTAAGCTTGCTCAAACTAATTTGACGTTAACGATTGTTGATAACCCGTATTATAAATCGGGTGTTGAGCGGACACATGAAAACACGAATGGAAAATCTTGGTACATTATTGTTACTCCAACATTGCCTAATGGAGATACCACTTCGCTATGGGTAAAAAGTATTGAAACGGGCGAAACAGAATTTGTGGATATGTTTGGTCAACAGGTAACTGAAAAAGCCTATAATAGTGTCAGAGCAGATAAAATTGATGATGGGCATATTGATAATAACCAATTATGCAATAAACCGAAAGGACGTTTAATGTTTATTTGCCCAAATTCGGTTAAGTCAGGACGGATTTTGGAGTGGTAAAAAATGCAACCTAAAAAGATTGAAAGAAATATTGAGGATAAACTTTCGGGTGTAAATGTTTCATTAACAAAAGCGAAAAAAGAGTTGCAAGATTCTCGTCAAAAAATTGTGGATATGAAAAATGAACAGGTCGAAATATATCAAAAGATAGCAACGATTTATTTATTAGAATCGCCTAAAAATGATGATGTTCAGATTCAAAAGTTCATCCGACAATTACAAGAGTTATGCCGTAATTTAGAAGATAAATCGGGTCAATTAGATCATGTCATTGAAGACTATAATCAAAAAATGGCAGAAGTGCTGTTGCGATTAGATGAGCTAACAACAAAGAAGATTATGCAACTTGAAAGTGATGCTGATTATGTCTCGATTTTTAATCATTATAACGAAGCTAAATTAGCGTTAACCTCCGAAACAAAAAATTATAATGCATCTAAACAAGAATTTTTAACCAAATTAGCACAATATCATAAGAATCGTTATTACAACTATTTGGTTAATCGCCGATTTGGCGAAAGTAATTATAAAGCTTTTGGGATATTTCGTAAGTTAGATGCTTGGGTAGCCAGATTTGTCAATTTTTCTGAAAACTACAAAAATCAGATAATACTTGAGGCGTTAATAAAAGAGTCTAAATTGCGTTTTGAAAATAAAAAAAACGTCTACGAACAAATTTCGAAACAGAAAGAACAAAAAGAATATGAAGTTGAAAAAAGCTTAAAATTACCCGAGACAAAAATGGAATTAGCTCAAACTGAGCAAGATTTAGCAGATTATAAAAAACAAAAACTGGAGACTGAAAATACCTTAGAAGAAGTTCGAAAAGGCGAAAGTTTTCAGTTTAGGACAATTTCAAATCAACTTGCTAAATTGTTCCAAGAACAAACTTTTAATAAGTTAACGGATTTAACTTTGCAGACTCAATCGAAAGAAGATGATGCTTTGTTAGAAAGAATTTTAGAGCTAAACCAAAAAATTAAGGATACGGAAGCCTATCTTATCACGTTACTAAAAACGATTAGAGAACTGGAGAATACTTATCATCGCTTTGAACAAGCACTTTATATATTTAAAGAAAATAATATTCCGAGTTCTCTTTATGAATTTAATCTATCATCATCAAAACTTGATGATTTATTGAATAACTTATTCAATAGTCGTGTTTTTCCTGAAAGCATCATTCAAACACTGTTAGCCTATAGAGTAGTCAGACAAGAAACGCATTCTTCAGGTTGGTCAGTAAGTAGTTCATCTTCTAGCCGTTCTTCGTCAAGGAGTTCTTCTTCAAGAAGTAGTGGATTTAGATCGAGTTCCTCATCTGGTGGGGGTGGTTTTAAAACAACAAATAGTTTTTAGTTGTTTAGCAAACAAAATAATATTAGTAAAGCAAACGCTTGGCATTGCAGGCATACGACGATATATAGGGCAAAATAAATTGAGTTTTTATTTTGCTTTATTTTTGTTTGTCTTTTGAGAAAAGACAAAGTACATTTCACTTTACTAATAAGTAAAACATCTACGATTATCAAAAGGGAATTACACAGACAATATAATGGGTAATAATTATTAACACAATTAAATAATATAACAAACGGGTATGTATAGAGTTTTTATAAGGATGAAATTGGAGCGGGAAACGAGGTTCGAACTCGCGACCTCAACCTTGGCAAGGTTGCGCTCTACCAACTGAGCTATTCCCGCTTTTTGGAATTCTTCGTAAGAAGTGGTGAGCATTATACAAAAAATTTTTGAGGTCGCAAGATTTTTTTTTAACTATTTTTTATATTTCCAGCTAAGTGATTCAAAAAAACCAAAAATAAATAGTCTAAGTGGTTTAAATTTATCCTCTCGCTTTTCTTGATTGGTCATCGTTGAGTAAAGAATCCAAGCTTGTAAACCGTGCAAAAGCGTAAAAATGAGTAAACCTACATAGGCAACAACATTGGCTGGAGTTGGGTAGGGGTGGATTAAATTGACGAATAAAAATAGCCAAACTATAGAATAAAAAATCTTACCAAATAATATGAACATCAAATTTCTTCTCGTATAAATAGATAACTATGAACTTGACCGGCGGTTTTTTCGCGATGTAAATGCCAGTTATTCGGAATATAACTCAATACATTGTGATCGATTTCCGTCTCAATGTAGAGGTAGCATGAGGCGTTTAGCCAGTTATTTTTCTCAAGGTAGTTTACCGTATCGGCAACTAAACCTTGATGAAACGGGGGATCGATGAACACGATATCAAACTTTTTTTGGGCAGGTTTATTCAACCAATTTAAGGTGTCCGTATGGTAGATATCGATAGCATGACTTGCTATGAGCTGTTTATTTTTGTTGAGTTGGCTTGCGACTTGCTTGTCTTTTTCAAGTAACGTCACGCTTTTAGCCCCGCGTGAAGCGGCTTCGAATCCCAATGAACCACTACCTGAAAAACAATCCAGACAGGTGCTGTCATGAATAACTGGCATTAGCCAGTTAAACAGTGTTTCTTTAATGCGATCTGTGGTCGGACGCAACCCTTGCTTGTCAAGTACAGCTAATTTACGTCCTCGCCATTTTCCGCCAATTATTCTGATTGAACCATTCATTATCATACCTCAATTAGAATAGTTCAGAAATGTTACCGTCCGAATCTGTTGTTTCGGTACCGACTTCTTTAGTTGCATAACGGGTAGGCTCAGTGCCTTTAATAAAATATTCTGTCATGGTGTTTGCACCAGATTGTGGTAATAATCCTGTTTTTTGGTCGATTGTAACACTAATTACGTTTTCCGGTTGAACATCTGTAACAACTGGCACATCTTTTAATGCTTCTTTCATATAGTCAACCCATATTGGATTGGCCGTATTGGCTCCGCCTTCAGCGCGGAAGGTTTTTCCTAATTCACGACGATGATCGTCAAAACCCATCCATACAGTTGTGACAATATTGGCACCAAATCCAGAAAACCAAACATCTTTAGATGCATTGGTTGTCCCCGTTTTACCGCCTACATCTCGTCGACCTAAAGCTTTAACACGCCATGCTGTTCCTTGCCAATCTGAACCTCCAAATACCGTTGAACGTAACCCATCTTTCATAATGAAGGCAATATCACTACTTAATGTATGTGGTGCATAAATTGGTGTGATAGGCTTATTATTATTTTCATGATTAATTTCAATGTCAGGAATAATGATATTATCATCCGCTCGGAGATTCGCTTGTTCAGGCTCTTCACTGCCAGATTCATTGGTAGCATTTTCCACATCGTTATTAGTTTGAGGTGTTGAGTCAGTAATAATGAGATCATCTTGACAGTCGTGACAAGCGATAACAGGTTGATGTTGATAGATAATACTTTTATCACTTGTGTATTCAATCTTTTCAATTAGATAAGGGGTAATCAAATAGCCGCCATTAACGATAACAGAATACGCTCTTGCTACTTGTAAAGGCGTAAATGATGCAGAACCTAAAGCAAGCGATTCGTTATGCGAAATATTTTCTTTAGGAAAGCCAAATCGTTCTAAATAAGTGGCGGCATAGTCGATTCCAACCGCACGTAAGGCTCGTACCATCATGACATTTTTAGACATACCTAAACCAATGCGTAGACGTAAAGGGCCTGCGTATTGCGGTGGTGAGTTTTTGGGTTTCCAGGTCGTGCTGCCTGTTGTTCGAACAATCGGTGCATCATTAAGGAGTGTTGCCATTGTTAAGCCATGTTCTAACGTTGCAGTATAGATAAATGGCTTTATGTTTGAGCCTAATTGACGAAGTGCTTGCGTCGCACGGTTAAATTTACTGAGATTGAAATCAAAACCACCGACAATCGCTTTTATCGCACCATTTTCAGAATCCAATGAAACCAATGCCGCATTGACAGTGGGTAGTTGAGACAGTTCCCATAAGTCGTTAACTTTTCTCACCCAGATAAGCTGACCCGCTTTTAGCACATCTGATACTTTATGTGGATAAGCGCCTTGTTTATTATCATTGATGAATGGTCTTGCCCATTTCATGCCATCGAACAAAATCTCAACATGACTATTATCAGTTAAAACAATTGATGCTTGTTTATCCGTAGACTTCAGCACAACGGCTGGGCAGATTCCACTATAACAGGTGTATTTATTTAATGTTTCGAGGATTTTTGCGTCATCCCAAGCGGTTTCATTTTCTTTCCATAAAATTTTATTAGCACCACGATAACCATGTCGTTTGTCGTAATCAATGATCGATTTTTGTATTGATTCTGTTGCGGCAATTTGGTCTTGTTTTGAGATAGTTGTATAAACTTTATAACCGTCCGTATAGGCTTTTTCGCCAAATTTTTCAAACATAAATTGCCGTGCCATTTCAGCAATATAAGGAGCAGAAAAGGCGATCTGTGGAGAATGGTAACTGACATTTAAAGGTTTTTTTATGGCTTCATTGTATTCCGCTTGCGTAATGTAGGATTGATCTAACATTCGTCCCAATACCCAGTTACGTCTTGTTAATGCTTTATTAGGATGCGAAATTGGATTATATGCAGAAGGCGCATTCGGAAGACCAGCCAATAAAGCGGCTTCATCTAAAGTTAATTGATCAGGTGTTTTACCAAAAAAAGTATAGGAAGCTGCGGCAACACCATAAGCTCGTGAACCAAAGTTAATCATGTTTAAGTAAAGTGCCATGATCTCATCTTTGGACAGCTCTTTTTCCATGCGGATCGCTAAGATCATTTCTTTTACTTTTCGAGAAATACTTTTTTCAGAAGTTAAAAAGAAGTTTTTAGCAACTTGTTGAGTAATGGTACTTCCACCTTGTGAAAATCCTTTTTGTTTTAATCCGATATACATTGCGCGAATAATTCCGATTGGATCGATACCAAAGTGTTCATAAAATCGGGAATCTTCGGTGGCAATAACCGCATTAATAACCGTTTTAGGTATTTCATCATATTTAAGAGGCGTACGTCGACGTTCACCAAAAATCGCAATTAACTCACCATCCTTACTGAGTACTTGTAACGGTGTTTGTAATTGCACATCTTTTAGTGTAGCAACATCTGGTAGATCCTTTGAATAATAGGCGTAACCAGCTATACCGATGACTAAGCCACACAGTAAGCAACCAGCAAAAAATTTGAGAAAAAACTTTATTACTCTAACTAACATCACTAATCATTCCTACCTAATTGATTTAAGGTAAATTTGGAAATAATTAAAAAAACTCTATTTCCTGTAAGGTTTTTAACTTTTTTTAGGTCGATGAGTATATACTAATTATAGTAAATTGCATAAAACAAAAAGTGATAAGTCCCTTTGTTCGTTTTCAATACTGAGCACTCAATTTAATCGAACAACACAATAAAATACTCTTCCTAAAAATCATTCAATCATCTTTCAATTGCACATTAAAAATTTGATTTTAGTGTATCTATCGTAATTTTGAAGTTAACCATTTTAATAAATAACGATTTATCGTATACGATTCTATGTGCGTGTTGTTTCACAATTATTGATTAATTCTAAAATATTTCTAGCAAAGTATGAGAAAGTTAGACGTTATTATTTTTGGGTGATCATTATGTGGAGTACAAAACTTAAGCAATCTTACTTGCAAATCATCATTTCATCAAGTTTTTATTTATTGTTAATAATGGCTAGCCTATTTTTATTTGCCGATACCTCATTTAACGCCTATACATTTGTGGTGATCATTTTATTGATAGTTGAGTGGTGGCGCAGTCTTAGCTATTTTCAAACAATAACTGGTGAATTAGCTTTATTTCATCACATCAATCAGATTTATTGGCACAATCAGCGTTGGCATTTAATGCGAAAACCCTTAATACTTCGTTATAGTCTATTTTTGAATTTGAAATCAAGGCGAACAGGGCAACACTGTACCCTTTTTTTGATGAGCGATAATTTGACAACTCGCGATTGGCGAACACTTCGATATTATCTATATCAACTTGATTTTAATTGATAAACATATCTATCTTTAGCAACATGTTGACCTGCATTTAATGCGTTTTTTTTATCCAGTAATAGAAAGGTGGGCATTCAATTTGTGAACTTAATAGTTCATGATCCATATGCCGGCAAAAGCTGGGAATATCACGAGTTGTTGCTAAATCATCAGCAATCACAAGAAGAACTTGCCCAACAGCAAGCTCTCTCATCGTTTTGCGAACCATCATTATGGGTTCAGGGCAGCGTAATCCAATTGTGTTAAGTTCTTTGTCTGCTTTCATTTTTATCAATAATTTGGTTAGGGATTAATTGAAAAAAGTTTATCAAGATAATGCGGTACGGCATCATCAGCATTTGAACCAATCACTTCTAATTCAGGTAATTTTTGTCGTAAATCTGGCGTGGCGTTTTGCATTATACACCCTTTTCCAACCATTTTTAACATTTCATAATCATTCATGCCATCACCGAATGCAATACTATCGTTTAATGCTAATCCTAATTTATCGACCACTTTTTTTAACGCACTGCCTTTGGACACATTAGCGCCCATAATTTCAAGGCAATTTAATGATGAAAAGGCAATACTGACTTGATCGCCATACTTTTCATCAAGCCGATTTTTTAATTTGACTAAATGTGGATGAAGGGCATCATCACTTGTTGTGAAATAGATTTTAGCTATGTCATCTGTTTCAAAGTCAAAAGGATTAAAAAACTCATAAGTAAAGCGGCTTTCTTGATGAAAGCTAAGAGAATAGGCATCTTCTTTATTAATTAACCACTGATCACCTCGGTAAATATGGGTAAACACTAGTGGATCGTCAGTGCACTCTTGGGCAATTTGACTGGCGAGCGTCGGTTCGACATTTTGGCTAAAAATTAAGTTTCCATGACTATCATGAACTCGGGCGCCATTTGACGTTATCATGAATGCATCAATTTCCATATTTTCACGCATTTGCGCAACATCAATATGATGTCGCCCTGTAGCAAAAATAAAATGAATGCCTTTTTGACGTAATGCTTGCAAAACTTGTTTGGTATAAGGTGAAAGACTGTGTTCAGGCGTTAATAAGGTGCCATCTAAATCCGAAGCGACAACATGAAACATAATATTCTCTACTAGTGTAAAAAGTGAAAATCACAATGATTTAAAAAAACAATACTTTGAATCCTTTATTGACCTCAAAGTAAAAATATAAAATATAGGGTATGATACAACTCTGTACACATTTACTCAACTAATAGCGGTGTAATAAAAATGACTAATTCTCGCTTTTGTTGCTTTTTATTTTTGTACTTAAATAAACTACCGATAATAGGGACTTGGCTAACATAAGGTACATTATGATCGTTTTTGCTATTTATTTGATGAAAAATACCGCCAAGTATAATTGTTTCGCCACTTTTTACCTTGACTTGGGTTTTGATTTCTTGCGTATCTATAGCGAGGGCTTCACCGCCATCACTGCGTTTAATCGCTTGCCCAGCGGTGTTTTGAGTGATATGGAGATCTAAAATCATACTCTGTTCACCAATGATTTTAGGCGTCACTTCTAATCCTAAAACGGCTTGTTTGAACTCAATGGAAGTCGAGTTACTGCTACCGTTCGATACTTCGTAAGGAATTTCAGTGCCTTGTTTAATTGAAGCCATATTTTGATTGGCGGTCAGTAAGTTAGGACTGGCAATAATTTCAAGTTGATTTTCCGCCTGTAGTGCAGATAACTCTAAATTGAGTAAACTGCCAGACATTTTCGCAAGATTAAAGCCCAGATTAGCCGTTGAACTGGCAGCGCCCAATTTTACATCGAACTTATTGATTAACTGCGAAGGCTGCCCCACATAACCCCATTTAATCCCCAGTTCTGACATACTTTCATCACTCATATTGACAATATGAGCGGAAATATGGACTTGTGGTATTGCTTTGTCCAACAATGTGATAAGACTTTTAATCGCTGTCAATTTGGGGGGAATATCAGTGATGATCAGCGAGTTAGTCCGTTTATCAACAATCACTTTACCACGTTCAGACAATAGCGCTTGCTTATGGATGATATCCAATAATGTGTTCAGATCGGCATGCTCAATACGTATAGGTAAAGTATCTAAGGGTAAACGCTGTTCAAGTGATAATTTATCTAATCGTTGTTTTTGATTAATCTGTTCGGGATCTTCCGCTTTTGAAATAAATAAGATATTGTCCTCAATTTTGGCTTGTAAGTTAGCGCTATTGATTATAATCATTAATGCTTTATGCCAATCGACATTTTGAAGCTTAATAGTCTGTTTTTGTGCTATGTCTTCTGTCATAATCAAATTAAGTTGTTTACTGTCAGCTAATGCTTGCAAAATAATACCAATATCAGTTTGATAAAAATTTAACGTGATAAGTTCCGAATGGTTTATTTTAGATAATTGATTGTTAGTTGCTGAACTAGTATTGACTTGAGCAAGGAATAAAACAGTGCTAATAATTTGCCATTTTTTGAGGTGTTTTAATAAAAGATATCGGATGTTAGCCATACGTTAATTCCCTCATATCACTTGTTTAATGGCATCATCCAGACAATACTATCTTGACAATATTGAGCCAGATTTGCTTGCCAAACAACGTTATCATTCGTAAGCGTTTTGATTTGCCAAGGCAATAACATTGGAGGAATCTCACTATTGATTATTGCTAACCATTGCTGTGTTGACGTTAACCAGATTTGATAATAATTATTGTGCTGTGATTGTATGATTCCGCTAAGTTGCCAGCTTTGTATCTGTGCTAATAATTGGTTAGTTTGTTCGGTACACGATATCAAATCAGTCAGATTGAATGGATCGCGTGCCAAACGGTGATTTGCATCAGCATTAAAGCAAATCATCATGATAAAAATTAAGCTAGAGAATAAATAATGATTCATGTTGTTTCCTTATCGAAAGATAATGTAAACGATATAATTAGATGATTATTTTGTCGAAGAATCCTAAAATCAGATAAATCAAGATAATAGCTATTGTGGTTAAAGGTCGATAATAAGTTTAGAAAATTAGTAAATTGTCCATGGAGCTCAATATCCCACATCGTTTTGTTATCCGTTCGATAGTATCTGAATGTATGTAAAGTTAACTGGTATTGTGTAATCGCATGAGCCAAATCTTTTTCTGAAAGTAAAATGAATGATCTATTCATTTGGGTTTGATATCGGTCAATTTGGGTTTGTAGCTGTTTTATTTTTTCACTCTGAATCTGATGCTGTTTAAATTGCTGTTTGGCTTGATTAGCAATATCTTCAATAAAAAATAGATAGCTAATGATGATCATTGTGATGATAGAGACAAAACCGATAGTATATTGCTGCCAAAGTGGGCGATTAAAAAAATCACTCTTCATTAAATGTGATTTCCATTTTAAATGACAAATTGTGTTCTTGTCTGGTTATGTCATGAATCTGACTTTTTATGATGTTATCGTGCCGTAATAACGTTTGATTAAAATTGATAATCTCAATATGACGAAAGCTATAACCAGAAATCATCACTTGTTGCGGTTGATAATGGAATGATTCTAACCATATAACAGGTGGTAATTGTTCTGAAAGTAGTGTTAAAACGTGATAAATTTGTTGTTGGCTAACCGACAGTTTAGGAATAAAAGTTGCTAATTGTTGAGTTAACCGTTTTTCGTTATGTTGTTGTTCGACATTTAATAGGGTGTAATGACTGAGTTTAAGTTGCGTTTGATGCCATGAATAACCCATAGAACAGCAAGCAATACCCATTATGCACACCATAGTAACAAGTAACGAAAATTTCTGCCTTTTCTGTTTTTCTTGTCGCCAGGGTAAAAAATTGATTATCTCTTCATTAATTACTCCACCAATACAGTGTAATCTTAAATTGTGTTTTTTAAATAAATCCAGCCACTCATTGACATAATCACGTTTACATATTGTTACATTAAGATAAGGTTTGTCAGCAGAATAAATAAAATCATAACAGACGTTTGTAGCGGTGAGTTCAAATAATTGATAAATCGATGCTTCAACATATAAAGCTAGTTCGCCTAAGGCTAAATTAAGTGGTGGAAGTTTGAGTTGTTTGGTTTGGAAATCATTTTCATTAAGATAAAGTTCAAAAACCGATTGTGTTGGAATACGATTCTTTAGCTCAAGAATCAATTGTTCAACATCATTCAAGTTTTGATAAGGGTAGTTAACGGTAGTCTCATTTTGTTTTGCTGTTTGAGTGTTAACCAAATAGATAATTTGATACCGTAACCTTTGGGGTTCAATATAAATTTTAATACGACATTTTCGGATAAACATGATCGATTGTGTACTTATGATTTTAAATTACCTTATGACCAAGCATAATAAGGATTGATTAAATAAAAATGAAAAAAAGGGATTTTTGCGAAGTATTACGCAAAATAAGATTAAAATTAAATCGAACAAAGTTAATTTTGCGAAATTATGAAAAAAAAGGTTGACTGAAATAAGACGTGCCTTATAATGCACATCCACACGGTAAGGGTGATTAGCTCAGTTGGGAGAGCACCTCCCTTACAAGGAGGGGGTCACTGGTTCGAACCCGGTATCACCCACCAATCTTTACCGTGACGTTTTAGCAATAAAACATTTGGGGTGATTAGCTCAGTTGGGAGAGCACCTCCCTTACAAGGAGGGGGTCACTGGTTCGAACCCGGTATCACCCACCACTTTTAGTTTTCTTATATGGGTTGTTAGCTCAGTCGGTAGAGCAGCGGACTTTTAATCCGTTTGTCGAGCGTTCGAATCGCTCACGACCCACCACTTTCTTTCTTCGTTTTTCAACATAATTAACAATATAAATTTAAGTAAACCTAAGCGATGAGAACGCAAGCGTTCGACAAATTCGTCTGGAACGAATTTGAACAACACGAAGTGTTGGCCCCGAAGGGGTGAGGCACACGATGTGCCGAATAATCAAGCTCACGACCCACCACTTTCTTTCTTCGTTTTTCAGCATAATTAACAAGACTAATTTAAGTAAACTAAGCGATGAGAACGCAAGCGTTCGACAAATTCGTCTGGAACGAATTTGATATGCATAATATGTAAATTTCATTTGAATTTATTATCAATCCACTAATCTAAACAACAAAATAAGCTAAAGATTTTAATTTTGCAGATATTTAGGTAATAAAACGCATTAGTGCAGGTTTTCAATACAAACATAGTCATTGTTTAAAATGAAAGACCACTATGCTATAGATTAAAAAGGCTGGATTAATCAGGTTGGCTAATAAAATTTGACGAGATTCGCAAATATTTCAACTTAACTTGCAATCATCATAGTGATCACAAGTTTTGAAACGATCTTGTTGGTCAATAATGGTATATTAATTGTTTAAGTCAATTAAATACCTTGGTAAACATACATAATTAATCGATAAGCAATATAAAACATTACCAAACCGACCAAGCAATCTAAAATGACCGACATTCTTTTTTGTTTGAATAGGGGGGTTAAAAGTCTGGCGCCGTAACCAATACCAAAAAACCAGATAAATGAAACACAAACAGCACCAATTAGAAATGCTATTTTCTGCTCACTGGTTAACGTGCCTGCAATTCCCCCAACAATAACAACCGTATCTAAATAAACGTGTGGATTGAGTAACGTCACAGCTAAAGTCGCAAGTACGACTTTAAGTAAACTATTGTTTTTTGTATCTTGAGATTCAATTTGCATACTACTTGTGCCTTTTATCGCACTTTTTAATGCGTTAAATCCATACCATATTAAAAAAAGTGCCCCTAAAATGGCAAGAATATTGGTAATAAAAGGATTGGCACTAATAAATGTTCCGACTCCCATGATGCCAATAGACATTAAGGTAAAATCACATATAAAACAGATAGCTGATACAAAGAATATATGATTTTTTAATAAACCTTGCTTTAGTACAAATAGATTTTGTGCGCCTATAGCAATAATAAGACTACCGGAGATCATTGCTCCCCGTAATATTTCCGCCAACATAGTGTAATAATCCCTTAAATGTATTTAATTGTTATTTTGATATATTCCATTCTATTATTCAATACACTATAGCATCGTTGATATAAATTAAAGTTGATTAGGTTATATATTCGCTTTAGTGAATGCCGTTAATTGGCATTTTCCTTGATTAAAAATCAAAACAACAATGCCTATCGTTAACCAGATAATCCCCACTATTTTGGCTTGATTATCAATATGCAGTAATACCGGTATTAAGACCAAGATACCGATAATAGGCAAACATATATCAAATATAAAAGAAGAAATCCCATAGTTGAAATTCTGTTTTTTAAACTTGAAATAGCCGATCACTGAAAGATGTAACATAATAAATGCAGTGAGTGCACCAACATCAACAAATGAAATTAAAGTTGGCAATCCTTTTGGACTGATTGCGGCAATCGCTGCCAAGGCTAAATTAAAAATTGCTGCAAATAAAATTGCGATAGTAGGTACGCCGCTTTGCTTACCGACCTTTGCAAACATTGCAGGTAAGCGTTTATCTCGACCCATACTAAATAGTAAACGGCTAGAAGCAGCTTGTCCGACCATGGCAGCAAATGACGCGCCTATTGCTTTCATTAAACCTAATGCCCATCCAAGCCATAGACTTATCTCTTGGTTAACAATATTGTAAAAGGCTTTTCCTTGTAATTCTGTATGCGTTTGCAGATATTCGGGAGAGTAGGGACTGAGTAATGAACCGACATAAATTTGAATAACAAACAGTAACCCTGCTATGAATAAACAAGTTAGGATAGCTTGACTGACTAAATTGCGTTCACCACGATTTTCTTCAGAAAAAGTTGCGATGGCGTCAAAACCTAAATACGATAATACGGCAATGGATACCGCTGTAAATAATTTTTCCCAAGTAAATAATTGTCCCCCTGTAAATGGTCTTAACCAGTCTCGTTCAATATTACTTGTTAATAATACCCACATTCCCACCGCTAAAATCGCTAATAAAATTAAGACTTCAAGAATTAATATAACTAAAGTGATATTAATCGATTTTTTAATCCCTATTAAATTGAGTGCTGTTGTCACAATAACCGCTAAACCCGTCCATAGCCAAACAGGAATATCAGGCATAAGAGCATTGAGGGATATTCCACTAAATAAATAAGCCACAGCTGGGATAAACAAATAATCAAGCAATAATAACCAACCGACTAAAAAACCAGCATGAGGATGAATTCCCGCTGAACAGTAAGCATAAACCGATCCGGCATGGGGTAACGCATTTGCCATTCTGGCATAAGAATATGCCGTAAACCCCATAACTAATGTAGCTACCATATACACTAACGCAGTGGCGCCATCACTCGTTGCATCTAATACCCCAAATAATCCAACTGGGGCTGCGGGTCCAATAAAAAGCAATCCAAGAATGACCAGATCTCGAAATCGCATACTCTTTGTTAACTGCGGCATAACCATTCTCATATAAAATCAAAGCCTACATTCAATATGTTAATGGATGAATGGTTATACAGCTAAGATCAACTTGTTATTTATATATAACTTTTCGATCTATACGATTAATGGTGCTCTCTTATTTCATAGGTGTAACTCATTTTTGCTGTTTTACCTAACATAATTGAGGCACTACAATATTTTTCAGATGCAAGTTTTATGGCTTTTTCGACAACTTCGTTGTCAATATTCTTACCTGTGACGACAATATGAAAGTTAATCGAGGTGTAAACTTTAGGGGAAGAATCAGCTTGAGTTTTATCGATATCAATCCACAGATCCCGTATATCTTTTTTAGCTGTTTTTAAAATAGCGACAATATCATAAGCCATGCAACCAGCAGCACCATGCAGTAATAGTTCCATTGGACGAGCACCTCGATTGCGACCGCCGTGTTCAATGCCGCCATCCATGATTAAGGCATGACCGCTTGCTGTTTCGCCCATAAAACAAAATTCATCAACCCATTTTAATCGATCTTTCATGATGTACTCCTTACCATTTTAACTTTTAGAAATTTATTTTATTCATTGATTTTCTATTAACATAAGCGATTTTTTGTCATCTGTCACTATTTGATCATGACTGAATACATTGTCATGTTAAACTTAGGTGGTCTGTCAAATATTAACCCTGTAAAACCGTACAATTTCGATGCATAACCAAATGATTATTTGAAATATTATTTAAAATCTGAATTTATGATCTCGATTTTAATGTTAGC
Source organism: Gilliamella sp. B3801 (assembly GCF_026536645.1). Lineage (NCBI taxonomy): Bacteria > Pseudomonadati > Pseudomonadota > Gammaproteobacteria > Orbales > Orbaceae > Gilliamella > Gilliamella sp. B3801. The sequence continues at coordinate 218,668 of NZ_JAFNNR010000001.1, forward strand.
TACTAAAACAAAAGGATGCTTTATGATACTAGAATTTATTCTGTTTCTTTGCATTGGGGCGGCAGCAGGTCTGTTAGCCGGCATGTTTGGTATCGGTGGGGGCGCTTTGATTGTGCCAGCGCTAATTTTTACACTCAACCACTTTACCGTTAATAGTGTTTGGACAAACCATATCGCTATAGCCACATCTTTAGCAACAATTATTGGGACGAGTTTGTCTTCAAGCTGGATGCATAATAAAAACCACAATATCGAGTGGTCTATTTTAAAAAGAATGGTTTTAGGTTGTATTATTGGTACTATCGGAGGATCCTACATTACGCCTTTGATACCGGGTGTTTGGTTAAAATGGATTTTTGTCATTTTCATGATTTATGTTGGTAGTCAATTTGTTTTTAAAACCCGTCAAGTTGCGCACAATCACGCTACTGAAGTGGTAAAGTTGAATACTAGTATTTATATCGCAATGGGCGGTGTTATTGGTCTTTTTGCCGCTTTAGTTGGCGTAGGTGGAGGCGTATTAGTCGTGCCTTTTCTAAAAAAATGCGGTATTGGTATGCGTAAAGCAATCGGCACATCAGCGGCTTTTACGCTACCGGTTGCCATAGCTGGCACGATAGGTTACATCATTTCTGGTTGGCATGTCATGCCTTTACCAAAATATTGCGTTGGTTTTGTTTATGTTCCTGCTGTATTAGCCATTATGCTAGCTAGTATTCCTATGGCAAAAGTGGGCGTATTAATTGCACAAAGAATTTCAGTGGATAAACTGATTAAGTTGTTTGGGATGTTCTTACTGGTATTAGCATTAAAATTAATGATTTCTTAGCGTTATACTCTGTTTTTTTTGAAATGGTAAACAATTTAGTTTAGATTTTTTGTTTCTGTAAATTGTAACGTTATCTATACACTTTTATAATAAAAATATGTTATGCTTTCTCTAATTTAACTTTTATCGGGTTTTATATAAGGAAAATATAATGGCAGAAGAAACTATTTTTAGTAAAATTATCCGACATGAAATTCCTGCAGATATCGTATTTCAAGATGATAAAGTGACCGCTTTTCGAGATATCTCACCGCAAGCCCCCACTCACATTTTAATCATTCCAAACAAACTTATTCCAACCGTTAATCATGTGACTGAACAAGATGAACAGTTACTTGGACATATGATGATTGTGGCCGCTAACATTGCTAAACAAGAAGGAATTGATGAAAGTGGTTATCGATTAATCATGAATTGTAATAAAGATGCGGGACAAGAGGTCTTTCATATTCATATGCATTTATTAGGTGGAAAAAATTTGGGGCGATTATTAGGTTAATTTAATATGAAAAAAATTATAAGGTTATTAGCATTTAGTGCATTTGTCAGTTTATTGGTCGGGTGTCATCTTCTTGATTCTAAAAAAACAGTCGATACTCCTCCAATTGATAATTCACCAATAGGCATTATTGAAACTCCACCGCAAATTGTTAAAAAAACAGATTGGCGAAGTATTTTATCGCCATTTATTACTAAAATACTACAATCCTCATCAATCCCTGAAGGCAATAGAGTATTATTAATCAGTGATATACAAAATCGTACAGGTGAATTTGTCGCAAATAATCAAATTGATGAAGCGCTACACCAGTTAATGAGTAAGCAACCCATTTTTTCTGTTGTTAATAAGCAATCAATTAATCAAGCTAAACAAGCAATCGGTATTGGTTCAGATGATAAATTTGTGTCTCGAGGAAAAATGATTGGGTTAGCTAAATCAATAAATGCGCAATATGTATTGTTTACCACACTTTATCAATTACCTAATGATGATAATGGCACAGATGCTGATCTTTCAATAGAATTACTTTCTACCCAAAATGGTGAAATTTTAGAGAGAGTAGCTTCAAAAGATTTTGCTCAGCCAAAGACGCAAACTGATAATAATCAAACTGAGGCAAATGAGTAATGGGACCGCTATTAATTGATTTTGAGGGGACGACCTTAACCAAAGAAGATCAAACGCTGTTACAAAATCCTTTAGTTGCGGGCGTCATTTTATTTAGCCGTAATTTTCAGAATGTAGAACAATTATCAGAATTAATAAAAGAGATTCGTTCAGTATCCCCAGAACGATTATTAATTTCAGTGGATCATGAAGGGGGACGAGTTCAGCGTTTTAGACAAGGTTTTACATTAATTCCCCCTGCACAATCGTATGCGTTGCTGAATGATATTGAACAAGCAAAATCCTTAGCTTTTGATGCCGGTTGGTTGTTAGCAATGGAACTAATTGCCTTTGATATTGATTTGAGTTATGCGCCCGTATTGGATTTAGGTCATGAATGTTTGGCTATCGGCTCACGTTCGTTTCATCAAGATGTCGATATCGCATACCAAATTGCATCAGCAATGATTGATGGTATGCATAGTGCTGGAATGAAAACAACCGGTAAACATTTTCCGGGGCATGGTCATGTTATTGCTGATTCTCATAAAGAAACGCCAGTTGATCATCGCAATCAATCATTAATTGAACATGATATGCAGATATTTTCCAGATTAATTGCTGATAAAAAACTTGATGCAATTATGCCTGCGCATGTTATCTATCCAGCGTTTGATGATAAACCAGCGAGCGGTTCAAGCTATTGGCTTAAAACAGTGCTTCGTCAACAATTACATTTTGATGGTGTCATTTTCTCGGATGATTTATCGATGGAAGGTGCTTCTGTCATGGGAAATTATGCTGAGCGAGCGAAAAATGCATTAGCAGCAGGTTGTGATCTGTTGTTAGCATGTAATAATCGTCAAGGATCTTTTGCGATTTTAGAACAATTGGAAAGTTTAGATAAACAACACTCCCTTAGATCAACCAAAGCGCAATCGCTGTTAACAAAAAACAAAATTAGCTATGACGATTTAATCAAAACAGCTGATTGGCAAAATCGATATAATAATTTGATGAAACTAAACGAAAAATGGGCGGATTATAATGCAAATAGCCATCCTTGAAATTGATCATAATAAACGACTGATAGCATATAATGACAAGGCTAAAACGTTACTTTCATCGACTTTGTTAACGTTACAACAACCTTTTGACTATCAGGCAATATTTCATCTGGATAAGACGCAAGGTGTTGATGAGCTAGATGATACCATTATTGTACTTAATGCACAGTATTATCTGTTGCAAAAAGTTAACGAAACATCAAAAACTATTTTTATCATCCAACCTATAGAATATCTTAAAAAAAGATTATCTAAAATTCATGTTGTGGCAAGTCAGGCTTTTGACATTTTTGCGACACAAAGTAATGCCATGCAAAAATTAATTGCACAAGCTAAAGCGTTTTCGATACAACGTGAACCGTTATTAATCTCGGGAGAAACGGGCACCGGTAAAGATCTACTTGCTTATGCCTGTCATCAATACAGTCCTCGAGGGGAGCAAACTTTTCTAGCGTTAAATTGTGCTGCAATGCCAGATGAAGTGGTTGAAAGCGAACTTTACGGTCATGCTGCAGGGGCTTACCCGGGAGTAATAGAAAGTAAAAAAGGTTTTTTTGAACAGGCTAATGGCGGATCGGTTCTACTTGATGGTATTGATGAAATGTCTTTTCAAATGCAGACCAAGTTATTACGTTTCATTAATGATGGCTATTTTCGTCGGGTTGGTGATGATAACGAGGTGTATGTTGATGTACGTATTATTTGTGCCACAAAAGTTGATTTAGCCGATTTAGTCGAACAAGGAAAATTTAGAAAAGATCTCTATTATCGGCTCAATGTGCTTTCATTACATCTTCCTTCATTACGCGAACGCAAAGAAGACATTGCTCCGCTAACCATGATGTTTGTCAATGAATTTGCCGATAAACAAGGCATACCTGCTCCTTATGTCGATAATGAAGTTTTTGACTATTTAGCCCGCTACTCATGGCCAGGGAATGTAAGACAACTAAAAAATATTCTGTATTGCGCTCTATCTCAGTTGACATCAACTAAATTGACCGTCAATGATATTGAGTTACCAGTGCAAACTTCATCAAGAATATCTAGCATTGATAATATCGAAAATAAGACATTAGATGAAATGACCAAACAGTTTGAAAAAGAGATTTTATTACAGTTATACGATAAATATCCAAGTTCTCGTAAACTGGCGAAACGGTTAGGCGTATCACATACGGCAATCGCCAATAAATTACGGGATTATGGTATGAATCGATGATTAATTTTGAAAAAAATCCAATTGAAAAATAACGATTGATTTGTTTTATAAGACAAAATTGTTGAACTATTTATTATGGAAAACTGACGAGACAATAAAGAATGATTGAATGCTTCAAACGCCTTAATCGATATAGAAATTTTCTAATTAAAAAGATTAAGAATAATCTTAAAACAAATCAACTTAACAAACGAAAATTAAATCAAACCATTTTTGATGCTGAAAAATATCACTCATTATTAATAGTCATGTGCGATTTTGGTATTGGTGATGCAATCGTTGCATCTTTTCTTATTAATGAATTAAGACAGAAAAATTATCAAGTGAATGTTGTTGTGGATGAACGGTTAAGCTTTTTATTTAATGGTTTTATTGAAGTCGATAATGCTTACTTTTTTAATAAAAAAGAGATAAAAAAATTTTGCAAAACCGAAAAAAATATCAAGATAGATCTTGCCATTGATCTTTATGATGAAGGTGATAATAGTCTTAGAAGAGTTGAACTTATCTCATCTTTTGACCCGACGCATACCATAGGGTTTAATCAATCTAAATTCTTACAATATGATACTTCAATTGTTTTTAACGAGGTGAACGCTCATATCACTCAACGAAGCTGTAAAATTCTAGATCTTCTGAAAATTAGTTATAATTGTGTTCAATATCATCTCAATATTTATCATGATGAATTATTAACAGCCAAAAAGTTTATTAACGAAGTGTGTAATGGATCGGATAAATTTATTATTGTTTTTAATCCGTTTGGATCGTCTGAAACGAAAAGTTTTTCACATGAACAAATAAAAAGAATTAACGCTTTTCTATCACAACAAAAAAATTGTACTACCATTATTGTGGGGGAACAGAAGCAAATTTGTGCTATTGATGAATTACCGAATATTCATCTCAATAGAAATCCATCTTTTATTGTGGCATCAGCGCTTGTTTCGCTATGTCATTTAGTCATTAGTGTGGATACATCAGTTGTGCATGTTGCATCAACTTATAATAAACCATTGATAGCGGTTTATAATAATCGTTTTAATGCTGGTTTTAATCTGAATAAAGTATGGGCACCTATCGGCACGAACGCTAAACTTTTATTTACACAACAAAACAAGATTACAAAGGCAGGTGATCCGATTGCTGAATTAGATATCCAATTGATTATCGAACAGATTAAAGAAACATTAAAAAGTTTCAGACCTTTGGTGTAATTTAAGCGTAGGATAATTTACGCTATCGATAATCGTTTAAATTTAGGTCATGTTGGTTGAAATTGTTAAGTAAATGAATCAATTTTTATACAAACGAACTTCAAAAATCAATATTTACCAACTTTCATTCCCAATTCAGTGACTAATAGTATAAACTTACCGCCATCCAATATTGAGTTTGGAATTATTAGTTAACTTTTTTATAAAAATAATGTTGACCAGTTATCAATTATTAAATATAACACTGTAATAAAATTTAAGTATTAAGAGTCAATAAAATCGTTGTGTCGTGAAATAATCTAAAAATCTTTAGTAGAGTGTGATTTCTATTGATTGGCATAAAAAAATACAGAATGTTGAATTAAAAATTATAATTGAAATAAAGGCATTTTGTTTTGAATAATTGGCTATAAACTAAATAACATTAGAAAATTCCAAGTTTGGTTGTGCTTTGAAGACTGATTTTGGTGTTTAATCATGACTGATGTTATTTGACATATGATTGATAAGCTTACTTTAAACGTTATATTATAATGTTACACGATACAGTATAGAAAAATGGGATCAGCTTTGTGATAAATGGCACTTGTATGATCTGTATCCCTTTTTTTGCGTGATTAAAATATATCAAACCTTTAACTAAAATATTAGCTAATTTTACCAAACGAATAATTGAATGTTTCAACCCAATTGCAAAATAGTACGTAATATAGTGATTAGAAAGTTAGAAAAGCAGTAAATTGTCAATGCTTTTAACGTTCTAATGTAAGCATGTAATGTAGCAACCCATTTAATTGATAGCGTTTATTAAATTACGAATTGTAATGGCTGGAAAAATTCAAATTAATACATGGGGTAATATTAATTATGAGTTATCTTAAAGAGTTACAGAGAAAAGTTAATAAATATAAAACAAAATACAAAGTTAATGATAAGAAAATTGCGCTTAAATTAATTTGGTGGAACATTGTTCAAATAATTAGTTTAAAAACCAGTAAAGATAAAATATCTAAGAAAAATTTAAATAAAATAGCCCTAATTTTATCAGGGGGTATTGGTGATATTTTAATTGGTTTTAATTACGCTTGTTATTTACGAGAATATTTAAAGCCTAACAACATTATTATCGATATTTTTGTTAATAATGCTGGTATGGTGAAATCTTTAGATGGTGGGGCTGAATTTAATATTTTTCCCGTTTTAGAGCCAATAAATGATAAATATCTGTTGAAAATAGGATTAGTTAGATACCCACAAATTTTAGAAAATAACCTCATTTATTCAAAGCATTCCAAAAATAAAAAATTGCTTAAACTTATTGACGTTTACAAAGATTTTTACAAGAAAAATACCCGTTTTTTTGATTACTTACCTTTTATGGACGGCATGACTAATCAGTTTTCGCTTATCAATGGACATAAAAGAATACAACAACCTGATATTGCTAATTTATTAAATATTAGTCGTAATTTTAAGTATACCCCTAAAATATTTCACGAAAACCGAATATTAAACAATTTAAGGCTCAAGCCAGGTAAATATATCACTATCAACAGGGGCGTTGATAATCAAGGTAATGTGATTGAGTCCACTAAACTGTGGAGCTTACACAATTATAATGCTTTAGTAAATCTTATTAAAATCAATTATCCAAATTATAAAATTGTTCAATTAGGCGCATCAACCGATCGATGTCAACTGATTGATAATGTTGATATAAACTTGGTTGGCGAAACATCATTAGACGCCCTTAAAGTATTACTTAAGCATTCTGTACTACATATTGATAGTGAAGGGGGAATGGTACATTTAAGAAAGGCTTTAAATGGAGGGGTATCTGTCGTGATTTTTGGGCCTACCTCTGCCGATTTTTATGGATATGCTGACAATATTAATATTGCTTCTAAAGCTTGCCCATTTAGTTGCGAATGGTTAAATGAAACATGGGCAAAAACTTGCATCAATAGTCTCAACAACCATATCTGCATGAAATCTATAGATACAAATTTTGTTTTTGAACAAGTCAAAAAATTTTTAAAGCATGATGAAAGTATAAATTAATTATTATCAATAGTCGCTTTATTGGAAAGGTCAAAGACTAAACTAGCATAGTTAAATAACACGATTGTTTACTCAAGTTATAAATATAATTACTTATTTATTCAGTTTTTTTGCTATAAAAATAATTTTAATTATTAGAAATTTTTCTAAAAATTTTCCTTTATTTTAGGGTATAATACCCCGCCCAAAAGCTAGGTTAATGTAAATATATTTTAATATTGAAACTATATGAGTAAATAAGAAATCAATTATGAACTATTTTGATAAATTACAGCAAAAAGTTAACAAATATAAATCACTTTATTCCAATAAGTATAAAAAAGCTGCAATCAAATTGTTGTGGTGGAATTTGTGTAAACTTTTTGACTTTAAATCAAACAAGCAAAAATTTGATCCGATTACTAATGAACCCTATGAAATTGAATATCGCTTAGATCGTTTATCTTTTTTCATTACAGGGGGAATCGGTGATATCTTAATTAATCTTAATTACTGTAGTTATCTCTTAGATTATTTGAAAGATGAAATTAAAACTATCGATATTTTCGTAAAGAATACCAAATTAGTTAAAGAATTGATTGGGGAATCAGTTTTTAATATCTATCATAAAGATGAGTGGAATCAAGATCGAGTAGCTTACTTACTTGATTTTAAAATAGATCGTTTTCCACTAATAGTTAAAAATAATTTAGTTTTACTCCCGTCAAATGTAAATTTGAAATTAAAAAAATTGGTTAAATTGTATGAAGAATTTTATCGAATAAATGGTAAAATTGTGTACGATCCACCTAAAATTGACTCATTAAGTATTCAGTATTCTATAATCAATAATCAAAATAGATTGCAACAGCCAGATATTTATGGTTTTTTGAATATTGATCGCAATAATTATAAATTTTTACCAGCACTATCTGATGATGAAAAAGTTTTAAAAGATCTAAAATTAGCCGATACAAAGTTTATTACGCTTAATCGTGGGGTGGATGGGACAAATCCTCAAAGTGAATCCACAAAATTATATCCGCTTGAATACTATGATGAATTAGTCAGGCTGATAAAAACAGCGTTTCCAGAATACAAAATTGTTCAATTAGGTGTATCGACAGATAGATGTCAGTTAATTAAAGGTACGGATTTAAACTTAGTTGGAAAAACGACTTTAAATCAGTTGAAAGCTATTTTGAAAAATTCCATGTTACATATTGATGGAGAAGGTGGAATGGTTCATTTAAGAAAGTCTTTAGAAGGTGGTGTTTCAGTCGTGATTTTTGGTCCGACTTCTGCAGACTTTTATGGTTATTCAGATAATGTCAATATTTCTTCCAGTGCGTGTCCTTTAACATGCGAATGGATAAATAATAAATGGGCATCATATTGTATCAATAAAAACAACAATCATATCTGTATGAAAAGTATCAAACCAAATTCGATTTTCGAAGAAATTAAAAAAATATTGAAATAGCATAAACTGGAAATATTAATATGAATCAATTTTATTCTTACCTTGATAGATTTAGAAATACTAAAGTAACGGTCATTGGGGATATTATGTTGGATCGTTTTTTGTATGGAACGGTAGAGCGGATTTCTCCTGAAGCACCCGTACCCATTTTCAGATTGGATCATGAAGAGGTAATGTTAGGTGGGGCAGGTAATGTGGCGGCAAATTTAGCGTCTCTTGGCTGTAAACCTACTTTTTTAGGATTTGTTGGTTTAGACACAAACGGTAAGCTTGTTACTTCACTTTTAAAAAATGCAGGAAGCCATAGTCATCTTTATCGATTGAAAAATCATCCAACTATTATCAAAACACGATTCATCGCTAATCATAATCATTTACTTCGTGCTGATGCTGAAAAGCTACTTCCGTTTGTACCTGAATTACTCCCTAAATTTTCTAAGTTAGTCAAGCAAGCCATTAAGATGACCGATATTGTTTTGTTATCGGATTACAATAAAGGTATTTTTAATCAAGAAACCACTCAGATGATTATTAATCTTTGTAATAAGTTTAATATTCCAGTTATTGTTGATCCAAAAGGTAATGATTATTCTAAGTATCGTGGTGCAACATTAATTAAGCCAAATATCAAAGAATTTTTTGATGCAACAGGTATTAAACTCAATCCTGATAGTCCACAATTTGATGATGAATTGAAACAAGGTGCTGATATTTTCTTAAAACAATATGGTATTAAAAATATTATTGTGACCTTAAGTGAATATGGAATGGCTTATATTTCATGTGAAAATAAAAATTTCATTGTCAAAATACCAACAGAAGCTAAAGAAGTTTTCGATGTTTCTGGTGCAGGAGATACCTCTTTAGCCACATTAGGTATTGCTTTAGGTGCAAAAGCACCAATTGCCGAAGCGATGCAATTAGCCAATATTGCATCAGGAATTGTGGTTGGAAAATTAGGCACAGCCACTGTTTCTTTTAATGAATTAAAAGCAAAATTAACGACAAAAAAATGTGAAATTAAGTGTACTCGAACAAATAAAATTATCAGTTTATCCGATGCTAAGCCAATTATTGATGAATTAAAAAAACAAGGTAAAAAAATTGGATTTACAAATGGCTGTTTTGATTTGTTACATTTAGGGCATTTAAGTTCTTTGCAACAAGCTAAAAATGTTTGTGATATTCTCATTGTGGGAGTGAACTCAGACGATTCGATAAAAAAATATAAAGGTGCTGATAGACCTATTCAAGATCAAAACACTCGAGCCACGTTACTGGCTTCACTCGAATTTGTTGATTATGTCATCGTATTTAGTGAAGATAATGCGTGCCATATTGTGGAAGAACTTCGACCTGATGTGATTGCGAAAGAAGGCTACACCATTGATAATTGGCCTGAAGCGCAAAAAGTAGTCAGTTATGGTGGCGAGGCCATTATTCTTGAACGTATAGAAGGTTATTCAACCTCTCAGTTAGTCGCTAAATGTAAAAAATAATCGACGATTGGGTGATCTAAATGCATATCGAGTAGATATGCATTTTTTTTGATGCGAAGATTCTATTCTATTTTAAATGAACGAAGTTTTATTGTAGGAATAATTAACTAAGACTCTTTTAAGCATTTATTAAACTAACGAGACATCGTTATTTGTAGTATAATACCTATTATTTTGATAATTTTTAATTAACTTTATGTCGGACAAATATACCTCTTGGAAAACACTTAGACTGCTTTGGCCTTTTGTTGCACCATACAAAAAAGCATTAATTGCGGCCGTGTTTGGATTGCTATTAAATGCCGCTACTGATGCTACGCTAATTTCTCTTACAAAACCGTTATTGGATCATGGTTTAATGGGAAAAAATTATTCGTTATTGATGATCATTGCTGGATCGATCATTGGTTTAATACTGTTAAGAGGATTGTCAAACTACGCATCGACCTACTGTCTATCGTGGTTGTCGGGCAAAGTTGTCACCAAATTTAGGCAGTTAATCTTCAATCATCTTGTTAAAAGCCCCGTTAGCTTCCATGATAAGAGTTCTGTGGGTGACCTTGTGTCAGTTATCACATTCAATACACAACTCTTATCCAAAGCTTCATCTGATGCATTAATTATCTTGGTTCGAGAAATTACCTACGCCATTGGACTTTGTTGTGTCATGTTTTATGGTAGTTGGAAATTAGCATTAGTGCTATTTATCATTGTTCCTTTAATCATTTTTATCGCACAATTTATTGCCAAAAAATTTAGAGAAACCATTAAATCGATGCAAAAAGGGATGGGTGAAATTACCACCGCTGCCGATGAAATGTTAAACGGTCATAAAGAGGTATTAATATTTAATGCCAAGGATTACGAAAAACGTAATTTTAGCCAGATAACGGATACTGTGCGACGTGGCGTATTAAAAATTGAATTTGTTTCAAGATTGTCAACACCAATCATCCAGTTGATTGCAACTTTAGGTTTAGGGGGCATCTTGTATCTGGTTGCCAGTGAAAGTTTGGATATCACGCCTGGATCTTTTACCGTTGTATTTTCTGCTATGGTTGCGGTTATGCGCCCACTTCGTGAATTAACCAGTTTACATGTTGAATTACAAAAAGGTGCGGTAGCTTGTGAATCATTATTTGGGATCTTAAATTCACCATTAGAAGAAGATGAAGGTAAAATTGAGAAAGATAAAGTTAATGGTAATATAGAGTTTAGACATATTACCTATACTTATCCTACTCGAAATACACCCTCACTCAATGATATCAGTTTTACGATAAAAGCGGGGCAAACGGTTGCATTAGTTGGACGGTCTGGAGCCGGTAAATCTACCATAGCCAGTTTAATTCCTCGTTTTTATGATGTAACAAACGGCGAAATTCTGTTAGATTCGATTAATATAAAAGATTACACATTAAAATCATTACGAAGCCAGATTGGATATGTATCGCAACGCGTGCATTTATTCAATGGAACAATAGCCGATAATATTGCTTATGGAGAGAAAGGAAAACATTCTCAAGAAGCCATTATGCACGCTGCAAAATTAGCAAATGCTTTAGAGTTTATTGACAAATTAGAACAAGGTATTAATACTGAAATTGGTGATAACGGCGTATTGCTATCAGGAGGGCAGCGACAACGGATTGCAATTGCCAGAGTTCTGTTACGTAATAACCCGATTTTAATTTTAGATGAAGCGACTTCAGCATTAGATAATGAATCCGAACGATTGGTACAGGAAGCGATTGAAATTTTGCAAAAAAATCGTACATCTATCATTATTGCTCATCGATTATCAACCATTGAAAAAGCCGATCGAATTTTAGTTATTGATGAGGGAAAAATCGTTGAAGATGGCGATCATGAATCACTTTTAGCGCTGAATGGTATTTATTCTCAAATGCATAAAATGCAATTTAATGCGTAATATCATTAATTTATTTATGAAGAACAATATGACTAAAAAACATCAACAAGAAAAGCATGATCTCGATAAAGATTCATCAACATGGCAAACGTTTTTGAAACTGTGGCCATATATTATTGAGCATAAACTCATTTTATTTGTCTCTGTATTATTACTTTTCTTAAGTGCATTTGCCGATACATCACTCATTGCAATATTAAAACCCCTTTTAGATAGAGGGTTTAGTGATGGTGATAAAAGTTTTTTACTTATGGCTCCCCTCTATATTTTTGGGTTGGTTTTATTACGAGGTATCGCTAACTACGGCTATTCGGTTTCGTTAGCATTTATCTCTGGAAAAATTGTCATGCGGATTAGACAAAGGTTATTTAACCATTTTGTCGATGCGCCGGTTAGTTATTACGATCAAAATTCGAATGGTCGATTATTGTCTCGTATAACTTACGATACCGATCAGGTAGCCTCGTCATCATCCGATGCTTTAATTATCATTATTCGGGAATCAGCGTTTATTTGTGGATTATTTTATACGATGTTTTATAACAGTTGGCAATTATCATTGTCACTGATCATCATTACTCCCATTGTTATTGGTTTAATTACGTTTATTTCTGTGAAATTCCGACGATTAGCTAAAAATATGCAAAATTCAATGGGTAATGTCACCATGTCTGTTGAACAAATGTTAAAAGGACATCGTGAGATCATCGTATTTGGTGCACAAGACGAAGAGTCGAACAATTTTGTTAAAATAAGTAATAAGTTTCGTCGTGACGGTATGAGACTTGTCTCTATTTCAGCGCTCTCTACCCCAATTGTTCAGTTAGTTATTTCATTTGCAATTGCTTTTGTTTTATTAACGGCAAGTAATCCAGATTTAAATATCACAGCGGGTGAGTTTACGGTTGTTTTTTCTTCCTTAGTTGCGCTTATGCAACCTATTAAAAGTTTGACTAGTGTGAATGCGAGTTTTCAAAAAGGTATGGCGGCATGTCAAACACTCTTTTCCATTTTGGAGCAACCTGTCGAAAAAGACACGGGTAAACTTAACATTGAACGTGTAAAAGGGGATATTGAATTTAAGCATGTTAGTTTTGGTTATGAAACCCGACAACAACTTGCGATCCAAGATATTAGCTTTACTGTTTCGGCAGGAAAAACCGTGGCTTTTGTTGGGCGTTCGGGTTCAGGGAAAACGACGATCACAAATTTACTGACACGTTTTTATGATATTTCTGAAGGTGAAATATTGATTGACGGACATAACATTCAAGACTTAACTCTATTTTGTTTAAGAAACCAAATTGGATTAGTTTCGCAAAATGTTTTTCTGTTTAATGATACCATTGCCAATAATATTGCATATGGTCGACTTGATCAGTATTCACAAGCTGAAATAGAAGCAGCCGCTAAAAAGGCTTTCGCTTATGATTTTATTATGAATTTTGAAAAAGGTTTTGACACCAAAGTTGGGGAAAGTGGCGTATTATTATCAGGTGGTCAACGCCAGCGGATCGCTATTGCAAGAGCATTATTGCGTGACAACCCTATTTTAATCTTAGATGAAGCGACTTCTGCATTAGATACGGAATCTGAACGTGCCATTCAAAAAGCGTTAGATGAATTACAAAAAGGCCGAACATCTTTAGTGATTGCACATCGACTCTCAACGATTGAAAATGCCGATGAGATTCTAGTCATTGATGATGGACATATTATCGAGCAAGGTAATCACGCAGCTTTATTAGAGAAAAAAGGAATATACTTTAATTTATATACAGGTAAACAATTCCAATAAATTAAGTGAACGCAAACTATAATCAAAAGCTGTATTAGTCAAACCGGAAAAGTCGCTACTATTGGATTTTTGAGGGTAAAAAGAATAATTGCAAGATATTTAATTTAAAAATATTATTTGTAGTAAATGGTGCATCATGGAAATAATTTAGATGAATAAACAGAATACGATTAACATCGCTTTTTGCTCAGATAAAAATTACTTAAAATATGTAGCGATAGCTATTCAATCAATCTATTTTAACAATTTGAATAATGCGTTAAAATTTCATGTTTTTCTTTATGATGTCGAACAAGACGATATTGATCAATTGAGTCGTTTAAGCTCAGATATTATCGTCTATCCTATACCTGAAGCATGTTTGGACAAATATGATAACGAACATGCGATAAAGCATCTTAATCGTTCCATGTTTATTCGACTACTTGTCCCGCGGTTATTAAATGGAAAAGTGGATAAATTAATCTATTTAGATGCTGACATCCTTTGTTTCAAAGATATATCTGCAATAAATAATATTGACATCGATAATGTCGTGTGTGCGGCCGGTATTGATTCATTAAATAATGAAAACGTTTCTAAAAATATTCAACGATTAAACTTGTCGACTACACATTATTTTAATTCAGGTTTTTTATACATTAATGTAAAAAATTGGAATGATTTTAACACCGAAGATAAAGTAAATACGCTTTTATTATTGCATAAAGGTCAGTTGCGTTATCCTGATCAAGATGCGCTTAACATGGTATTACAAAATGATGTGTTAATCGTTGATCCTAGTTGGAACTACTTATTCACATGGATTAACGAAAAAAATAAAGATAAGTTTTTTGAAACTGAAAAAAATTTACCTTACTTTATTCATTTTACGGGAGCGAGAAAACCTTGGTACCATGAGCATGTGGGTGCTGCCCAGAATTGGTATCTTTTTTATAAACATTTTACGCCATGGCGAGATAGTTGTTTAGACAGCTATCAAGATAAAATGAGACCAACTGATTGCCGTGTCTATGTAAAAAAATTCTTTAAAAGTGGTCATGTATTAAAAGCCTTAAAATATGCATTTATGTATATTAAACTTAAAAACAAAAAATAAAGTTAATCAAAATGAAATTAAGTGATGAATTGTTTAAAGTAATCTATCGACTAACGCACTCTAAGCGTTATAAACATAACCGTAAACGTTGGCCTCATGTCAAAATCTCTCGTGGGGATTGTGGGCAAATAGTCGATTTTGCTTATAAAGGGATCTCGATTCCTATCATCGATCTTAAGTCATTAAAACATGCCTTTACCGGTCAATTAGTCATGGTTGCTTCTGGGCCATCCATTAATCAAATAACGTTTAAACACTCTCCATCGGTATTAACTTTAGGGGTAAATGGCTCATATTGTCTAAAGGACAAGATAAACTTTAATTTTTACGTTATCACGGATATTCACTTTTTTTCTCAACGACCTGAGATTGTAGAACAAATTATTGCTAACCCAGATCTTCTCTTATTTTTGCAAGTTGATGGTTTAGTGAAAATCATAAACCTTTTCGGTAACCAATCCATCTGTTGTAAAGTTGCGTTAATTGAAGATGCGTTCAAACTGACTTATCAACCAATCCAAACATTGTCTGAAATTGAAAATGATCCTACCCGAAATAAAAGTATTTACTTCTATCATAATGATCATCGGGAACATGAGCCGTTAGCCTTTGAGACAAATATTGTCAATGGCGTATTTCCGGCTAAAACTGTTGTTTATTGGGCGCTTCAAATAGCCGTTTACTTAGGTTTTAACCAACTTTATTTAGCTGGTGTTGATTTAAATAATTTCCATTTACCTCGATTTTATGAAACACCAGACAATATCACCTATTCACAATTAGCATCTGATTTTGAAAAAAATATTCTCCCTGCTTTTGAGCACGCAAGTTCTGTCATGAAAGCGTTAAAAGTAGAGGTTAAAAATATGTCTTTAGATAGTGCTCTTGATACGGATATTTTCGAAAAACAGGCTTATAACGATGTTTTTAATTCATTATAACTGAGTAAGCTTACGCTATATAAACTTCATGACAATAATATTTTTTAAGTGAAATCTGATTTAAAGATTTATTGTCAGCTGATCTATATAGTGCTTTAAGTTCATTATATCTAAATTTTGGGCTGAGTTTTCGGGTGCAATGATCTGTATTGCATTTTCATAATTAGGTTTATACACATCGTTATTTTTATATCGGGGATCAAAAGTATCAATCTCAGAACTATAAACACTAATTAAAGGTTTATTATAAGCATTGGCAAGATGTACAATAGAGGTATCAACCGAAATAACAAAATCACAATGTTTAATTAACGACGCAGCATGAAAAAAATGATTGAGTGGATTAATTACTATATTTGGTGATGGATGTAATTTACTGATTTTATCTGGCAAACCAACGACAATGGTTACTATATTGGGGTAACTCGACATAAGATCTATAATATCTTGTGCCTGTTTGCTTGAAAAACTTCGGCGATCTGAGGATGCATAAGGATTAAAAATACAGATCTTTTTAGATGGATAATTAGATAAAAGACCTTCAACTTGTAAATCATATTCATCGGAATAATGAAGATCATATTTGTAATCATTTTCGCTTGTTTGTATATTAATTCTATTTAAAATATACCTAAATCTTTGACTAAAATGTGCACTAAAATCCGTATAGGTGATGATTGAGTCATATACACGGTAACAATTGGGATAGTTAAAGCCAATAGTATGTTTAGGTTTTATTTTCTTGATGATCTTAAAAATCCAATTGGAATAACTGGTTCTATTGTTTGGATCAATAAATAGATCGCATTCTAAAGATTTTAAAACACGAATCTGTGATTTGGTTAATGGTCTGTCAAGACAAATAACTTGACTGACATAGGGATTAGATTCAAATAAAAAAGCATTGGATTTTTTTGTCAGCACTGTCACTTCAAAACCGTGAGTGGCGAGAATTTTAGGCAGTCCTGATATGATAACAGCATCGCCAAGTCCATTTTTACATGCTTG
The DNA here is from genome assembly GCF_026536645.1 of Gilliamella sp. B3801. NCBI lineage: Bacteria > Pseudomonadati > Pseudomonadota > Gammaproteobacteria > Orbales > Orbaceae > Gilliamella > Gilliamella sp. B3801. Next base: position 235,912 of record NZ_JAFNNR010000001.1, read on the forward strand.
AATGGTGACTTTATCTATTTTTGATAAATCTAATTGAGACCGTTTCAGCTTAAAGGACAAAATAAAAAGTTTTACATTTTTGAATAAATAATTTCGTTTTCTGTTTAATTTGCTAATTGTATTGATAATTTTTTTAAGCATCGGCTAGGTCTAATTGTTTTGTCTTGATTTTTTTATTGTACCAAAATTTGTATCAGTAAAACATAACCATTAATAAGATAAAATGTTTTTCAAATTATGAAAAACAAATAAAGAATATTTAAATCTGATTGAATAAGAACACTCGAAAATAACGATATTATACAATATAATATCTTTATTCATTAATTAAAAAGGTAATTATTATGATTGTTGTGACCGGTGGAGCAGGATTTATTGGTAGTAATATTGTAAGAGGTCTAAATAAAAAAGGATTTAAAGATATCCTTGTTGTTGATGACTTAAAAGATGGGACAAAATTTTCAAATCTTGTTGATCTCGATATTGCTGACTATATGGATAAAGATGATTTTATTGTCGCCATTTTATCCAACGAAAATTTAAATATCGATGTCATTTTTCATCAAGGTGCATGTTCCTCAACGACTGAGTGGGATGGCAAATTTATGATGGAAAACAATTATCAATATTCTAAAGATCTACTACACTACTGTTTAGAATTTGATATACCATTTTTATATGCTTCTTCTGCTGCAACTTATGGTGGTCGTAGCGACAACTTTATCGAAGATAGAGCTTATGAAAAACCGTTGAATGTATATGGGTATTCAAAATTTTTATTTGATCAATACGTAAGACAAGTATTACCAACGGCTAAATCACAAGTATGTGGTTTTCGCTATTTTAATGTTTATGGGCCTCGTGAAACACACAAAGGTAGTATGGCAAGCGTTGCATATCATCTTAATGAACAGCTTCACAAAGGCGAAAAACTTAAATTATTCGCCGGAAGTGATACTTTCAAACGTGATTTTATTTATGTGGAAGATGTGGTTGATGTTAATTTATGGTTTTGGGAAAATAAAGTATCAGGCATTTATAACTGTGGAACTGGTAAAGCTGAATCATTCCAAACAGTAGCTGATGCGGTACTTAACTATCATAAAAAAGGTGAAATTGAGTATATACCGTTCCCGGAACATTTAGAAGGACGTTATCAACGTTTTACCCAAGCTGATTTAACCAAATTTAGAAATTCAGGTTGTCCGATTCAGTTCAAATCGGTGACCGAAGGTACGACCGAATACATGAAATGGTTAAATAACCAATAAAGTTTACGCTTTTTGGGCAATAGCATTTTTAATCATATTAACAACATCGTCCCTTAATAAACCGTTTTATCGTCATATCATTAAGGGGCGGGTTGATTAAGTAATTTTCCTCAAGTTTTTAATAATATCTAGTGCTGGCTGTAAATAATTGGTATAGTATATTGGTTATTTAAGTTACGGGTTGTTCAATTCCAATACAATCAATTCATCCCTTTTTTATGAAAATACTATGTTTTCTTTATATTGAATTATTCCTTAAATAAACTTTCTAGCGTTTACATATAAACTGAATTATCTTTTTAAATTAGGTGCATTTAAGTGATTGATGATTTTTCTGAAAATGGTTTGCTTGCTCAAACTATTCAAGGCTTTGTGGCAAGAGAGCCACAACGACATATGGCAAGTAAAGTTTCTGAATCAATTAAAAAACAAAAATCATTGGTTGTTGAGGCGGGAACGGGTACCGGAAAAACATTTGCTTATTTAGTTCCTGCGCTACGGAGCGATAAAAAAGTTATCATCTCAACCGGTTCGAAAAATCTTCAAGAGCAGTTATTTAGTAAAGACCTGCCCATTATCAAAAAAGCATTAGACTACACCGGTAAAATTTCGTTATTGAAAGGACGAGCAAATTATCTTTGCTTGGAACGATTATATCATCAATACGCGGCAGCCGGTGACCTTGATAAAGGATTACGGGTTGATTTAGCTCGCGTTAAAAATTGGTCAATCAAAACTAAAGATGGTGATATTAGTAAATGTACGACGGTAACAGAAGACAATGCGATATGGCCTATATTAACCAGCACTAATGATAGTTGTTTAGGTAGTGATTGTGAACATTACAACGATTGTTATGTGGTTAAAGCGCGTAAAAGAGCCATGAACGCTGATATTGTCGTTGTGAATCATCATCTATTTTTAGCCGATGTTGTTGTGAAAGATACCGGTTTTGGGGAGTTAATCCCTAAAGCGGAGGTAATGATCTTTGATGAAGCACATCAATTACCCGATCTTGCTTGTCACTATTTTGGGCAACAACTAACCAGTCGACAGCTTTTTGATTTAGCTAAAGAGATTAATCTTACCTATCGAACTGAAGTTAAAGATATGTCGCAGTTGCAGCAGTGTGCCGATAAATTGCAAAAATGTACGCAAGATTTACGTCTTGTGATTAATCAACAAGCACCTAAAGGAAATCTGCGGTTTTTATTCAATCAAGAACCAGTCAAAAAAGAGATAGCTTACCTTTTTGATACGTTGAATTTTTGTCATGAGGTTTTATTATTAGCGGTCGGACGATCATCAACTTTAGATAATTGTTTTGAGCGTGTTAATCAATATAAAACGTTGCTTAATAGATTAACTGAAACCCATGTGACTGGTTTTAGTTATTGGTATGAAAGCACTCATCATCATTTTGTCTTTGCTTTAACGCCATTATCTGTCTCGGATAAATTTACGGAATTACTAACAGAACGCAAAGGGAGCTGGATATTTACGTCAGCAACCTTGTCTGTAAATAATCAACTTGACTATTTTACCCAGCGTTTAGGGTTAACAAATGCGGATTCGTTAATATTAGAAAGTCCGTTTGATTATTTGCACCAAACGATAATGTGCGTTCCTCGTTATATGCCTTCACCCAATGAACATGGCATTGCAGAAAAATTGGTAGAGCTACTGTTACCAGTGATTGAGGCGAATAATGGGCGATGTTTTTTTCTGTGTACATCCTATGCGATGATGAATGCGTTAGCCAAGCAGTTTCGGGAACTGACAGCGTTACCAGTATTAGTTCAAGGTGAAACCAGTAAAGTTAAACTTCTAGAACAATTTATTAATAGTGGCAATGCGCTATTGATTGCAACCAGTAGTTTTTGGGAAGGAATTGATGTTAGAGGGGATACGCTTTCTTGTGTTATTATAGATAAATTACCTTTTACATCACCGGATGATCCCTTGATTAAAGCTCGCATGGAAGATTGCCAATTACAAGGTGGCGATGCTTTTAATGATGTGCAATTACCCGAAGCGGTGATCACGCTAAAACAAGGGGTAGGGCGATTGATTCGTCATCATGATGATCGAGGGGCAATCATTATTTGTGATAATCGTTTAGTCATGAGACCTTATGGCGCAATATTTCTTAATAGCTTGCCACCGTCGCCACGAACACGTGATCTGAACAAAGTTATTGATTTTTTGCTTGCCAAACACTAGCTTTTAAAAACGGACTATTTTGGAAAAAAATGAGTACTATTTTAGCCATTGATACCTCAACTGAAGCGTGTTCAGTTGCGCTATTATATCAAAATGAAATCACGCATGATTTTCTTGTTTCTGCTCGAGATCATACCAAGCAGATACTGCCTATGGTGGATAAAATATTAAAACAATCCGATTGCCTATTATCACAAGTTGATGCTATCGCTTTTGGACAAGGTCCTGGTAGTTTTACGGGTGTAAGAATAGGTATTGGCGTTGCTCAAGGATTAGCGTTAGGCATTGACAGACCGATGATTGGTGTCTCGACATTGATGACGTTAGCCCAAGGCGCTTTACGTTTGAATCAAGCCAAAAACGTAATTGCCGCAATCGATGCCAGAATGAACGAAGTTTATTTAGGACAATATCAATATGTTAATGAGCAATGGCAAGCCATGATCGATGAATGCGTGATTGCTCCTGAAAAGGTCGCTGATAAAGTCAAACGAAAATGTACAGCTGGCTATTATAGCGCAGGTACCGGTTGGCAAACTTATCCTGAAATGTTAACAGATATTAAAAGCAGCGATCTTTTGTTACCTCATGCACAAGATTTGATTGTTATTGCCAACCAAAAATGGCAAAGACAAGAGTTAGTGAATGTTGAAGATGTCGAACCAACTTATTTGCGTAACGAAGTTACTTGGAAGAAGTTGCCAGGGCGTTAAAAAAAATGCCACTGAAACGGTGGCATAGTATTAATAACCAATCAAGGAAAAGTGTTTAAACTACTCTTTAAATAATCCTAAGTGTGCTTTAGCATAAGCTTCAAAATCAGTACAACCGCCAATCGGTTTTTCATCAATAAAGATTTGAGGTACTGTTTCAACAGGTTTGCCAACACTTTTTGATAAATCTTCTTTAGTGATACCTTCTTCATTGATATCGACATAACGATAAGAAAAATCATCTCGCTCTTGAGACAGTTTTTCAGCTAATTCTTTTGCCCGTACACAATAAGGACAGCCTGAACGTCCAAAAATTACAGTAAACATTGGTCACCTCGGTTATATGTTATTTAATAATAGTTACTATACTTAACTTTTCTAGAAAAAAAAGCACTAAATCATATTTAATTTTATAGTTTAAACCTATTAATAATTTATTATTAGCTGTTAAGATTAATGAATACGTCTGATTTTAAATTAATTATTTCTAACAACGGTTAATTATTAAAAAACGTGTTTACCTAGTTTTAAACTAATATTGTTTATAAAGATAAGTTTCGTTGTTATTATGCTAAATATGGTTTTGTTAATGGCGTTTTTTTATGTCATGTAATTGATCATTTTATTATGGCAAATAAAAATTTTGTTATGTTTTTTTATTTAAAGTCTGGTTATAATTTAACTAATCTTAATATATAAACGTTGATATGTTAAAAAAGCTATTGTTTTTATTATTGTTTAATTCATTCACTGTTTTTGCTGCTAACCAAGAATGTGCAGTAAAACCCAGCTATGACATTGTAATAAGTAAACAGAATGTCCATATTTTTAATGATAAAAATGATTTATTGATTTCACCAACAGGAAAGATTATTTTCAATAATCAGTCGGTTTCGCCTTCTCCTCAATTGAAGCAAAATGCATTAAAATTTCAGCGTGCTTTACGTCAACAACTTCCAGAATTAGAACAACAAGCATTGAACTTGTTAGATGAAGTTAATACAACCTTCAAAAAAGCCATTATTACAAAATTGGATGATGATAGCGGATTACATGAACAACTCAAAAAATTATATAAACGATTAGTAAACTTATTACACCAATCGATTATCACTGAAAATAATGAAACCCATTTTTATTATAAAAATTTTAATAATTTAAAAAAAGATGGTGAACAGATTGGGCAACGAATTTTTTATAATATTGTCGGTAATAGTATTTTGCATTTTCGCCTGTTCAAAAATTATGGGGGAATTAAACAAATATCGAAAAATGAGTGGAAAACTCAAAAACCAAAATTAAAAGCTTTTGATAGTAAAATTTGTTCGGTAATTACAAATGTTGATACACAATATAAACAGATATTATCTCAACTTAGTCAAGCAAACGATAAGTGAATAGACATTAATAACAACTTTTGCGAAAATAAAGACTTTAGTGTTTAAAATAAGTAAGTATAGAAGCTCATGACTGCACATATAATTAATGGTAAAGCGTTAGCACAACAAATACGAAACGAAATTGCTAATAAGGTAAAAGTTCGGGTTGAAAATGGGTTATCTATTCCTGGGCTTGCTGTTATTCAAGTCGGTTCAGATCCTGCATCAAAAATATACGTAAACAATAAGCAAAAAGCTTGTGACGATGTTGGTTTTGCTTCATTTGCTTATGATTTTCCCACATCTACAACTGAAGCATTATTAGCATTGATAGATGAATTAAATCAGCGATCTGATGTGCATGGTATTTTGGTGCAACTTCCTCTCCCTGAAAATATTGATAAAACTAAAGTGCTTGAACGAATCGATCCGAATAAAGATGTTGATGGTTTTCATCCGTATAATATTGGTCATTTGTTACAGCGTGATCCACTTTTACGTCCATGTACACCCTATGGTGTGGTTAAAATGCTTGAATCGACCGGTATCAATTTATCTGGATTAAATGCCACTGTGGTTGGTGCTTCAAGTATTGTTGGTCGTCCCATGGCGTTAGAACTGCTTTTATTGGGTTGCACAACGACAATTACACATAGTAGAACGGTCGATTTAGCAAAGCATGTTAGTAATGCTGATATTGTTATCGCTGGGGTCGGAATTGCCAATTATGTGAAAGGCGAATGGATTAAACCCGGCGCTATTGTTATTGATGTCGGTATTAATCGTTTACCTGACGGTAAGCTTGTTGGCGATGTAGAATTTGATACTGCCGTAAAACGCGCGGGTTGGATAACACCTGTTCCCGGTGGTGTAGGGCCAATGACGGTCGCTATGTTAATGAGCAATACACTTCAAGCTTGTGAAAAATTAAGTAATTGAGTTCAATTAATCGAAACTCATTTAAGGTTTATTTGTTAGATTTACATTAAATAAAAATGAAAATAAGGAACATTTATGATCGTATTTCACACTACATATGGTGATATAAAAATTAATACTTTTGATGATAAAGCACCGGAAACGGTTAAAAACTTTGTCGAGTATTGTAAAGAGGGGTTTTATAATAACACTATTTTTCATCGTGTTATTAATAATTTTATGATTCAAGGTGGTGGTTTTGAACCGGGTATGAAACAAAAAAAGACGAAAGCACCGATTCAAAATGAAGCCGCAAATGGATTAAAAAACAATCGTGGTACATTGGCGATGGCACGTACATCAGATCCGCATTCAGCTACAGCACAATTTTTTATCAACGTGGTTGATAATGATTATTTAAATTATCGTTCAGCAGATGTTAACGGTTTTGGCTATTGTGTTTTTGCCGAAGTGGTTGATGGACTTGATGTCGTTGATAAGATCAAAGCGGTTAAAACGGGACGTAATGGTATGCATTCCGATGTTCCAGTTGAAGACGTGATTATTACGAGTGTCACGGTTGAATAATCCTGTCCGTTACTTTATCGCTGATATCCATTTATCAGATAGTGAGCCTGTGGCTGATTCATTTAATATTAGCGCAGGCTTTTTCTCGTTTCTTGACACATTACCTGAATACAGTGAACTTTACATTTTAGGTGATTTATTTGATTATTGGGTGGGTGATGATGTTAATTCTAAATTACAAAATCAAGTTGCAGATGCATTAAAATTACTTTCTCAACGTCATATTAAAAAATATTTTGTTCATGGTAATCGTGATTTTTTATTAGGTAAAAGATTCGCAGATTCTTGTGATATGATTTTATTACCAGATATAAATTGCTTAGCAAAACAGAACGGAAAAATTGTTTTTTTACATGGTGATTTGCTTTGTACAGATGATCTTCAATATCAAAAGTTTCGTAAAGTGATGCATAACCGATGGTTGCAAAAACTCTTTTTAATGATGCCATTATTCATCCGTTTGAAAATTGCTGCAAAATTAAGACAACAAAGTCGTGAACGTAATCAAGTTAAATCAGCGTATATTATGGATGTTAATCAGCAAACGGTTGACAGTATGATGAAACACTATCATGCAGATATTATGGTGCATGGTCATACACATAAACCTGCTGTTCATGATTTTTTAGTGGACAATAAACCTGTAAAAAGGCTTGTACTGGGTGCATGGCATGATGGTATTTCGTATATTAAACAAGAAAAAGATAGTGCTCAATTAACTCTTTATAACCACTCTTGTAAATAAGCGCTTTGCAAAATAGAATCGGTTTTTCCATAATCTAATAATTTTCCTTGTTCCAAAATGACCACATCGTGAGCGATACGTTTGACTTCGTTTATGTTATGAGTGACATAAATTATTGGGATGTTTAGTTCATTAACCAATTTTTCGATGTAGCTTAACATCTCTTTTTTACGCGGCATATCTAACGCTGATAAAGGCTCATCCATTAATAATAGTTTAGGATGAGTTAAGAGTGCTCGACCAATAGCGACTCGTTGCTTTTCACCGCCTGACAACATGGCTGGATAGCGTAATAATAAAGGGCGAATATTGAGTACATCGACGATTTCATCAAATCGTGACATTGTGATTTTTTTTGCACCATAGGTTAAGTTTTTTATGACCCGGTAGTGGGGAAAGAGCAAAGGATCTTGAAATACGGTGCCAATATCTCTTTTTTCAGGCAAAACAAAAATTTTTTGTTCTTCATCATATAAGGTTGTGCCATTAAGTTGGATAAAACCATGGTCAGGTTTAATTAAACCATTAATCAAATTAATCAGTGTCGATTTACCCGCACCCGATACCCCTAATACGGCAGTCACACCTTGACAAGGAATTTGAAGTTTAAATTCAAATAAAAAACGGGGAAGTTGTTTTTTTACATCAAGATTTAACATCATTTATCAGCCTGCTATCTTTTTTTTATGCCAGCGGTTTAATATTTCAGATAAGAATAACGCCACTAGCGATAAGATAATGGAGATAATGCAAAGTCGAAAAGCGGCGAATTCACCATTTGGTATTTGCAATAAAGTATACATGGCTAAAGGCAATGTACGGGTTTCACCCTGTATATTTGAAACAAAGGTAATCGTTGCACCAAATTCACCTAAACAGCGAGCAAAACCAAGAATTATGCCCATTAAAATACCAGGAAAGGCTAATGGTAATGTTATGGTTATAAACACTCGTAACGGTTTTGCACCTAACGTGCGAGCAACTTGTTCAAGGCGGTAGTCAATCGATTCTATCGCCAAGCGAATTGAACGTACCATTAAGGGAAAAGCAACCACGGCTGAAGCTAACGCGGCCCCTTGCCAATTAAAACTAAAACTAATATCTAAATAACGATAAAGCCATTTACCGATTATTCCCTGTTTGCCCATGGTCAACAGTAGCAAATATCCCAACACTACAGGTGGCAAAACTAAAGGAAGATGAACAAAACTATCCAAACAAGATTTTCCCCAAAATTGGCATCGAGCCAAAATCCATGCGGTGAAAATACCGATGGGTAAACTGCAAGCAATGGCTACGCCTGCAATTTTTAAACTTAGCAATAAGGTTTGCCATTCAAAGTCTGTCAGTAGCATAGTGATAATGTGTTATTGCGTGATAAATCCATATTTTTCAAAAATTATTTTAGCATTGGGTGATTGCAAATATTGATAGAAATTTTGTGCTTCAGGTTTCAATAAAGCGATCGGGTACTCAATCGAGGTAAATGTATTGGCAGGAAACGTCCCTACTATTTTCACTTTATTACTTACTTTAGCATCTGTGCTGTAGACAATCCCAAGTACGGCTTCGTTGCGTTCAACTAACATTAAAGCATCACGAACATTACTTGCCGGTGCAAACTGAGGGGATAATTGATCATATACCCCTAAATTTGTTAATGACTCTTTAGCATAAAGTCCTGCTGGCACATGATCGGGATCGCCAATAGCCAGTTTTTCATTTTTAGGCAAAATAGCATTCCAATTCGTTGTAGAATTAATCTCAACTTTATCAATCGAAGACTGTTTTGGTGCAATAAGTACTAAAGCATTTTTGAGTAAGTTATCTTTATGGTTAACAAGATGATGATCAATCAAGTAAGTCATCCATTTCTGATCGGCAGACATAAAAATATCAGCCGGTGCACCTTGTTCAATCTGTTTGGCTAACACGGATGATGAGGCAAATGAAAACACAATCTCAACATTTTTATGATCGGTTTGATATTCATTTGCAATATCTTGCATAACGTTCGTCAGTGAAGCCGCAGCAAAAACAGTTATCTTCTCAATGGCTGAAACAGAAACGCTAAATAGAGTGGTTGCTGTCAACAGTGTTACGGCTAACAATGTTTTTATGTATTTGTTCATCCTCTTCCTCGCTCGATATAGGTTGTTTTAATATGACCTATCATATTGGTTTAACTAAAGTTGTCATAACAGATAGCTAATCGTTATATAAAATATTATATAGCGATGCTATCAAAATTCGTTAATAAAGTACAATTAAACTTTTTGATATTTAGGATTGATTCGACAATCGAAAGCGTGTTTAACGGTATAGGGAAATTGCTAAGTCATTTTATTGCTAATCAATCAATTAGTAAGATCGATTCATTTTTTGGTGAATGGCTAAAAAGCGTTTACAATAACAGAAATCTTTTGGTGACGGGTCGCTTTGAAATAAGCGCAATAATGGCTAACATCATGTTTTATCCTGAAATTTTACTGACATTAAATCTGAATCAACACCGGTTTGTCGATCCTCGTCGAATAGCCTTACTTAAAGCGATTGAGCAAACAGGCTCATTAAGTCAGGCTGCAAAACAAGTCGGCATGAGTTACAAAACTGCATGGGATGCTATTAATGAAATGAATGCGTTAGCCCCGACTCCTTTTTTTATTACCTCAATTGGTGGCAAGAAGGGCGGTGGAACAAAGCTTAGTCCTTATGCAGTAAGATTTATTCAGCTTTATGAGTTGCTAACGCAATTACAGCAAAATGCTTTTAATATATTGAGTGATGATAAAGTTCCACTCGATGATATTTTAAAAACGACAGCAAAGTTATCTTTGCAGACCAGTGCACGTAATCAGTTATATGGTAGTATTAAGCAATTAGAGATCAATGAGGTCGCTGGCTATATCACCGTTCTATTAAGCGATAATCAAACTGAATTGAAAGTTAATATTACCCAATCAAGCGTGCAACGATTAAAATTGAGTCCAAATAAAACTGTTATGTTACTCATTAAAGCCCCTGCCATTGAATTTAATCATCTCAATGAAAACTGTTTATCGGCAAAAGTGGTGCAAATTAAAAGCGATAAACATTGGAGTGAAATTCAATTATTATTGCCCTCTGGGCTTGCCATTTATGCGACCAAATTAACCCAAGAAATAGAAAAATTGGCAATAACTAAAGACAAGAAGATTATGCTGTCTATTGATCCACAGCACATTATTATCGCTACCTTAATATAATATTGAATAAATGGAGGTATCCATGTTACGAATTGAAAATGCGGTTTATAAGATTAGTGATTATCGTGTATTTGATATTGAATCTTTGACGCTCAACTCAGGCAGTAGTTTAGCGTGTATTGGTCGTAACGGCAGCGGTAAATCGGTTTTTGTGAAAGCTATCGCTGGAGAGTTACCCCTATTATCTGGTATAATTGTTAACCAATTTAAATCCATTGCCCATATCTCGTTTGAGCAACTGCAAAAATTGATTGATGACGAATGGAAGCGAAATAATACAGATATGTTAAGTGAAGGTGAGCACGATACTGGATTAACGACTTCGCAAATTATTCAACAAGCCCATGCAAATGAATCTTTGTGTCAGCAATTAGCGCAACAATTTGGTATTAGCGAACTTTTAAGCCGTCGATTTAAATATCTGTCAACTGGTGAAACCCGCAAAGCATTGATTTGTCGAACGTTAATGGTAAAACCCGATTTATTGATTTTAGATGAACCCTTTGACGGATTAGATGTGCAATCACGTGAAAACTTATCTCAAATCCTTGAGGGGTTGGTCAAACAAGGAATTACTATCATATTGGTTTTAAATCGATTTAATGATATTCCCCCATTCATTGAAAATATTGGACTATTAGCCGATTGTCAACTCTTGAAAATGGGTAAAAAAGATACAATATTAAAGGATGAAATAATCCAGCAGCTGGTTAATTTGGAAAATCTGCCTGATATGTCATTACCAGAAGCAGATGAATCACCTATTGAACTTGCCGATCACTTAGATCGTATCATTTTAAATAACGGCTATGTTTATTATGACGATAAAGCGGTGATTAATGGATTAACTTGGCAGGTTAAAGCGCATCAAAATTGGCAAATTATCGGGCCTAATGGTGCCGGTAAATCGACACTATTAAGTTTAATCACAGGCGATCATCCTCAAGGTTACAGCAATGATTTGACACTTTTTGGGCGTAAACGTGGCTCTGGTGAAACCATTTGGGACATAAAACGTCATATAGGCTATGTCAGCAGTAGCTTCCATTTAGACTATCGAGTGAGTACCAGCGTTAAAAATGTCCTTTTGTCCGGTTATTTTGATTCTGTTGGGGTTTATCGAACAGCGAGTGATAAACAAAATAAGCTAGCGGATAAATGGCTACAACTACTTGGTTTATATTCTCAGGCTAATAAACCGTTTCAATCGCTTTCTTGGGGGCAACAGCGCTTAGTTTTGATTGCCAGAGCATTGGTTAAACATCCTACATTATTAATATTGGATGAACCCTTACAAGGATTAGATTATTTAAATCGAGAATTAGTCAAACGTTGGATAGATTGCTTAATTGTTGATGGGCATACACAATTGTTATTTGTGTCTCATCATGCTGAAGATGCCCCTAAATGCATCACTCATCGATTAACTTTTGTACCTACAACTGATGTTAACTATCAATATAAGGTTGAAGAGATTCATTAGTTTGTTAGTTTTTTGCTATTAAAAACTATTTAAAAATAGAAAAAAACAATTAAATAAAGGCGATTTAATCCCTAAATTTTTTGTTGAAATTTGAAAAAATTTTAAAAAGACTATACTTATGGAGTTATCCCCCAACCCTGTGGATAACTCTGTGAGTAGTTTATTCAAAACAGTAAAAAACTCAGTTTCTATAAGGTTTTGTATTGAACTGTTTAGATTGTAAGCGTAATGGAATGAAATTAATAATATCAATAAGTTATCATAAATCAAGTTGTCATTAGTAAGCGGCGATTAATTGAATTTATGTTAACTGAACAAAAAATATAACATTTTAAAAGGTCAAGCCCTTTTGGGGATAATTTTTATTAATAGGTAAAATTTTAGGTTACGACGTAATGAAAAAATTCAAATTGTGTTCCGATTTTAAACCTGCCGGCGACCAGCCAGAAGCGATTAAAAGGATTAATCAAAATCTTGATGACGGAATAGCACATCAAACATTATTAGGCGTGACTGGCTCAGGTAAAACGTTTACAATGGCAAATGTCATTGCTAAACATAATCGCCCAACGATTATTTTAGCGCCAAATAAAACACTTGCTGCACAGTTATATGGCGAGATGAAAGCTTTTTTTCCTGAAAATGCTGTTGAGTACTTTGTTTCTTACTATGATTATTACCAGCCAGAATCTTATGTACCTTCAACCGATACATTTATTGAAAAAGATGCATCGATTAATGAACATATCGAACAAATGCGACTTTCGGCAACAAAATCTTTATTGGAACGTCGTGATGTCGTCATAGTCGCTTCGGTATCAGCGATTTATGGCTTAGGTGCGCCAGAAACTTACATGTCAATGATTTTGCATTTAACTAAAGGTACGATTACCGATCAGCGCTCGATATTAACCCGTTTGGCTGAATTACAATATACGCGTAATGACCTTGGATTTAGTCGTGGTACTTTCCGAGTTCGTGGTGATGTCATCGATATTTTTCCGGCTGATTCGGATGAACTTGCGGTAAGGGTAGAACTATTTGATGATGAAGTCGATCGAATTACATTATTCGACCCATTGACAGGTAATAGCGTTAATGAGGTATCACGTATAACTATCTATCCAAAAACCCACTATGTTACACCAAGAAACATTATGGAAAATGCGATTGCTCAAATTAAGCTCGAACTTAAAGAGCGTCAGAAAGTACTACTTGATAATCAACGACTGTTAGAAGAACAACGTTTAACGCAACGTACGTTATTTGATATTGAGATGATGACCGAATTAGGCTACTGCTCGGGTATCGAAAACTATTCACGGTTTTTATCACAGCGCAAACCGGGCGATCCGCCGGCAACGTTATTTGATTATCTACCGGCTGACGGATTATTGTTTATTGATGAATCCCATGTTGCTATTCCCCAACTAGGTGCAATGTATAATGGCGACCGTTCACGTAAACTTAATTTGGTTGAATATGGTTTTCGTTTGCCGTCAGCGTTGGACAACCGTCCATTGAAATTTTCTGAATTTGAAAATATTATGCCGCAAACAATTTATGTATCGGCAACACCGGCAAAATATGAAATCGAAAAATCGGGTGGCGAAATCATCGAACAAGTGGTTAGACCAACAGGCTTGCTAGATCCTATTATTGAAATAAGACCGGTGGCAACGCAAGTTGATGACTTGCTTTCGGAAATTAAAATCCGCATGCAAAATGAAGAGCGGGTATTAGTTACCACCTTAACCAAAAAAATGGCAGAAAATCTAACCGATTATTTATCGGAGCATAATGTGAAAGTGAAGTATTTGCATTCTGATATTAATACGGTTGAACGCATGGAGATTATTCGGGATTTACGGTTAGGCAAGGTAGATGTGCTTGTTGGAATTAACTTATTACGTGAGGGATTAGATATTCCTGAAGTCTCGCTTATTGCGATTTTAGATGCTGACCGAGAGGGCTTTTTACGTTCTGAAAGTTCTTTAATTCAGACAGTAGGACGTGCCGCGCGTAATGTAAATGGTAAAGCGATTTTGTATGCTGATAAAATTACGCCAGCAATGCAAAAAACCATTGATGAAACCGCTCGACGTCGAAAAAAACAGGAAGATTTTAATACTGCACATGGCATTACACCAAAATCAGTACGTAAAGAGATTAAAGATATTTTAGAAGCAGGATTAAGCACTAAAAAATCAACGGCGAAAGTCCAAGCTTTTGAACCGGGTAAACCGTATCATTATGTCTCTGTCAAAGAGGTTCAAGCCAGAGTGAAAGAGCTAGAAGCAATGATGTATGAAGCAGCACAAAATCTTGAATTTGAAAAAGCAGGTGTGTTGCGTGATGAAATAAAAAAATTACGTGCAGATTTTATTAAGGTTTCTTAATTAATCATCTTATAAGGAATAAATGATGGCAATAACACGAATTGATCCAGCAGAACGTTGGTCTGAAGCGGTAATACACAATGATGTAATTTATTATACCAGTGTACCGACTAACTTAATCGACGATGCTTATGCACAAACTAAAAGTGCACTGGCTGAAATAGATAATATGTTAGCCAGAGCAAATAGTGATAAAACACAGCTTTTAGATGTTACCATTTTTCTTGCCAACAAAAGTGATTTTATCGCAATGAATAAAGCATGGGATGAATGGGTAGCAAAAGGCAGTGCGCCCGTTCGTTGTACGGTACATTGTGCGCTGATGGTAGAAGCGTATCTGGTTGAAATAAAAGTTATTGCTGCGGTTAAAGCGTAAATTAAAATTGATGCACATGCTACCTTTGTTATGTAGGCAATGGTAGCATGGTGTATATCCTTAACGATCCTTTTTATCCCCATTCATAAAATTTTAGTGTATACTTTATCTACTTAATCTTTTAAATATTCATACAATTTTCTATGCGTATTCAACCTAAAATTGCTATTGTTATGGGCTCCAAAAGTGATTGGGCAACGATGCAACATGCTGCAGACGTGCTCGATATACTCAGTCTTCCTTATCATGTTGAAGTCGTATCTGCTCATCGTACTCCAGATAAACTGTTTCAATTTGCTCAGGACGCTAAGCAAAAGGGCATTGATGTGATTATTGCTGGTGCTGGCGGTGCAGCTCACTTACCGGGTATGTTAGCGGCTAAAACGCTTGTCCCTGTACTGGGTGTACCTGTTCAAACCGCAGCTTTAAGTGGGGTAGATAGTCTTTATTCAATTGTGCAAATGCCTAAAGGCATTCCTGTTGGTACGCTAGCGATTGGTAAAGCTGGGGCAGCAAATGCCGCTTTACTTGCGGCGCAAATTCTTTCCTTGCATGATGCCGATATTTTCCAACGATTATCCCTTTGGCGATTAAGTCAAACGGATGATGTCCTTAATCATCCCGATCCGCGAGTTGAAGATTAACATGACAATGAAAACGGTATGTGTACTTGGAAACGGGCAATTAGGACGAATGTTAAGACAAGCTGGTGAGCCTTTAGGGATAAAAGTCTATCCTGTTGGCATAGATGTTGAACCCGATTCAATTCCTTATCAACAGTCGGTGATTACTGCTGAAATTGAACGTTGGCCTGATACGCCTTTTACCAAGCTTTTAGCTAACCATCCTCAATTTGTTAATCGCCATGTATTCCCTATTATTGCCGATCGTTTAACGCAAAAACAGTTACTCGATGGACTTGGTCTACCAACAGCGAAATGGCATTCACTTGAACATCAACAACAGTGGACAAATCTGTTTGCACAGTTAGGACAACGTTTGATTGTTAAACGTCGAACAGGCGGATATGACGGTCGTGGTCAATGGCGGATTACCGATCAGAACAATGTCAATATACCGGATGAAATCTATGGTCATGCGATCGTTGAGCAAACCATTAAATTTGAGAAAGAAGTTTCACTAATTGGGGCTCGTAATGCTAATGGGAACAAGGTTTTTTATCCGTTGACTAACAATTTACATCAAGACGGCATTTTAAAAATGAGTGTTGTCTTACCCGATGAATACAAAACATTACAGTCAAAAGCTGAGCAAATGCTATCGGCCATAATGGATAAACTAAATTATGTGGGTGTCATGGCGATGGAGTGTTTTGTGATGGGTAATGATTTGCTCATTAACGAACTGGCGCCTCGTGTGCATAATAGTGGACATTGGACACAAAATGGTGCTTCAATTAGTCAGTTTGAACTGCATTTAAGGGCTTTATTAGGATTGCCACTACCTAAGCCAGATGTCTTTACCACTTCAATTATGGTGAATTTAATCGGTACAGAACTCAATAAAAAATGGTTATCGATTGATTTAGTGCATCTGCATTGGTACGAAAAGGAAGTCCGAGTTGGGCGTAAAGTAGGGCATATCAATTTAACACATGATAATCCAGATAAATTAAAGCAATCTTTAGCTAGTTTGATATCGTTATTACCAGTGGAATATCAATCGGCTATTGAATGGGTGAAACAGAAATTATAATAATATGAATACAAGGGATTGAGTATGATCGACTTCAATAAAAAAATTAACTATCAACGTAGCGCAAGCAAAACCCGAGAAAAGATAACCAATCTCTACTCAATAATTCGTTGTTTCGAAAGCGATCGAGGAAGGATCCTTAACTCTGCTGCGATTCGCCGTTTACAGCAAAAAACACAAGTTTTTCCATTAGAGCGTAATTCAGTTGTCAGAACACGATTAACCCACTCCATGGAAGTACAACAGGTAGGGCGTTATATTGTTAAAGAGATCATTCATCGTCTTAGCAACGCCGGAAAACTGGAACAATTGGGATTAGAACAAGTTATTATGCCGATTGAAAGTCTGGTTGAAATGGCTTGTTTAATGCATGATATTGGTAATCCTCCTTTCGGACACTTTGGTGAAAAAGCAATTAACCAATGGTTTGGTTCACGATTAAAAATTCATGCATCATCTTATTATCCTGTGCTTGAAATACAAAAAACGGATAATACTGAGCTTCAGGAGTTGAAAAGTAAAATCCGTCAAGACTTATGCAATTTTGAAGGTAATGCACAAGCCATACGATTAGTTCATACCATTTTGCGATTAAATCTTACTTATTCGCAAATTGCATCAATATTAAAATATTCCAAACCTGCCTATTGGTTGCGTGAAGTTCCTGTTAAATTCTCCTATTTGATGAAAAAGCCGGGTTATTACTTATCTGAAGAGCCTTTTATCAAAGAGTTATCTGAACAACTTGATATTAAACCTTTTCACCGTTATCCACTCACTTATATTATGGAAGCAGCAGATGATATCTCTTACTGTATTGCCGATCTTGAAGATGCGGTAGAAAAAAAATTATTTTCTGTACAACAACTTTATGAATATTTAAAGGACGCTTGGGGGCCAACCAAACCTGGTGATCTTTTTGATAAAGTTGTCGAGCGTTCATATGAAAATCTAAGACAAAATCAATTTAATGCGATAGCTATTGGGCAATTTTTCATGTATTTACGTGTTAACACTATCACAAAACTCGTCCCTCATGCTGCTGAGCGCTTTATTGAAAATATCGAGGAGATATACCATGGTTCATTTAATAATGCGCTGTTGGAAGGTCACGGGGCTGAATATAAATTATTAAATATCTTTAAAACGGTTGGAGTTAAATATGTTTTTAATCATGAATCTGTTGAAAATATTGAATTACAAGGTCACCGAATTATCAGTGGATTGTTAGATATCTATAGTCCTTTACTCGATATGCCAACCCATGATTTTTTAAAATTAGTAAAAGACGATAATCACAAAGAATACCCGATTGAAACACGGCTTTATCATAAACTTTCCGCTAAACATCGGGATGCTTATCAACAAGCTATTAAGAATAAAGATGAAACGAAAGACACTTTTCAAAGTTGGGAGTTCTATTATCGTTGTCGTTTGTTGCAAGATTATATTAGTGGCATGACTGATCACTTTGCTTTTGATGAATACCGCAAGTTAATGGTGACCTTCTAATTAAATTAATGAATAGATTAAAAGGCACTACAAAAACGCAATAGCACCAGAATAGTGCATCAAACGCTATCGAGTTAAATTTTCTTGATAACCCAATAGAGCTTGTCAGCTCAATCATTTGTTATACAATTCATGTTTTATACCTGCATGATAACGCTTCATCATTACTTATCTAAAATCACAACAAATTAATCTTAATCAAAGCTGGCATAACCTTTGCATTATGTTGATTACCCATAGTAAAAGATGAGGAGTTACACAGATGAAATTAGTGACTGTTGTGATTAAACCTTTCAAATTAGAAGAGGTCAGAGAATCACTTTCAAATATTGGTATCACTGGATTAACTGTTACAGAAGTAAAAGGGTTTGGGCGGCAAAAAGGTCATGCCGAACTTTATCGAGGTGCAGAATACACTGTTAATTTTTTACCTAAAGTAAAAATAGAGTTAGCGATCAGTGACGATCAACTCGACGAAGCTATTACCACAATTTGTCAGGCAGCTTATACCGGCAAAATTGGCGACGGAAAAATTTTTGTTACGCCATTGATGCATGTCGTTCGGATCCGAACAGGTGAAACCGATGAGTTAGCACTATAAATAGGGATTATATTATGTTAAAAAAATTAAGTTTAGTGTTTGGATTATTGGTTTCTGGTTCAGTATTGGCTAATGAAGTTCCTATTGCTGATAAAGCAGATAATGGTTTTATGATGATTTGTACTGCACTGGTACTATTTATGTCTGTACCGGGTATTGCACTTTTTTATGGTGGATTATTACGTTCTAAAAACGTGTTATCCATGTTGTCACAAGTATTGGTTACCTTTTCATTAATCACCGTACTTTGGATAACGTATGGCTATACCTTATCCTTTGGTCAGGGAAATTGGTTTTTTGGTAATTTCGATCATTTTTTATTGATTGGTGTGAAGATAACGGACTTGTCGGGAACGATTTATGAGCTGATTTGGATCGCTTTTCAAGGCTCTTTTGCCTGTATTACCTGCTGTTTAATACTGGGGGCTTTTGCGGAACGTATTCGATTTTCAGCAGTATTAATTTTTATGGTAATTTGGTTTACATTCGCCTATATACCGATGGCTCATATGGTTTGGGGCGGGGGGATATTAGGCGATGAAGGGTCATTAGATTTTGCTGGTGGTACGGTGGTTCATATTAATGCTTCCGTTGCCGGATTAATTGGCGCCTATCTGCTTAAAAACCGTATCGGTTATAATCGTGAGCCCTTAAAACCTTTCAATTTACCTTATGTGTACTTAGGGGCAGCAATTCTTTATATAGGCTGGTTTGGTTTTAATGCGGGATCGGCAACACAAGCCGATGAGATTGCCAGCTTGGCTTTTATTAATACGGTCGCAGCAACGGCAGCCGCCGTTTTAGCGTGGACCATTGCCGAATGGGTATTGCGAGGTAAACCATCATGTTTAGGCGCTGCTTCAGGGGTTATTGCTGGATTAGTTGGCATAACGCCAGCCGCAGGATTTGTCGGCGTTGGTGGCGCAATGTTAATTGGTTTGATTTGTGGTTTTGCCGGTGTTTGGGGTGTATCTTCTCTTAAAAAAAGGTTAAAAATTGATGACACCTGTGATGTATTTGGGGTACATGGCGTCTGTGGTATTGTAGGTTGTTTGCTAACTGGTGTATTTACAGCAGAATCGTTAGGCGGCATTGGTTATGCCCAAGGCATGAATATGCTAAGCCAATTAGGTATCCAATTAATGAGTGTGATTACCTGTGTTGTTTGGACAGCTATTATCGCATTGATTGGTTATAAAATTGCCGATTTGTCAGTTGGATTACGTGTATCAGAAGAGCATGAACGTGAAGGATTAGATATTAACAGCCATGGTGAAAGTGCCTTTAACAGTTAGCACTGATAAATATTAGTATTTGTTCTAACAAACCTATTAAATAAATTACAGGGCTTATACCCTGTAATTTATTAGACCTAGTATTAATTATTGTTAAAACTATTTTTTAATCATCCCAAAGCATAATGGCATTATCTTCAGTTAAGATTAAAGGTGGAGCAAACAAATGTTCTTTTATTTGTGTTGGGATCACATCAACATCACTTAGATCAAGTTCCACATCTGGGTATACTTTAGCCATCTCTTTCAATCGAGTACCAAGTAATTCCTTTACTTTATTGGACTCTTTAGCCAAAGCTATCTCATCTTTTAACATACCGATTTGTTTCTCATGGTGTTCGGATTCAAATATTTCCCCAAATATAAATGAAAACTCTTTATTTTTACGAAAAGTATTTTTTTCGTTGTACTCTTTTTCTTTATACTCAGTATGATGTAATTTAAGCTCCTTAATACGTAATGCAATGATTTCATCTACGCAATCCGGATAATTTAGTTTAGAGTCTAAATAGCTTAAAGTATTTTGTTTTGTTACTGATTCACTGTTTTGTACTAAGGTAAATAATGGTTTTTTATGTGTCTTCATTCTATAACTTCCTTTCTATTTCAGGACAATAATATAACAATGTGTCGGACAATGAAAAAAACGATTGTTACTTGTTTTCTTAAGATACTTCTTGTTACGGCGCTACATCAGTATAAAATAACTAACTTCCAGTTTTTTTGTAATTTCCTTATAACAAGTCGATTAAATGCTATTCAACAATTAATAAATCAAGTTAAAAAATTATTATTTACTTTATTTTTACAAGACGAAAATTAAAATTTAATGCCTCCTGTCATTACTAATACACTTTATAATGGATAAAACTAACCAAGAACTTAACACTAATTTCGAATAAAAATACCAATAAAATTACCAATTCTGTTCGGCTAACTCGTTTTCATATCACTCTTTAAATCAAATTCAGCTTGATCTCCATAATGAGAAAATATCGACATAGGTATAAGCTTTCCTAAGAAAATAACTATATTGTTAAGCAAATAATTACTTAAACTGTCGAGATGATAGTGTTTTTCTGGAAATAATGTTGTGTTCGATATGATAATTTTATTTGGCTTAATAATTCCTTTTGTTACAGCCGCTTTTGGAGATGATTTCTCGTGATAAGAAGTACTTCTTACTAGTTGTTGATCACATTCCATTACGCCTATTTTTGTTAATACTTGAAAAAATAATTTTTGAGTTAAAACGGTTATTCTTCGTTTAGACCAAGAAAATATTGCCAATTTAACAAGACTAATCACTAAATGGTGGCTTAGTAGACGTTTTTCAAGGTCTTGAAACATCATAATCCTATTCCTCTATATTATTTTATTGATTTAAAAAATAAAAATGTAGAAACAAGTATAACAAATCAAACTATTAAGGTTACAAAAGCATAGAAATTGTTCATTGCAATAAAGATTGTGGAGGAATATGTTTAAATTAAACATAAAAAATGGATAAGACATTTTGCTAGACGCATTTAAATTTAATATTTATTCGATCTTATTCACTCTCACATTCTTATTAAAATATTAGGATGACTATATAGCAGTAACTTAAATTAACGGCTAAGTTGTCTAACCAATATTGACTACAACAAACTCATTACATTCATCTCAATTTTATCGATCACCATTCTTTTAAGCCGGTTTAACTCACTAAATAGGCTAATAAGACCAGATAAATGAATAACAATTCACGACAAAAACTTCAATCTACGTTATACTAATGATTAATTTAGTAAAAATTATAAATTTTGAATTAAAAATGCCGTCTTTTTAAGCTGTTAAATACTGTTATTATTAGATGTTTTTGATTAATATTTGACAAATGATAAATAAACAACTTAACATGAACTGGATTCATCTAAAAAAGTAATTTAAAACCAGCAAGTCCTTCTTTTCAATACTTGTCCTACATATTATTGTTTGTAAATGTAAAGATGAAAGTTGAAAAACAGCTAACTGAAGTTTGACCGTCGAAGTACAGGAGAATTACAGATGTATGATGAAAATAAATATTTGGCACAAAGCCGTATCGTTAATCGTTATCAATTAGCTAAACTACATACTTTTGAATCAGCAGCTCGCCATTTATCATTCGCTTTAGCCGCAGAAGAGCTTTGTATTAGCCCAAGTGCTGTCAGTCATCAAATCAATAAATTAGAAGATGAGCTAGGTTTTAAGTTATTTCAGCGTTTTCATCGTCGTATTGAATTGACTTATAATGGCAAAAATCTTTTTAGTGCAGTAAAAAATTCGCTTCGTAGTTTGAATCAAGAAATTCTGGAAATAACGAATCAAGAGGCAGCTGGAACATTAACGGTCTATGCAAAACCGTCATTTACTCAATGTTGGTTAGTCCCTAAACTTGCTGAATTTACTCGACAGTATCCGTATATCAGTTTGAATATTTTGTCCGGTAATGAAGTGAGTAATTTTAATCGTCATCATATTGACCTTGCCATCTATTTTGATGCGCTACGCTATGAAGAAGTTCGTTATGACCATTTGATGAATGAAACCATTATTCCAGTCTGTAGCCACGCTTATGCGCTTAAACAGGATTTATATGGTAATGTGGATAAATTGACCAATTGTACTTTGTTGCATGACGGACAAGCTTGGGGACATGACTCCAACTTAGAAGAGTGGAAGTCATGGGCAAATAATTTTTCATTACCTTTTGAACTTAATGATATCCCCAAAATCATCTTTGATCGTTCTGATTTAGCTATTATTGCCGCTATTAACCATACCGGTATTGCCATGGGACGAAAACAGTTAATTAGTAAATATTTGGAAACGAAAGAGTTGGTTATGCCTTTTCCTGATATGGAATTATTATGTAAACAGCGTTATTACATTTTAAGACCACAAACCAAATATAATCCGAAAGCGGATATTTTTATTAAATGGCTTAAACGTTATGTTTAAGCCTTGATGTCAGAATTTGTATATATAAAGCGAATTAGTCTTATTCGTAAATTATAACACCGTTATGAGCCTTTCTTAAGATTTTTCAGATTTAACAATGCAATGGCTGATAGAATAATGATGACGCCGATCCATTGCGTTAACAAGACAGATTCTTTCAAATAGAAATAAGAACAGGTCACGGCTATCGGAAGTTCAGCTGCCGATAATATCGCACTAAATGAAATGCCAATTTTTGGCATACCAACCGAAAATAAAAAGGGCGGTAAAACGGTTCCTAATAACGCCAATAAGAATCCTAATACATAAAGTGGGTCTGAAATACTGTATTTAAAAAAGAATAACGGTGGAAAAATTAAAAACGTAATAATACATGCACCCGTTATCATTAAGGCACTTTTTTCAAGCTTTGGTAAATCGTTACCCACATTACTACTGGTAGTGATAAAAAGGGAATACATTAAAGCGGCTAAAAATCCAAATAAACAGCCTGAAAAATTTAAATGAATGTCTTGATTAAGAACGCCTGCTGCTAAGCAACTACCGATGATGATAATGCCTACTGTCAAAAGTTGAACGCTACTGGGTTTATTTTTAAATATGACAAAATCAATAATGATACTGATCCATAAATATTGCATCAGTAGAATAATGGCTATTGATGCCGGAACTAATTGAACACACTGATAGTAGCAGATACCAACTAAGCCGGGAAAAATTCCAACAGCACACACTTTCCATTTTGGGGTAGAAGGAGAATGTTTAACAGGGGTTGCTTTGGGTTTATCTAAGCTTTTAACGATTAGGTGACTTCCCCATAGTATCAGCATACCCAAAAAACATTGCACACCGGTAACTTCACCTAATGTATATCCAGCTTGATAAGCGGTTTTTACAATAGAAGAGAGGACACCAAAACTACATGCCCCTAAAAAAACTAGAAAACTGCCTAAAAATTTTTCTTTCATATTTGAATCTCAATACTTTTGTAACAAAAAACTTCATCGATAATTTTCGATGTAAAACATAATCACAGGGGGATTAGCCCTGTCGTTTATTCAAGTTCATTAAATGAGTGATGATAATGAATACGAACTGATTCGATTTAGAAGATAAACATGTTGTTATAATCCATTATATGAGTTGACTATCCTATTGTTTAATTTGTTTATTGCTTATATGGTCATCATGAAAACTAAAGTAAAACACGATAGCTAAAATGAGTGCATAAGACGCAAAAATTAACCATATTGCTTGCCAATCTTTTACATTATTATGGGTACACATATCGACAACTAAACCACTGATAATTGAACCTAAATAAGCCCCGACACCGTTTACCATAGTCATAAATAAACCTTGTGCGCTGGCTCGTATACTTGCATTAACCTCTTTTTCAAGAAAAATTGAACCGGAAATATTAAAGAAATCAAATGCACAACCATAAACAATCATGGATAACATGAGCATAACAAAACCAAATGGTGTTGGGTCACCAAATGCAAATAGTCCGAATCTTAAAGTCCAAGCGATTAAGCTTATCATTATGACCTTTTTTATCCCCAATTTTTTGAGAAAAAATGGGATAGTTAAGATAAAGGCAACCTCTGCCATTTGTGAAACTGAAGATAAAATAGCCGGGTACTGTGTAATTAGACTATTTTCAAATTGCGGAATCTTATTAAAATCACGCAAAAAGGTGGTACCAAAAGTATTGGTTATTTGCAAAATAGCGCCTACTAATACCGAAAATAAAAAAAACACCGCCATTGTCGGTTTTTTAAAAAGTACAAATGCGTCTAATCCTAATCGAGAATGCCATGACTGTTTTATTTTTTTATGAATCGTTATTTTAGGTAGTGTCGAACTGTAAATGACAAGTATGATTGATGCGATACTGGCTACATAGAGTTGTGCATGACTCTGTTCTAATTTAAGTAGGCTTATTATCCACATTGCTATAATAAAGCCTACGGTACCAAAAACCCTTATTTTAGGAAAAGCTTTTAATGAATCAATATTATTGTTGTCTAAACAGTGATAACTGATCGAATTCGATAAAGCGATAGTGGGCATAAATGCTAAAGCATTCGCTAACATTACCCAAAATAATGGATTAGGTTGAGTGATTGATGCTGCATAAAAAAGTGCAATGGCACAGATTGTATGACATAGCATGAAAAGGTATTTAGGTTGTAAAAATTTATCTGCAATAATGCCGATAATGCATGGCATGATTAATGCGGCAAGTCCCTTTGAACTAAACACTAATCCTATCTCAGTCCCTGAAAAATGGAGAGTATGACTCATATAAGAGCCAAAGGTAACCAGCCAGCTTCCCCAAATAAAGTATTGGAAAAACAACATTATTTTCAATCTATTGCTTATGTTCATTACAGATACCTACAAAGTAAACCCTTAATACAACATCAACACAATAAAACAGTGATTAAAAGCGTGCTATCGTTTTGGTAATTAATTGTAAAAACGTTGATTTTACACGTTCTGCTGTTTCAATCACTTCTTCATGCCCTAATGGTTGATCCAAAATACCACAAGCCATATTCGTTAAACAGGATATGCCTATCGTTTTAATTCCCGAATGATGAGCAATAATGGCTTCAGGCACAGTGGACATACCGACTGCATCTGCACCTAATACCCGAATCATTCTAATTTCTGCTGGTGTTTCATAAGTTGGCCCTGTCCACCAAGCATAAACGCCTTGGCGTAAGGTAATATTAAGTTCTTTGGCAACGTCTAAAACGGTTGCACGTAATTGTTTATTATAAAGTTCACTGACATCTAAAAAACGTACACCTAGTTCATCGTTGTTCGGGCCAATTAAAGGATTATCTGCCGTCAAATTAATATGATCAGTAATCAGCATTAAATCACCAGGATTAAAACTGGTATTCACTGCACCACAAGCATTGGTGATAATCAGTTTTTCAACGCCCAGCATTTTCATGACTCGCACCGGAAAGGTCACTTGATCTAACGAAAATCCTTCGTAGTAATGAAAACGTCCTTTCATGGCAACTACTGTTTTATCGCCGCTTTGACCAATAACTAACTCATTAGAATGTCCCACAGCAGCTGATTTTGCAAAATGAGGGATTGTGTCATAAGGAATATGGATTGCATCTTCAAGCGTATCGGCAAAAGGGCCTAATCCTGAACCTAATATAATACCGATAGTTGGTTTTTTATTGGTTTTTTGTTGAATATAGCTGACCGCTTGTTGAATATCAGATGTTTGATGCATGGATGTATCCTTAAATTGTCTGTAGATGTTTGTAAGAATAAATTTTGATGAAGCTAATTCATCTTTTCAAGATTAATGTATTATTAATAAATTCATTTTGAGAATGTGTGATGGCGTTGTTATTTTTGGCACATTCTTAAAATCGCCGTAGTATGTCATATCTAAAAAAATAATTAATCATCTTTTTTTTAAAACGCGAAAAAGATCACATAAAAATTTATCGTTAAACTCGCATTGTTCACCTTTTAACGTATTCGGTGACTAGCTGAATAAATCACACCTTTATCATTTTTGAAAAAACCGATTAAGGTTAGATTACTTTTCTTGGCCATTTCGACTGCCATCGAGGTTGCAGCAGATACCGCCATCAATATTTCAATTCCA
Source organism: Gilliamella sp. B3801 (assembly GCF_026536645.1). Classification (NCBI taxonomy): domain Bacteria; kingdom Pseudomonadati; phylum Pseudomonadota; class Gammaproteobacteria; order Orbales; family Orbaceae; genus Gilliamella; species Gilliamella sp. B3801. The sequence continues at coordinate 263,013 of NZ_JAFNNR010000001.1, forward strand.
CAATGAATAGTTTTTTGTACCATTTCATAACTGGCTCGACTTGAAACAACAATAACACCTTGAGGAAAATTCGGATTTTTTTTAAGTTGTGTCGCTCGAAAGCCTAACAATTTATCCAATGCGACATGTCGACCTATATCTTCGAAACCAGCAATAAAATTACCTGCTAAATCAAGTAATATTGCAGCATGCGTACAACCCGTTTGTTCACCAACAGTTTGAACACGTTTTAATGCTGACAATGCTTGATTAAAATAGGATAACTCAATGCAATGAGTGGATGACAAGGTAGGCATGATGTTACAGACTTGTTCAATCTGTTCCGTACCACAAATACCGCAACCTGTTCGACCTGTTAAGTTCCGGCGCTTTTGTTTAAACTCAAAAAATCGCCGTGATGATAGCTCAATGTGCACTTCAAAACCATTTGTCACTTTGATAATGTCAATGCTGTAGATGTCATCTAGGGATTGAATAATACCTTCTGTTAATGAAAAGCCGATAGCAAAATAGTCAAGGTCTTTAGGGGTTGCCATCATGACAACATGTGAAATACCGTTATATACCAATGCAACAGGGGTTTCTATAGCTAAAACATCATGTTCTGAATGGATGGGTTGATTACTGTTAAATTTTTCAACGGTAATATGTTCTAAACCGATTGTCATAGACTTTCTCTGGCTATCTGTCTTTTATAAAACGTTATGGCTAAGTGATTAGCTATTATACGCTATCTGGATTTGTTGAAAATAGGGTATTAGCATACTTAAAAATAGTTGTAAGATAATTCATAATGCACTGATAACTTAACGCTAATAATTACTTATTATGATAAAATAGGTCACCATAATCAATTGAAAATTTGTGATGCAATTATGTCATTAAATGAAATTACACACACCATAATGCAATTTATTGAAAATCATCAAATCTGGGCTTTGCCCATTATATTTTTATTAGCATTTGGTGAATCGCTTGCCATTATTTCTTTAGTGGTTCCAGCAACGGCTATATTATTAGGTGTAGGTGCATTAATTGGAACAGGTACACTCGCTTTCGTACCGGTATTGATTGCTGCTTCGCTAGGAGCCATTTTGGGTGATTTAATTTCATATTGGTTAGGTAAACATTATCATCATCAAGTTATCCATTCTTGGCCACTTAAAAAGTATCCTAAATTGGTTTTTCGAGCAGAGCAATTTTTTCAACGTTATGGTGCGTTAGGGGTTTTTATCGGGCGTTTTTTTGGTCCGTTAAGAGCCGTAGTGCCGTTAGTTGCTGGCGCAATGCATATGCCAACAACTAAGTTTAATTTAGCTAACATCACCTCAGCACCGATATGGGCATTTGTTCTGTTAGCGCCAGGCGCCTTTGGCGTGCCTTGGTTAGAGACACTTTTTGGTTAAATGGTTCCTACAGTATAACTACGACGCCCACTTTTGCGACCCAGTGCCTCTAAATTGGTTTGTAATGGTGGGAAAGGGAGTGTCAGACCGTTTTCACGGTAGGCTTCTAGGATTAATTTATGGATTGCACTTCGTAACACCATGCGATGTCCCATTTCAGCAGCAAAAACACGCAGTTCAAATAATTGAATACCTTCTTGAATATCCACTAAAAAAACTTGCGGTTCAGGGTCTTTAAGCACATATTCACATTTATCCGAGGCTTTTTGAAGTAATTCAATAACCAGATCACTATTGGCATCAATTGTAGCCGGTATAGTGAGTACAATTCGTGTAATAGAATCTGACAATGACCAGTTAACGAGTTGTTCGGTGATAAATGCTTTATTCGGCATCACAATCTCTTTTCGATCCCAATCAACAATAGTGATGGCTCGAGTATTAATTTTGGTGATATTACCAGTCAGATCCCTGATTGTTACGGTATCGCCTATTCGGACTGGTTTTTCGAAAAGAATGATTAATCCCGAAATGAAATTTGCAAATATTTCTTGTAAACCAAAACCTAAACCAACACCAAGTGCCGCTATAAGCCATTGTATTTTCGACCAATCTATCCCAATAAATGAAAAGGCCATCATGGAGCCAATCATTAAAATGATATATTTTGATAAGGTTGATATTGCATAACTGGTGCCCGGTGCTAAATCTAAGTGTTGCAATATTCCCAATTCCAGTAATGCAGGTAGATTTTTAACTAATTGGACGGTAATTGTCATCACCAAAATAGCAATACATACCGCGCCTAAAGTAATATATTGTTCAACTTCGGTACCATTGATGATCGTGGTAGTTCCCCAAAGTTTGATATTATTCATAAATGCGAATGCTGAATGTAATTCAGACCAAAGTAAAATCATACTAATTAAAGCAATTAACATGATGATAGAACGCACAAGTTGTAAAGATTGTGCACTAATCACATCTAAATCGATAACAGGCTCATCAACGTTGTCAGCCAGATCTTCTTCGGGTGTTTTAGCGCGTTGCAGACGTTCAAGACGGCGTTGTTTAGTTCGTTCAAATTCGATACGCCGTTTTTGTATCCACATCCAGCGACGAATCATAAAATAGATAACGAGAAGTCCACACCAAATCACGACCGATGCTTCAAGACGACCTAATAAAACTTGTGCCGTTGATAGATAACCCAAACAAGCAGCAATAATGGCAAGCCATGGCGCACTAAGAAGTATTAGCCAAACGATACGGCTTAATAAATTTTCGCCCGATCCTTTTTTATCAATATAAAGTGGAACGCCTGCTCGGTGGATAGAGTTAGTCATAAACACTAACGCAAAGCAAAGAATGATAAACGCAATACGCCCAATAGTTGCGGCAAATTGACGATTACTGAACTGATCAAAGCTCATGACAACCATTACCAATGGTATGACAAGCCATACCGATAATTGATAATATTTCATGGCTGCACGGACTTTTTTAGATGACCAACCAAAATGACTAATAAACAAGCCGTTTTGTGATGCCAGATGTGCCGTGATGATAAATACCCATAAAATTGGAGCAGCAGCATTAACACCGTATCCTAACGCAACGGCAACAGGATAATCCCAGTTGAGTTGTAATGCATAGCCAAAGACTGCCCATAAAATAGGAATCGGTAAAGCCATGATTAAAGAATATATGACGACTTCTAAAGTTAATGAAAAGTTATCTTGCGTTACTTTACCCACACGGGAGGCAGATTTATTCAAAAATGCGTAATATTTTTTACGCATTTTAAAATGCACAACGACAAATAATATCGATAAAATCAGTAAAAAAAGCGTTTTCGGGGTCGTCAGTATTTGGATTCCCGCTTTATATAATTGTGAAAGCGAGTCGATCGAAAAAATAACATAATTGACGTCTTTAGCTAATTGTAACGGAAAACTCAATGATACGGGATTTACATCAGCAACCCAAAAGAAATATCGATGAGCAGCATCATTCACTTCGTCAATAGCATTAATTAATTGCTTATTGGCAATTTTTAATTTGGTTAATTCTAAAATCGTGGTATCTGTACCTGCGATTAACGTCTTAAGTAACTCGCTTTGTTCACGTAATAGACGGCGATATTGCGAGCCTTGTTTTCCAGCGTTAATTTGATTAGATAAATTTGGATAATTATCCAAATTTTTAAGAACATTACTGTAATTAAGTTGTTGAACTTTTGCTTTGGCTATTTCTGCGTCGAGCGCTAAAGATTTTGGTTTTTCAGGTAAACGTAATAATTGTTGACGTAATGTTTCACCTAATGCCGTTGAAAAGCTTAGCCACTCCCCTTGTTCATCGAGAGTAGCTAGGGTATTTTGAACATGAGAGATTTGCGTTGATATATTTGTCTGTTCGTTAATTATACTGGTTAAATGAATCTTTTGGCTTTCCATATTTTGGCGAAGATCTTCATTAGTCTCGTTGAGTTTATCAACGATTTCAGTAAGTTGTTGAACATCATCAATAGTCGTTATTTTTTCTTCAGCGAATAGGGTTGAAGAAAAAACCATTAATAACAAACACAATAATCCACGCATCCACATATTGTTAAATCCTTTCAGCTAATTTTTGACCTACACGTGTTACATCCCCAACTTTAAGATCGTTTGAAAATTCAATCGCATTTGAAGCAAATAATGTAATAACGGTTGAACCTAATTTGAAACATCCCATGTCTTGACCTTTGCTGAGTTTAATTTCATCAGAATATGTCCAACGTTTCATGATTCCTTCACGTGGTGGTGTGATTATTCCAGCCCAATCTACTTCAATACTTCCGACGATCGTAGCCCCGACTAATATTTGTGCCATTGGCCCCAATTCTGTTTCAAAAAGGCATATAACACGTTCATTACGCGCAAAAATATTCGGAATGCTTTCTGTTGTGGCTTTACTGACTGAAAAAAGTGAACCAGGCACATAGATCATCTCGCGTAATGTACCGTCACATGGCATATGGAAACGGTGGTAATTTTTGGGCGATAGATAGGTGGTGGCATAAGATCCATTTTGGAAGTACTTAATCATATCTGGATGACAAGCAACCAAAGATTCGAGTGAATAAAAATGTCCTTTTGCTTGTAATAATTGGCTATCTTGAATTGTACCAAATTGGCTTAACACGCCGTCGGCGGGCATGATAATTGAATTTTCAGCCGTATCAATTTCGCGAGCATCTTCTTTTAATTCCCGCGCAAAAAAGTCATTAAATGTTTTATAGTCTGCGGCATTAGTGAACTTTGCTTCACTTAAGTCGACTTGATATAACTTACAAAAGCCTTTAATCATCCATGTTGTGACTTTTCCCAACTGTTTTTTGGCTAACCATCCAAAGATAATTGTTAAAAACTGTTTTGGAAGAAGATACTGAATAATTGCTTTAAGCTGATTTAACATAAGTCACTCTCAAATTATTGTAAAAATAGGTCATTATAACAATAATTATTATGAAAGTATAAAACGAACTAAAACCAAAACTGAAGCCTTATTGTTTATTCGCTTTATTATGAGTAATAAAATGATCGTTTTTGCGTGGATTAAGAAAACATATTTGAACTTAACCAGACGTTTTATTTAAAGCCTCAAGCAGGATGAGCTATTACGCATTTAAATAAAAATTTGCTAATGAATGTTGATGGATGCTGGGGTAAATTCGCTGTCAATTTAAAACAGTTATTGATGAAATAGTTAAAAGTTAAAAGGTTAAAATATTCATGTTAATTTAGTTGATGCTTTTAAAAAATGCCTTTTTTTGCGTTCATCATTTAGTTAAAAAAATGACTGAAATTTTTATTATAAATTCAATTGCAACCTCATTTTGACATGCGTCAATATAAACAACTTATCTTTTCTAAAATGATTTTTGGGAATTATTGTGATTATCTAAATTAAATAATTGTTAATGAATTAACATAATCTATACATAAATAAATAATTATTTACAATCATTAGAGTTTGATATTAAATTCTATTTATAAAAAAAGTAAATATTTTTTTATAGCATATAAAATTTGGATATTAAGTTGTCATTACTGATTCATTTTTCTCAATATCAATAAATTTTTTTATTTGAGTTAAAAATATCATGTAAATAAAAATAGGTAATGTAGTATTCAGCGCAAAGTAAAAAATAAATATTAATCAGTTGGTTATGGTTTTAAGGGGTGAGTTGAAAAAAAACATAAAGAATTTAAGTGTTATGACCGATATATAAATAAGCTTAAGGCAAGATGGAAATTTTGTGTTTTACACAAAATTAATTGATGGGATTAAATGAGAGTTGTTTTAAATATGGATCAAAAATATAGATTAAAGTGGAATGTTGCACTACAACGTTGGATTATGACTTCGGAAGTATTACGACATGGAAAATCAAAATTTAAAAAAATATTAGTATTAACAGCATTAATGGGCGCTCCCTATATTTCTTATGCTGATTGTTATGCCGGTAACAAAGCGTATGCTAACCAAGGTTCAACATGTGAATTTTCAAACGGTGATTACTACGGAACTAATTTATCACGCATTGAAGGTGAAAATACAACAGCAATATTTACCGCTGATAAGGTAAAAATGATAAGCCCTTCTTATTCAAGTAATCACACGCTAGCGATAGGTGGCGGTAATGGCGGACCACAAGTAGAAGGCGGGACAACAATATTTAATGGTGATTTGGAAATTATTACCGGTAATAAAGTTTCTCGTGGTATTTATATGTACAATAAGGGTACCCTTTTAATTAAAGGTGATTTAACGATAACTAAAAAAACCCCTACTGGTGCACCACTGGAAGTTGTAAAAGATAACAATGTGGTAACGGTCAATGGTGTTGCAACGTTTAACACTGATGGAGCAGATGCGATACGTAATGGTGGAAACATTACCTTTAATAATGATTTAATCATTAATAACAGTCAAGTCAGTGGTATTGGAATCAGCCTAGGCAACAAAGATGGAAATGAAAAGTATTCTGGTAATCTAACATTAAATAAAAATACGACAATTACTACCGCAGGAAAGGGTATCCATTTATGGTACGGAACCTTAACGAATAATGGAATTATCACCTTAAATTCAAATAATGATGTGTCAATAGTCCATGCAGCTGTCATGGGTGATGATACGACAACATTTAACAATAATGGAACACTTAGAGCTGATCCCGCTTCGACATCAATTGAACATATGTTTATTCATGAAGGAACAGGAACGTTTATTGTGAATAATAGCAATAATGGGGATCTTTCTTTTGATAAAGGTTCATTATTTAAAAATATCACACCAGGTACAATTAATATTAATAATGCAGGTAAACTTAGCGGAACAATGGATGCTAATGTAGGTATTATAAATCTTGATAATAGTGGTCAATGGTATATTAATGGCGACTCAAATTTAAATAATGTCATCAATTCAGGTCTCATTTCATTTGCTCATAAATCGCCAACTGAATTTCATATTATGGATGTGAAGGGTGATTATGTTGGAAAAAAAGGTATCGTGAAAATGCGTACTGTATGGGGAGCTACTGATAATGAAAGCGATAAAAATATTCAATCTGATACAATAAAAATTGCCGGTTCAGCTAAAGGGCATACCGTTGTTGTTCCTGTTTCTAATGATGGTAAAGAGAATATTATTGATGGTGATATAAAATCAATCACTAAAGCGATAAATACAACGCCTGTCATTTATGTTGCCGAAAAAAATAACGAAAAAGCCTTTAGTGGCACAGCAAAAACGAATGGCGTTGTTGAGTTTCAGTTAGCCAAACGCACAACAGAGAGTGGCGATGAATACTTTTGGACTATGGCAGCTAATTCGAAATCAGGCAAAGATGCTCAAAATGCTAAATTTGATAAGTTAATTTACGCAAATCCAGTGTCAGGTTATACATTGATGCCTCGTGTCAATTTAGAACAAGGGTATTCTAGTATAGCCAGCTTCAGAGAACGTCGAGGTGACATAACTTGTTATGATTGTAGTGAAATTAATGGAAATCATTCTTGGGGACGTTTTTTTGGGAAACATCATAAACAAGATGGTAAACAACGTTTAAATCTTGATACAAATATTTATGGTTTACAAATTGGTCATGATTTTTTTGTTAAACAGACAGATAGTCAAGATGTCATGATGTTAGGTGCTTATTTTGCCTATAGTAATGCCAATACTGATTTTTCAGATAAATATCATGCAAAAGATGGCGTTATCACACATGATAAAAAAACAGGTAATGGTAAATCAGAAAGCTTTAGTTTTGGCTTAACGAACACTTACTATACCCAAGGTGGGAGTTACTTAGATTTAGTAGGTCAATTATCTTATTTAACTAACAAATATCATGCTAAAAATAGCCATAATCCAGATAGTCAACATGGTTGGGCTGCTGCTGTTTCTGCTGAAGTTGGGCACGCTATTTCAGTGTTTGATAAAAATTGGTCAATAGAACCACAAGCACAATTGATTTACCAACATATCAATTTAAGTCACTTTAAAGATGGTATTCGTCATGTTGATCAAAATGGACAAGACGGTTTACGTAGTCGTTTAGGCTTAAAGTTATCCTATCATGATGATAACCAATTTAGTCAACGCAAATCTTTTTATGTTATTGGAAATTTATGGCATGATTTCGTGAATCCAGAAAAAACCAATATCGGTCGTAATCATATCAACGAAAAGTTTGCACGAACTTGGGGAGAAATGGGTATCGGTATGCAGTTACCTATAGTGACCAACATGAATCTGTATAGTGATGTTCGATATGAACATAACTTTGGTAGTACTCATCGTCAAGGTCTATCAGGGAATGTTGGAATGATGATCCGTTGGTAGTATGGAATATTAACGATTAATAATAAAAAGGATCGTACATCATTGGTTTTATAATGTTGTACGATCCAGTAAAGTAAAATTTAAAACGATTTAACACCGCTAAATTTGTCTTCTATCCTTCATATCCTAAACAACAGTATAAATAGATTACTCTTACCGATTGCATAGCCTATAACTTAGGTTAAATTGACAATTTTTAATATTACATCGTTTTGTCTGTCATTATTGGTCATTGTTAACCAATTTTGATGACGTCAATAAGCCATTTTTTAAGGCTAATCTTAGTTCAATTAATTATAGTAAATTAAGCGTTGAATATTCTGCCACATAAATTCAACATTACTTTCATGTGGCAGAATAGATTGATGATAATTACCAGTTTATTTTTAAACCGATGTTACCTCGAAAACTTTGATGTTTACTGCCACCAAAATTGTGTTCGTAGCGGACATCACCATATAGTTCACTTTGGGTAGTAATTGGAATATTTAAACCTAAACCAATTTCTCCCCAAGTTTTATTGAACTTCTCGCTAAGTTTATCACGTCCAATTTTTACATCATCAGGGCTAAAGAAATCATGCAAGATATTTACAATACCATATACTGACGTTTTTTGGTCTTCTGTATCTGTTGCATTATACGCAAACATGACACCAACACGACCACGTAATGTATCAGGATTATTCTGATCGACATGGCGAATATGATCATTAAAACTGTCAAGTTTCAAATACTGATATGTCAGTTGTGCTTGAGGTTCAATAGACCAATTCGTTCCACTTAATGGAATTGAATGACCTGCTTCAGCCGATAGCGCTACACCCCAACCATCTTGAGTGGATGGATTTTTACCTGTGCGAGCATTATATTTGTTGCGTAGATAAGATAATTGACCCACTAAGTCAACATAAGTGCCAGTACCGGTATAGTAGGTATTAGTGATACCCAAGCTGAAGTTATCTGATTCGCCTTTCCCTGTTTTTTTGTTACTGATAAGGATACCGTCTTTAGTACGATATTTATCAGAAAAATCAGTTTTAGCTCTGTTGTAAGACAGATAACCACCAAATAAATTCAGACCATTATTTTCCAACGATGTGATGGCGAAGTCGTGCCCAATTTGGAAACCATAGATATTGGTCTCAAAATTGAGGCGATGTTCACCATCTTGTTTTTGATGTTTACCAAAAATTCGAGCCCAAGTATTTTGACTATCGTCAGTAGCACAGTCCAAGCAATAGATATCTCCACGACGTTCCCTTAAATTAGCTAACGTTGTGTATCCTTGTTCAAAGTTGACACTCGGCATAAGTGCATAAGCCGCAATTGGATCGGCATAAATAGTTTTATTGGTTTCGACAAGTGATTTGGTTCTTGCTTTCATTGTCCAATAGTATTCATCTCGATTATCGACGGTACGTTTAGCTAACTGAACTTCTGTCAATCCGGTCGTTTGAGCTTTACCCGTAAAGGCAACTTCTGATCCGCTATTAGCAACATTGACAACTAAAACACTATTCAAACTTTTTTCAATTTGCTTTATATTACCATCAATAATGCGTTCTGTACCATCAGCAGATAATGGAACGATGGTCGTTGTTCCTTTAGCTGTTCCACTTATATTTAAAACATCTGACTTGATGCTACTATTATTTGGGTCGTCTGAAGCATTCCATATAGTATGCATTTTCACTGTACCTTGATCACCAACATAATCACCGGCAATATCAATTGAATAGAATTCGCTTGCGCTGCGGTTAAGCGATGTTGGGTGTTTAAAGTGAATGGTTCCGGCATTTTTGACATTGGTTAGAGTAGAATGTTCAGTGATTTCCCAAAGGCCAGAGTTATTTAAATTAATGCTACCATTTCCAGTTTCTATCTTGCCATACAAATTACCAGCATTATTAACGACGATAGTTCCTGTAGATGTGTTGGTAAAAAGATTACCATTGTTAGCATTCAATACACCCGTTTTCGCATTGTTAATTTCTAACATACCTGTTTTATCATGACTAACAATAGATTGAATATTATCAATTTTACTGGTATCTAATGTTCCAGCATTATTAAATACCGCTTTTTTGCCAGATTCGACAGTACTATGTATCGCTGCCGTATCCGTCACGGATTCAATAGTCAATTTACCTAAATTAGATAGTGAACCACCGTCAAGAATAATGGCTTTATAACCTTGCGGAGATTTAATATTTGTATTTTTTAATATTAAATTTCCACCTGTTTGATAAATAGCGCTTGATTCTGTCGTGGTTATGTCTAACTGTGAATCATCTGCGGCAATGATGTTTCCTCCGCTAAGATGAATACCGTTGCCCGATTGGGTATTGATAGTGGTTTGTTGATTCAAATTAACTGTACCATTTTCAACATGAATACCGTGAGTAGCATGTTTAGCATTAAGCGTGGTATTTTTGGCTAAGTTGACAGTACCGTTTGTAACTTTAATTAAATTACCATTATTCGCATTTGAACTGATATTTAATTGGTCGGCTTTATCACTATTGATTGTGCCACCATTAATATTGAGACCATCGCCCAATTCGGTAAAAATAGTCGTTTCTCGGTTAAGGTTTAATTTACTATTACCACCCATAGTTATACCATTACCGGCGCCTTTTGCAGTAAGGGATGTTTTGCTCGCTAAATTAATTTCTCCCAGATCTTGCAGTTTTATGACATCACCGTTACCGGTATCCGTATTATTGGAATTGACGCTATTGGTGGTTGCGTTAAGTTCGGAACCAAAAGACGCTTTCCCTTGTCCTGAGACATATAATGAAGTGCCTGATGCATAATGTTGATTCCCTGCACCATATGATTCAATTGTGGTTATACCATCAATATTCATTTCACCACCATAAATATCGATGGCGTTATGGCTAGCACCGCTTAATTTATTTGATTCTACACCCAGATTACCTTTCACATGAATCGAACCAGAAGTTTGAACAATTCCTTTTCCTTCTTTCATATTAATATTTAGATCATTATGAAATGTAGTGTCACCTGCGCTGTTTTTTAAACCAACATAATTTGCTTCAATATTGACGTTTTTCTCAAAATTTAAGATTCCCCCTAATTGGGTATCATTTAATTCCGAACCATTACGAATACCGTCACCATTCGATTTTATATTGGTTTCTCCTTTTACCGTGATGCGTGCTGAGTTTGCCTTCGTCAAAGACACGTCGATCGGGGCACCCGTTTCAAATTCGGTTTGTGACTGATCATTTTTATCGGGCCAGAAATCGGTGTGATTGATGTTTAAATTACCATTAACCACTAATTCACTATTGTCCCCTAATAAAATACTACTTGGTCGGTATTGTTTTTTTGTAGCATCTGGTGGTAAAGTTTGAGCGTTAAGATTAATCGTTAAATCGCCGTCAACGGTCACCGTTCCGCCTAAATTTGGACGATTATTTACTGGGTCTTGCTTAGGATAAGGTTCTGTCGTCCCAACGACCAAAGCATGATTTTGGTTTTTGCTGGTAATGGTCACTTTACCGTTAGTTGGATTAAAAGTCAGTTTACCGCCGTTATCAACAGTAATGACTTTATTATCTTGCCCTTTAGTTTCAATGCCCGTATAGCTGTCATCAGTAAGTTCACAGTTACTACCATTGACATTTATTTGGTTTTGAACATTGATTGAGCAAGGACCAGCTAATGCATTAGCGGAAAGCGAAGCCAATGCTGTTACTGCTAACAATTTTGAACTTTTCGTTTTCCCTTTTTTTGCCAGCTCTGAAACAACAACCCATTGTCGTTTAGAGGTGTGCCAGACTATTTTGTAAACTTTATTCATATTTTCATCCTTTTAAGGTATTTCTTAGTCAACTTTGTTAGAAATCAAGCCAACAAAGTTTTTTTTATAATTAGATCTTATTACTTGTCTTTAACGGGTTGCGTAAAAATTATCCTAACAATATTTACATTTAAATAATAATTTGATGTGAATTATGTATCTAAATTGATTTTATTGTCAGGAACTCGTTAAAGGCGATTAATTCTATTCTTATTCGATTAATAAGTATATATAAAAATCATCTTTTTATGATCATAATTTGATCAGTGAAATTAGTGGTTAAAATCAAAAATTAAATTTTTGTTAAAATGTGTAAGTGTGCATTTCGACCCGTGATTAGGGATTAATATTATTTCGATAGGCATCGGGTTAACATTAAAAAATAATGCTAATCCCGATGAAATAAAATTAAGTGAAGTGTTTTCAACTAGTAAAAAAGAAATATTTAAAGTTCTTTTAGGATTTATTAACAGGCAATATTCATCTGATGTCACTGACTGACCCCATTCTATTTTTACGTTGTCAAATAAAAAATAATAAATTATTAACAATAAAAACAGGGATTAATATGCTAATTGACCATTTCATATACCCAAAAAAACTAGGCATCTCGATTTGATTTTGGGTCGCAATACTTTTAACCATAAAGTTAGGTGCATTACCAATATAGCTTAAAGCCCCCATAAAAACAGACCCCATAGATACGGCTAACAAGGTCTTTTCAAGCGAAGTCATTAATATTGTTGCATCACCCGATGCTAAATTAAAAAAGACAAGGTAAGTTGGTGCATTGTCTAAAAAGCCTGATAGGAGCCCGGAAAGCCAAAAATACATACTATTAATGGGGTGCGCTTGTTGATTATTGACTAACGAAACTAGTGGCGATAACGCTCCGTCACTGCCTGCTTTTAAAATGGCCAGAACTGGTACGATTGTAATAAATATACCAATGAATAGTTTAGCTACTTCAATAATAGGTTCCCAATTAAACTCATTAGCTGTGCGAATGTTTTTCGGAGTTATGCAAATAGAAATTAGGGTGATAATGATAAAAACGCCATCTCGGACAAGGTTAGGTAAACTTAGATGCGTCCCGAATAGCGTTATCTCTATAGAAGAATGCCATATTCCAGATAATAGAACCATTGCAATAATCAGGATTAACAGTAACACATTATTTAATCCATAAAACTTTATGGAATTGTTATTTTTGGGCATTGTGGCTAAATGTTGCTTTCCGTATTGTAATTGGAAATAGTGGCGATCAATGAAATAAAAAATCGTGAGTAATAATGTCGAGGTTAACAATACTGGTAATAACATATGGCTCATTGTCCAGAAAAAATCGACACCTTTTAAAAAACCGATAAATAGTGGCGGATCACCAAGTGGTGTCAATCCTCCTCCTATATTAGCCACTAAAAAAATGAAGAAGATAATAATGTGAACGGCTTGTTTTCGATTGCGATTGGCTCTGATAAGGGGGCGTATCATTAGCATGGCAGCTCCAGTTGTTCCCATGATTGAAGCTAATAAAGTGCCCACTGCTAATAAGCATACATTTAATTTTGGGGTACTGACTATTTCACTTTTAATTAAAATACCACCTGATACGGTAAACAGCGCCAGCAATAACAGAATAAAAGGAAGATATTCAGCGAATATTGCATGAGTAGTTAGCTCAAGAGTTGATTGCCACCCAAAAAAATAACATGCTGATCCCATAAAGAGCAACGTCCAAAAAATGGTGATCTTGCCATAATGATGATGCCAAATTCGGGGGATCAATAATGGTAACAATGCTATCGACAACAAAATACCAACAAATGGGATACCCCAACAGAGTGATAGATGTTGACCACTAAAATCATCAGCATACAAGTCGAAAGGGATGAAGGTTAATATAATCAGTGGTGCGAGTGATATTTTAATTAATTGTTTCATTAGATCTATTTTAATTATTTATTTATCACCTATTATAACAAATATTTTAAAGGTAATAATGATTGCTGATTGTTGTATCCGTTACAGTTCTGAAAAGTTTGAATATTTGCTATGTTAATAGTTGCAATTTGCTAGTAACCTATGTGAATGATGCCTAATTCATCATGTTTGTATTTTTCTCAATGCAAAACGCCATTATAATAAATAATAGTACATATTTCTGGAATAAACATGCCAAACCGATCACCAACTATCAACACATCGCCTTTACATATTCGCAATAAACATCGCCATGGATATGACTTTGCACAATTAATTAAAGCTGTGCCAGAATTTTCAGCTTTTGTTAAACGGAATCAATACGGGAATTTATCGATTGATTTTGCTGATCCTAACGCTGTCAGAATGTTAAATAAAGCACTACTATTGACCTATTACCAACTTTCTTATTGGGATATTCCTAACGATTATTTGTGTCCACCAATACCCGGACGAGCCGATTATATGCATTATTTGGCTGACTTACTGGCAGAAGATAATCAACATATCATGATTACGGGTAAAAAAGTTCAGGTGTTGGATATCGGTATGGGAGCCAATATGATCTATCCTATCATTGGTCGAGCTGAGTATGGTTGGTCATTTGTGGGCAGTGATATCAATCCAACAGCCATCAAAGTTACATCATTAATCACAAAGGCTAATTTGTTACTCAAGGGATCTGTTCAATGTCGATTGCAAAAAAATTGTTTGGCGATTTTTGATGGGATTATTCAGCCTAAAGAGTTTTATATGCTTACCCTTTGTAATCCTCCTTTTCATGCGTCAGCGCAAGCTGCCTTGACCAGTACCCAGAAGAAACTTAAAAATCTAGGAAAATTGGGTGATTCAAAACAAAAAACAGTACTGAATTTTGGTGGGCAACATATGGAGTTATGGTGTCAAGGTGGCGAAAGTACATTTATCAGTAATATGATAAAAGAGAGTGCCAATTATAAAACTCAGTGTTTATGGTTTACGACATTGGTTTCAAAAAAAGAATCATTACCGGTAATTAGAAAACACTTAAAAGCCGTTAAAGCTATTGAGACAAAAATTGTGCCTATGGCACAAGGACAAAAAATTAGCCGTTTTGTCGCATGGACTTACTTTAATAAAGCGGATCGTCAACAGCTTCTAGCAAATTATTAATGTTTAGTAAAATATCTCAAACAGACTGATATTTAAGTACTACAAAGGCGAGTGATTAATCACCCAAGATGTCCTGCAAATAGTATTCAATAATTTTTGTGTTGTTAATTGACCTTTTCTTGTTTTATCTAATCAGATGTTTAATCAACATGCTATTTTATACATATATAAAAAATGATATGTAATCAATGTTTAATATTAAAAATGGGTATTCATTAATTATATAATTCTTTGTTATAACTAAAAATTATTATTTTTCTTATAAAAAATTAACGATAATTAAAATGCTTTGCAATAAACAGTAATGGTTATAATATAATCAATACTGAAGCGATATCCATTTAGGTATAAGGAAGATAATATGAGTAAGAATACGACGGCAGAACTGATTGAAAAGTTAGAAACTATTGTGGGCAAAAAGCACACATTAACTGATCCTTCCCGTACTTTACTTTATCGTAAAGGTATTCGTTTTGGGGAAGGTGATGCTATTGCAGTAGTTTTACCCGGTACGTTAGTTGAACAGTGGCTAGTTTTAAAAGCGTGTGTTGAAGCCGATGTCATTGTGATTACTCAATCGGCAAATACAGGATTAACCGGTGGTTCTACACCTGACGGTAATGATTATGATAGACCTGTGGTAATTGTCAGTACTCGTCGACTTGAAGGTATTCAAGTGATTGAAAATGGTGAGCAAGTGGTTTGTTTGCCAGGCAGTACGCTATTTAAACTTGAAAAAGAGTTAAAAAAATATAATCGTGGGCCACATTCGGTAATAGGTTCATCTTGTATTGGCGCATCCGTTATGGGTGGGGTGTGTAATAATTCTGGTGGTGCTTTAATCCAGCATGGGCCTGCCTATACACAAATGGCCGTATTTGCTCAATTAGATGATCAAGGACAATTGCATCTGGTTAACCATTTAGGGATTGAATTAGGTGATGATCCAGAGACGATCTTACAAAATCTTCAAAATCATACTTATACTGAAAAAGACATTAATCATGATGCAGGTTTAGGACACGATCATCATTATTGCGATCATGTTCGTGAGATTGATGCCGATACGCCAGCGCGTTTTAATGCCGATCCAACTAGACATTACGAAGCTTCGGGTAGTGCAGGTCGGTTAATGGTATTTGCTGTACGATTAGATACATTTCCACTTGAAAAAAATAGTGCAGTATTTTATATCGGTACTAATAATACTGATGATCTTGATGAAATCCGACGTCATATTTTAGCTCACTTTAAAAATTTGCCGGTATCGGGCGAATATATTCATCGTGATGCATTTGATATCGCTGCTGTATATGGTAAACATATCTATTTAGCCATACAAAAATTAGGGACAAATGTGATTCCTCGCTTATATGCATTTAAAAATTTCGTTGATCGTGTCAGTACAAAAATTCCATTCTTCCCCAATAATTTTTCAGATCGATTTGCGGTGTCTGTGAGTAAATTACTTCCTAACCACTTACCTAAATCTATTCGTGATTATCGTGATCGTTTTGAACATCATCTTATTTTAAAAATGGCCGATGATGGTATAGCGGAAGCTCAGGCATTTTTGCAAACATTTTTTCAAAACAAACAAAGCGACTATTTTCATTGTAATGAGAAAGAAGCAGAAGCGGCGATGTTGCATCGTTTTGCGACAGCTGGTGCTGCAACTGTTTATCGTAGTGTCCATTCGGATACAGTTGAAGATTTGGTTGCACTGGATATTGCTTTACGACGTAATGATAAAGATTGGTTTGAAACATTACCGGAAAATATAAGTCAGCATTTTATTCATAAATTATATTATGGGCATTTCTTTTGTTCTGTTTTTCACCAAGATTATATTGCCAAAAAAGGAACAGATTGCCACAAAGTGAAAGAAGCGATGTTAGCCATTTTAGATCAGCGTGGGGCACAATATCCTGCTGAACATAATGTTGGTCATTTATATCAAGCTAACGCTGATTTGAAAAAATTCTATCAACAATTAGATCCGACTAACAGTCTCAATCCGGGTATTGGTAAGACATCGAAAAAGAAATATTGGCAGTAATTTGACCTTAAACGAAAACCGCCAGTATTGATAAACTGGCGGTGTTATGTTGATATGACTAAATAATCATATTGTTCAATAAATTGATTAATATATTGTCTTGAAAATCATTTGTATATCAAAGTAATTTTTTTAATTGATATAACATTTCTAATGCCTGTTTCGGTGTTAATGCATCAGGATCTATACGTTTTAAAGCCTCTTCAACTTCAGACGGTTCTGATTCAGTTTCAAACGAAAGTTGCGAGCTATCAACATGGCTGTTCGCTGTCTGTTTTGAAATCATTTCAAGCTCTTTTAATTTCTGTTTGGCCCTTTTTAAAACCGTTTTAGGCACACCCGCTAAACCCGCAACGGCGATACCGAAACTTTTGCTTGCTGCACCTTCAGAAACTTCATGAATAAATGCAACGGTATTATCATGTTCAATAGCATCAAAATGGATGTTATAGACACCTTGCATATGTTCAGGTAGTTGAGTTAATTCAAAGTAATGAGTAGCAAATAGGGTCATTGCCTTAATGTGATTAGCTAAATTTTCTGCACATGCCCAAGCCAATGAAAGCCCATCATAGGTTGAGGTGCCACGACCAATTTCATCCATAAGTACCAAACTTTGTTCAGTTGCGTTATGCATAATATTGGCTGTTTCGGTCATTTCAACCATAAAAGTAGAACGCCCGGATGCTAAATCATCTGATGCACCTATCCGCGTAAAGATGCGATCAACAGGCCCAATCACGGCTTTAGATGCAGGAACAAAGCTACCAATATAAGTCAGTAAAATAATCAATGCAGCTTGACGCATATAGGTGCTTTTCCCGCCCATATTTGGGCCCGTAATAATAAGCATTCTTCGGTTTGGTGATAGCAAAAGCGAGTTCGCAATAAATGGTGTTTTTAATACTTGTTCTATAACCACATGTCGACCATCTTTAATTTCAATTCCTGCACTATTAGATAATGTCGGGCACTGATAATTAAGTGTTAAAGCACGTTCAGCAAGGTTAGTTAGTACATCAAGTTCAGCTATTGCATCAGCACTCATTTGCATATTCGCTAAATCAGGCAATAGTAACTCAAAAAGTTGATCGTAAAGTTGTTTTTCTAAAGCTAATGCACGACCTTTAGAGGTTAACACTTTATCTTCATATTCTTTTAATTCTGGAATAATATAACGTTCAACATTTTTCAACGTTTGCCGTCTGGTATAGTGAATCGGCGCTAAATGGCTTTGCCCTCGACTGATTTGAATATAGTAACCATGTACCGCATTAAATCCGACTTTTAAGGTATCGATACCTAGCGTTTCACGCTCGCGAATCTCGAGTTGTTCCAGATAATTCGTTGCACCGTCAGCAAGATTACGAAGTTCATCTAATTCGGCATTATAGCCAGTTGCAATCACCCCTCCATCACGAATAATAACGGGTGGGGCTTCAACAATCGCTTGATTTAAAAGATCGGCTATCTGATCAAATTGATTGATTTTAGCTCGTAAAGCAATTAAATAAGGTGATGAGTGATGATTTAACAATTGTTGTAATTCTGGCAATATATTATAAGCATCACGTAAACGAGCAAAATCACGTGGGCGTGCTGTTCTTAACGCTAATCTGGCTAAAATTCGTTCCAGATCACCAATTTGCTTTAAGATCGGTTGAATATCACCAAGATCTTGTTGTAATTCGCTTATGGCTTCTTGTCTATTTTGCAAAATAACCACATTACGGATAGGCGAATGCAACCAACGTTTTAACATTCGGCTTCCCATAGCGGTTTGCGTTTTGTCTAATATATCGGCAACCGTATTTTCAGTGCCACCACATAAATTTTCGGTGATTTCTAAGTTTCGGCGAGTAGCTGCATCTAAAACAACAAAATCATAGGCTGACTCTTTAATGATAGAGCGAATATGGGGCAGGGCTGTGCGCTGAGTATCTTTAACATATTGTAATAAACAACCTGCGGCAGATAATGCATAACAACAATCCTCAACCCCAAATCCGACTAAATCATTCGTTCCAAATTGTAACTTAAGCTGTTGTTTCGCTGTTTCAAGATCGAAGTCCCACAATGGGCGCCGTCTTAAGCCATTACGATTGTCAATTAATGACATGGATTCGAAATCTTCAGGATAAAGAAGTTCAACCGGATTTGTCCGCTGTAGTTCAGCTTGCATTGCTTCAACGTTATCACATTCGAATACAAAAAAACGACCAGAACTGATATCAAGGGTTGCATAACCAAAATGATTTTTGTGCTGCCAAATGGAAGCCAGCAAATTATCTTTTCGATCTTCTAAAAGTAATTCATCACTTACTGTGCCAGGGGTGACTATACGAACAACCTTACGCTCAACAGGCCCTTTACTGGTAGCAGGATCGCCAATCTGCTCACAAATTGCGACCGACTCACCCAACGCAATGAGTTTTGCTAAATAACTTTCAACCGCATGATAAGGCACGCCTGCCATTGGAATAGGTTCACCATTTGAAGAGCCTCTTTTTGTTAACGAGATATCAAGAAGTTGCGAAGCCCGTTTGGCATCATCATAAAACATCTCATAAAAATCACCCATACGATAAAACAGTAAAATATCCGGATTTTCTGCTTTCAATTTCAGGTATTGTCGCATCATTGGTGTGTGGTCGGTGAAGTTGTCGTATTCGGTCATATTATCAATTCTTTTTTATCTAAAACTCAGGCGATTACTATATATCTACTCTTACTCACTTATCGCAAAATCTTTGATTTTGCTTTTAAGTAACAAGGTAACTGTCTTAAAACCTTATAAATCGGTGAAACTTATTATTGTATTAGGCATTGTTTAATATTAAATGATTGTATCACTTTATAGGCTGTATTGAAAATGAGGGGATTTGATGTGAGTAATATTAGATTATTTATAAATTAGGTTTAAAAAGACTAGTTTAATTATATTCTAAAATAGCGAATTCTTTATTTAATTAACTGATTAAATGATGGTTTTATATCTCACGGCAATATTTAGTCATTGTCATTAAAAGGGTAACACATGAACCAAAAAAATTGGATAATTTGTCTCAATCACGTTAGTTAACGATTGCAAAAGAAGCAAATATTGACAATAAAATTGACTTCTTCAATTTATAATATGACTTTTCAAAAATATTAATAATGATAAAGAATTTGCTTTAAAAGTCTTATTATTTCTTAAATTAATCATCTTTATTGTTTAAAAATTTAGCATTAAATGAAAAAAATAAGATTAATTTTTTTCATAAGATCACTAAATCAAACTGTTTTTATTCTAACTGTCTGATAATTAATTAATAAATAGAGAAAGGAAATAATATGCGGATAGTTTTAGCGATTTTGTTGGTGTTTTGTTTAACGGCTTGCCATGTTCGTACGGCTGATCAAGCTTATAACGAAGGGAAATATGTAGAAAGTATTAGTTTATTAACGGCTACTATTGGTGAAAAAGGCGAAGCAAAATTTAATGAAGAAAGTGCCGAAAAATTACGGGGATTGGTTAGTAATGTGATGAAACATTACGAGACAATCATTAATAGTAGTGCTAGTACAGATTATCAAGCACGTATTGATAGTTATGAATCGCTTCGAAAAATCAATTTGGTGTTAGTTAATCGTTTTTATAGTCAAACTGTCGCATTTTTTAACAATAAATATCCAGTGAGTAAATTAGATCAACTTATTGCAAAAGAGTATTACGATTATGGTAATTCGATAAAAGGTACGGATAGTGAAAGTTACAAAATAAAAGCTGACTTATATTTAAAAGGTTCAGAACGGTATAAATATAAAGATATTTTTACGTTATATAAAAATGCTAAAAAGCAACATCTGGATATTGAAGCAAAACAACACTATGATTTAGGTAAAACGTTTTCGCAACAGGGTAGTTATCATGAAGCATCCCTAGAATATCTTAAAGCTTGGGAAGTTTATAAGCCAATAGGCGAATATAAAGATAGTTTTAAACTCTATGAGGATAATAAAAGAAAACATGTTACTGCGCTAGCAAAAGAGTATTATGAAAAAGCCTCGTCACTTGAAAAAATAGCTTATAAACGCGAAATTTATCGTGAAGCGGCTAAATTTTATGAGGCAGCCAATTCAGCCTATGAACAGTTCGGTTCATACCGTGATGCCAGCGCTAGAGCGAGTCGTTGTAAATTAAAGGGACGCGTTAATGTGTATGTTAAAGATTCCGACTATCTTAGCTGGGTAAAACAAGTTTTTAACGCTGATTATATATACTTTGTTGATCATAGTTCACAAGCTAATATCATTATAGATATTAGTGCCAAATCTGACTATATTCATATGAAACCGTATGAAAAAAATGAAGTAAAAACAGAAAAATATGTAGAAAGAATGAGCGAAAAAACCGATGATAAGGGTAATAAAATTAAAGTTCCAATTTATAAAGAGCAAAAATTCAACTTAAAGACTATCACTAATTCAAAAAAATACATTTTTACTACTGATATCGAAATAACCGGAGAAATCAGTAATTCTAAACGTTTGATAAGCGAAGCCATCTCTTCTAAAACGGATTATATCTATTCGGGCGATGTTCCAAGTAAATTTCATAACTCACAAGCAGGCGAGTGGAAGTCCAAATCAACGTTAAAATCTGAAGCACATTATACGCAAGGTGAGGATATCAGAAACCATTTAAAACAATTTATTGATAAGATGAGTTCTTTATAATAATTGTTAATTATCACGCCAAAATATAATCCCACAAAATTGATAATGTGGGATTTTTTATTTTAATCGTCTTTTAGTGTAACTTAACGTCTGCTATGGATTAATTGATACCTTTTAATCTATTAAATGTAATCGTGCGATTATCTAAAATTTAGCACCTTAATTATGATCAATTTAACTCTGACAATTTAGTTAAAAATTATCATTGTCATTGTTCAATCCAATCACAGTCTTATATAAAATATAACTAACCTATATCCTATGATTATTAAGATAATTTTCATTTTAATTTATTCTTGCCAATTATTCTGAATCAGCTTGAATAAACCTTAAAAATTTGGTAGTTTACTGTTAGTTATTTTATCATTTAACACAAATAAAGAAGGTAATTTTTATGACAATCAAAGTAGGTATTAATGGATTTGGCCGTATTGGTCGTATTGTTTTCCGTGCTGCACAAAAACGCTCTGATATTGAAATCGTTGCTATCAATGATTTATTAGACGTTGAGTATATGGCGTACATGCTTAAATATGATTCAACTCACGGTCGTTTTGATGGTACTGTTGAAGTTAAAGATGGCAAATTAATCGTTAACGGTAAAACAATCCGCGTTACAGCTGAAAGAGATCCTGCAAACTTAAAATGGAACGAAGTGGGTGTTGATGTTGTTGCTGAAGCAACCGGTTTATTCTTAGATGATGCAACTGCTCGTAAACACATCCAAGCGGGTGCTAAAAAAGTTGTTTTAACTGGTCCTTCTAAAGATAGCACGCCTATGTTTGTTATGGGTGTTAATGATAAAGATTATGCTGGTCAAGATATCGTATCTAATGCGTCATGTACCACTAACTGTTTAGCGCCTTTAGCTAAAGTAATCAATGATAACTTTGGTATCGTTGAAGGCTTAATGACAACTGTTCATGCAACTACAGCTACTCAAAAAACCGTAGATGGTCCATCTCACAAAGATTGGCGTGGTGGTCGTGGTGCAGCACAAAACATCATCCCTTCATCAACTGGTGCAGCTAAAGCAGTAGGTAAAGTTATTCCTGAATTAAACGGTAAATTAACTGGTATGGCTTTCCGTGTTCCAACTCCGGATGTTTCTGTTGTTGACTTAACTGCTCGTTTAGCAAAACCTGCTAAATATGAAGATATCTGTAAAGTGATCAAAGCGGCTTCAGAAGGCCCAATGAAAGGCGTTCTTGGTTACACTGAAGATGATGTTGTTTCAACTGATTTCTTAGGTGAAGTTTGTACTTCTGTATTTGATGCAAAAGCGGGTATCCAAATCAGCGATACTTTCGTTAAATTAGTTTCTTGGTACGATAACGAAGTTGGCTATTCAAATAAAGTTTTAGATTTAATTGCGGTTGTATCTAAAAAATAATGACTAATTTTTAGTTTTCTAAAAAGTGACCAAATGGTCACTTTTTTTTCGCTAAAATCTTATAGCTTTACAAAATAAAAACGCTCATTTTTAAAAAATGAGCGTTTTCACTAATATATATACTACGATATTAATTAGATTACGACAACTTCTGATGCCGCTGGTCCGCGAGGGCTATCTTGAATAGCAAATTCGACTTGTTGACCTTCAGCTAGAGTTTTAAAACCTTCCCCCGAGATTGCTGAAAAGTGAACAAATACGTCTTTGCTCCCATCGGTTGGTGTGATAAATCCAAAACCTTTACTCTCGTTAAACCATTTTACTTGGCCTGTTTTCTTATTCATTTACTAGATATCCTAACAATAATTAATATTTTGCCTTTAAGGCACGTATAGACTTTTATGCAATATAAATTAATCAACTTACAAACTAGATGATGCGTTAAAAACACCCCCTAATTGTTAAACGTTTTCATAAAAAAATATTGCTTCATAAGTCTGTTACTATTACCGCATAATTTATAATCGAAAGCAAGATATTAATGACAATTTTTTCATCTTAGGATGAAGTTTTTTATAAAATTTTTAGATATAATGGTTAAATTTGATAAATAGCAAATTATTGAAGGGTTTTTGATTTAAATTTATTTCGAAAGTAAAGATTATTTAAGCAGATTAAGGCATGTAAGATGTAAATTTAAAAATTAGTATTAACGATTACTTTTAGGTTTCTTTTGAATACATTGTTTTATCGTTTCTTTATATCAAACGTTTACATACGTTTTAACTATAGGTTTACAACTTACTGTTAAAGATGTGAATCACAATGTGATTAATTATGTCATTTATGTCATATAAGGCTTGCAACTTGCCTTATGAGATAAGATTGCCAGCGCAAATTATCTAAGCTAAATAGCACTAAATTGGATATTCACTTATTTTTCATCTCATCTGTTAAAAAGGCATTGTTATTGATTTAATTACTTTCTGCTATTCTTTATTTAAAAATAAAAGCTATAAGTAAAGACTTATAGCTTTTAATTAACCATTATTATGAAAATTGATAGCAAATATTAATTATTTTTTAGCTCTCTCAAAAGATTCAATAATTTCTTTGCGAGCAGCATCGGCATTTTCCCAACCGTCAACTTTTACCCATTTTCCTTTTTCTAATGCTTTGTATTGTTCGAAAAAGTGTTTAATTTGAGATTTTAGTAATTCAGGTAAATCATCCACATCTTTGATGTGATCATACTCTTTAGATAATTTAGTATGTGGTACGGCAACCAATTTAGCATCTTGACCGGCTTCATCAGTCATTTTTAATACACCAACAGGACGGCAACGAATCACTGAACCAGGTTGTAATGGATACGGTGTTGGAACTAAAACGTCAACAGGATCGCCATCAAGCGATAATGTGTTATTAATATAACCATAGTTACATGGATAAAACATTGCTGTTGCCATAAAACGGTCAACAAAAACTGCACCTGTATCTTTGTCTACTTCATATTTAATTGGATCCGAATTTGCTGGAATTTCAATTACTACATAAATATCATCCGGTAATTCTTTACCTGCTGGTACATTTAAAAGTCCCATTTTTGTATCCTCTATCTTGGTTAATAATTTACAATATTGTTTCTGATATGAAATGAGCGAACATTATAAAGATTATTCGGCGTTGCTCAATTCTTTTAAGTATTGAAAAATCTGTTTGGCTGTTTTTGGTGGTTTATTGGATTCTCGTTCTTTTTTAGCCTGACGGGCAAGCGTACGCAGTTGTTGTCTGTCTGCTATTGGAAAGAGTTCGATAATGTTTTCTGCATCACCTGTTTCAATCAATTCGTCACGTAACTTTTCTAGTTTATGAAATAAGGCAACTTGTTGGTTATGACGGTTTTTAAGCTTGTCTAAAGCTTGCGTGATAGGATCGATATTGCGGCTACGAAGCAATTTGCCAATATATTGTATTTGTCTTCGATATCCCTCTTTTTTGATTTTTTGAGCAAGTTCGATAGCATAAAGTAAATCTTCATCAAGGGGGATTTTAGTCAGTTCATTTTTGCTTAAATTGACCAATTCGACGCCCATCTTTTTTAAAATTTCGGCATCTCGTTTGATTTCACTTTTACTGACATAAATAATTTCTTCATCCATATCAGTATCAAATTCTTGGTCAATGATTAAATCTTTAGGGTTATTCATAGGATTTCTTTTGTTAATAGTTAACTAAAATTGAATTCTGGCTTATTATAACGTATCACTAGCAGAATTGTAGAAAATAATAAAATGAGTATTGAACAGATTAAAAAAGATGCCCAAAGACAACAAGATAAGTTATCAAATATTGTTGCTCAAGCTATTGAACTGGCTAAACCTCGTGTTGATTCAGTTGAAGTTTCAATTAACCAAGCAACTGGTATTGGTGTAAGTACTCGACAAGGGGAAAGTGAAAATGTTGAATTTAATAGTGATGGTGCATTATCTATAACCGTTTATAAAGAACAACGCAAAGGAAATGCATCAACTAATGATTTATCGCCACATGCAATAAATCAAGCTATCGATATGGCAATTAATATTATGCAATATACTTCTGCTGATCCTTGTTCTGGTTTAGGAAACTTAGATCAGATGGCATTGAATCCTCCTGATTTAGACCTTTTTTATCCCAGTGATTTAGACGTGGATAAGGCTATTGAGCAGGCAAAACAAGCTGAGCTAGCAGCCCTTGCCAATGCTGACATTATGAGTAGTGACGGCGGTTATTTTAGTAGTAAATATGGTGTGTATGTATATGGTAATAGTCTTGGTATGTTACAAGGCTACAGTGCAAGTTCTCATTCGTTGTCTTGTACAGCGATTGCTGAACAGGCGGGAAAAATGGAACGAAACTATGCTTACACTTCATCGCGTGATATTAAGGCTCTCAAATCCCCTAGTTGGGTTGGGCAGCAAGCAGCAGAAAGAACAATTGCGCATTTAGGAGCTAAACAAATTTCTACCATGCAAGTACCCGTACTTTTTAGTGCAGAAGTTGCAGTTGGATTAATAAGGCACTTAGTGGGTGCAATTAGTGGCGGTGCAATCTATCGCAAATCATCATTTTTACTTGATAGCGTGGGTGAACAGATTTTTCCTTCATGGCTAACTATTTTTGAAGATCCACATATTTTAAAAGGTGTTGGTTCATCGCCTTTTGATAGTGAAGGAACCAAAACAATTAAACGAAATATCATTGAAAACGGTGTATTGCAAACCTACTTGCTTAGTCATTATTCAGCCAGAAAGCTTGGTTTAACATCAACAGGTCATGCGGGAGGAATTCATAACTGGCTTGTATCGCCAAGTGAGCATGATGCTGATTTTAAAACCATGTTGAAAAAATTGGATAAAGGGGTTGTGATTACTTCGCTTATGGGGCAAGGTGTGAATAATGTAACGGGCGACTATTCACGTGGTGCGACAGGTTTTTGGGTTGAAAATGGTGAAATTCAATATCCAATAAATGAAATAACCGTTGCTAATAACCTAAAAGATATGTATAAAAATATTGTGGCAATAGGGAATGATCTTGAAACACGCAGTAATATTCAATGTGGTTCAATATTAATAGATAAAATGAGTATAGCAGGGAAATAGGATGAAAAATGGGAAAGTTAGTCAGTAGTACGTTTTTCCAAAAAATCACATTATGGATGCCAGGACTAATCAGTTTCTTACATTATAAACGTGAATATTTAAACGCAGATATAAAAGCCGGATTATCCGTAGCCGCGGTATCCTTACCGGTATCGATTGCTTATGCTGAGCTAACAGGTGTTGGTGCCATTGCGGGGCTATACTCAACCATTTTACCGCTTATTGTCTATGCCCTTTTTGGATCGTCTAAACAGTTGATTGTAGGGCCCGATACTGCAACGTGTGCGGTGGTTGCTGCGGTTGTTTTTCCTTTAGCTGCAGATGATCCCATGTTACGTTGGCAACTGGTGGTGCTGCTGACAATTATGATTGGTATTTGGTGTATCATTGCCGGCAAATTTCATCTTGGCGCCTTAGCAGATTTACTCAGTCAACCTATTTTGATTGGTTTGTTAAATGGTATTTCTATTACAATCATTGTCGATCAATTAGCGAAAACATTTGGTTTTCATTATGACTATTCTTACCTTATTGAACGTGTGGTTTATCTACCGGTTAAGCTTTATCAATCACATTTAGGTACGACATTCATATCTTTCATAACATTATTGATTCTCATTGCTTTTAAGAAATATAAACCACGTTATCCAGCACCACTTTTTGCCGTTGTGATAATGACTTTATTTTCATGGCTGTTTAATTTTGAACATTTTGATATCCACATTATTGGTAATGTAACTGGTGATTTTATACCATTGGAAGCTTGGATTGATTTTGACAAAGGATTAATGCGTGATTTAGTTGTTCCCTCATTGAACATTGCTGTTATCTGTTTTGTGAGTATGATGATTACCGTACGAAGTTTTGCGACAAAAAATAATTATGAAACGAATGCCGATGTTGAATTTAAGGCATTAGGCATGGCAAATATTGCAGCAGGCCTATCACAAGGATTTGTTGTAAGTGGGACTTCGTCACGAACGGCAGTGAACGATGCGAATGGTGGAAAAACTCAGCTTGTATCGATAATCGCTGCGGCATTAATAGGATTTGTGGTACTCTTTTTGTTGTCACCGTTACAATATATTCCAACAAGTGTCCTTGGCGTGATTTTGATATATTCCTCGATCTCGCTAATTAATGTACAAACAATTTTGCGTTTTTTTAAATATGACCGTGATGCATTTTATTTAAGCTTAGCAACATTTATTGCGGTATTACTTATCGGTATTATACCGGGTATGGCTTTAGCGGTATTATTAGGCATCTTTTTGTTTCTACGTCGCGTTTTTCGACCTAAAGATCAGTTATTAGGGGTTGATGATGACGGACGAATTCATTCATTAGGCAAAGATGTTAAACCTGTTAGTAATACGATAATTTATCGATTCAATTCACCTTTAACGTATTTTAATATTGCTTATTTTAAACGAAGAATCATTAGTTATATTGACGAATCAGAGCAACCTGTTAATTATGTTATCGTCGATGCGATTCCTTGCTTTACTTATAAAGATGTCAGTGTATTATCGGGTATTAACGAATTAGTTAATGCATTAAAAGTACGTAATGTGGTTTTAATCTTATCAGGTAGACGCAAAACCCTTAAAAATTGGTTTAAACAAATGAATATTACCCCTGATCATGATTACATTGAATTTACTTACGATCTCTATTTTGCTGTTAAGTTAGTTCAAAGTAGGGAACATATGGACAATAAAAATGAAGACGAGGATACGGATTAATTAACGCCCCCTTTTTTGTTCAATTAATGATGTCAAAAGGTGCAGAACCATGATGAGTAGGAACAATAATCACGTTAAGATCGAAATGATAAGTACCGGCGATGAAATTTTATATGGTCAAATAACCGATACGAATGCAGCTTGGCTTTCTGAACTATTTTTTCAAGAAGGTATTTTAATCACGACTCGCCACACAGTTGGTGATAATCTTAACCAGCTTACCCAAACATTACAAGAACGTAGTCTGATCAATGATATCATTATTGTTAATGGGGGGCTTGGGCCAACCAGTGACGATTTAACAACACAAGCGGCAGCTTTAGCCAATCATGAAGCACTGGTACTCAATCAGCAGTGGTTAACACAAATTGAACGTTATTTTGCCAGTTGCGGTAACGTGATGCCGTCAAGCAACCTTAAACAAGCTTTATTGCCGCAAAGTGCTGTATTAATTGATAATCCAATAGGAACAGCCTGCGGATTTAAAATGCACATCAACGGTTGTATTGTGTTTTTTACGCCTGGTGTGCCTGCTGAATTTAAAGAGATGATCAAAACTCTTGTATTACCAGAAATTAAATTATCCTTTCCAAAATTAGAAAAAACGCTCTGCTATCGATTAACTATTATCGGGCGCACTGAAAGTGATTTAGCCACCGAGCTAACATCTAAATTAGATATTCCAAAAGATATCGTGATTGGTTATCGTGCTGCGATGCCTATTATTGAATTAAAATTGAGTGGTCCTCAACACAAAAAAGACACGTTGGATAGTTTATGGCGAAAAACTAAATCTATTGTTGATGACAATTTGCTTTACGAAGGCATGATTAGCAAAGACAGTGAACTCGGTTTAGCCAAAGTTGTTTCAGGGCTGTTACATGAAAAAGATTTAACTATCGCAGTGGTCGAACAACAATCAGCAGGGATAATTAGTTATCAATTATTTGAAACCGATGCACCCATCGCAAAATCAGAAGTGATTCCATTATTATTTGAAGATCCCAAAGATTATCTTTGGCATATTATGACCCAATATAGAGCTGATATTGTATTAGGTATGGTTAATTTCAAAGAAAAGAACAGTCAATTTACGTTAATCATTACCACAGCAAAGCAAACTATCCAAGTTAATTTAAAATATATTGGTCGAAAACTTTCACGGCATGAAGAGTTACAAACTTTTTCAGCAATAGCGTTAGATGCTTTACGTCGTTATTTGTTAAATAAACCAATAATTGCTTCTAATGCTTGGCTCGATATTTTGGATTAAGTTAAACGATAATGTGATGTTTTTTAGACTGGGAATGGTTAATTTTAACTATCTTAACAATAGTATGATATTAATATAGACAATTCCCCACAAAATTAAGTAAAATAACGGATCTTCCAAATTACATAAACTAGTAAATACATTAGAGGTAAAAATGGCTCGAGTAACTGTTCAAGATGCTGTAGAAAAAATTGGTAATCGCTTTGATCTAGTTTTAGTTGCAGCAAGACGCGCACGTCAATTGCAAGTTGAAAACAAATCACCATTAATTCCAGAAGAAAACGATAAAGAAACCGTTGTTGCTTTACGTGAAATTGAAGATGGTCTTGTTAATAAACAAATTCTTGATACAGCTGATTTTCAAGCTCGTCAGGAAGAAGAAGCAGAAGTGCGTTCTACACTGCATGAATCGATCCTTCTCGAAAATACGCCATCATACGAATAAGCGCTATAGGAATTGCCTATGCAATATTTTGATAGCTTAAAAGAGGTTGTAGCATCTTATCTTCCACCCAAACAAGTTGAACTTATTAAAGATGCTTATCTTTTTGCTCAGAAAGCACATGAAGGGCAATTTCGATCTAGTGGTGAACCTTATGTCACGCATCCTGTTGCTGTGGCATCAATTTTAGCCGATATGCGGCTTGATTATGAAACCATCATTGCTGCACTATTACATGATACGATTGAAGATACACCAGTTACTTTCCAAGATATCACAAATCATTTTGGTAAACATGTTGCAGTGTTAGTTGAAGGTGTATCCAAACTTGATAAATTAAAATTTCGTAATCGACAAGAGGCTCAAGCTGAAAATTTTCGGAAAATGGTGCTCGCCATGACCGAAGATGTGCGAGTGATTTTAATTAAACTGGCTGATCGTACGCATAATATGCGAACACTTGCGGCATTAAGACCAGACAAACGCCGTCGTATTGCAAAAGAAACGCTTGAAATTTATGCTCCATTAGCTCACCGTTTAGGTATTCACCATATTAAAACTGAACTCGAAATTTTAGGATTCACGGCGATGCATCCTAATCGAGCCAAAGTAATTGAAAATGTGATAAAAGCAGCTCGAGGTACACGTAAAGAATTAATTCAACAGATTTTATCGGAAATACGTGGTCGTTTAGCTGAAGCAAATATCGAGGCGGAAGTTGAAGGATTAGAAAAAAATATCTACGTGATTTATCAAAAAATGCAAATGCGTGAACAGCATTTTCATTCTATCATGGATATTTATATTTTTCGGATCGTTGTGAAAGATGTTGATGCCTGTTATCGTGCACTTGGTCTTGTTCACAATCTGTATAAACCTCGCCTTAATCGCTTCAAAGACTATATTGCAATTCCTAAAGCTAACGGTTATCAGTCATTGCATTCTTCATTAATTGGACCACATGGTACGCCAGTTGAAGTGCAAATACGTACTGAAGATATGGATCAAATGGCTGAAATGGGTGTTGCCGCACATTGGGTTTATAATGCCAATGATGAGCTGAATAATACAACGGCGCAAATCAAAGCACAGCGTTGGATGCAAAGTCTATTAGAGTTGCAACAAAGTGTGGGTAACTCTTTTGAATTTATTGAAAATGTGAAATCTGACCTGTTTCCGAAAGAAATTTATGTTTTTACCCCTAAAGGAAGAATAGTACAGTTACCGGAAGGTTCAACCGCCGTAGATCTTGCTTACGCTGTCCATTCTGATATTGGCTATCAATGTATCGGCGCAATTGTTGACCGAAAACCTTATCCACTTTCACAGCCATTAAGTAATGGTCAAACCGTTGAAATTATCACTTCGCCTGAAGGTCGTCCGAATGCAAACTGGCTTAATTTTGTTGTGAGTGCTAAAGCCAGATCACGTATCAGACAAGCGTTAAAAATGTTAAAACGTGATGATGCAATTGAATTAGGTAGAAGATTATTGAATCTGTCCTTATTAAAAACAGGTGGCATCAATTCACTTAAAGCTAAACAAATTGCGAAAATTGTTGAGATAACGCAGTTACAATCTTTTGATGATGTCTTAGCCGAGATTGGTCTTGGTAATATAATGAGCCATTTTATTGTCAAAGGGTTAGAACACAAAGAATTGTTTCAAAATAACAACGATACAAATAAAACCTTAGTTATTACTGGTAGTGAAGGGGTTTTAGTCACATTTTCGAAATGTTGTCACCCAATTCCCGATGATCCGATTGTCGGTCAAGTGAGTCCTGAAAAAGGATTAATTGTTCATCATGAATCATGTCGAAATGTCACGGGATACCAAAACAATCCTGAAAAATACATCTCTTT
The DNA here is from genome assembly GCF_026536645.1 of Gilliamella sp. B3801. Classification (NCBI taxonomy): domain Bacteria; kingdom Pseudomonadati; phylum Pseudomonadota; class Gammaproteobacteria; order Orbales; family Orbaceae; genus Gilliamella; species Gilliamella sp. B3801. Next base: position 295,431 of record NZ_JAFNNR010000001.1, read on the forward strand.
AAAATGGGCGACTGATATCACTCAACAATTTGTTGCTGAAATATGGGTAGACATTTCCAACAACCAAGGAGCACTTGGGCATATTCTTTCAATTATTAATGATGAAAAAGCGCATTTGCAATGGCTTAATACCGAACAGAAAGATCGACAAATTTATACAGTCATTTTGCAAGTTGAAGTTAAAAATCGTCAGCAGCTCAATGAGTTAATGCGGAAAATTTCATTGCAGCAAGATGTTGTAAGTGTCTCACGTAATATTAATAAGCGATGATGGCAAATCGATTTTTAAGTCAGGTTCCGATAATAAAATTGAGCGGAATTGGCTCTAACCTTGAAAAAAAATTCAATGCATTAGGTATCTATACTGTTCAAGATCTTTTATTACACTTTCCGTTACGTTACGAAGATCGCACCTCATCTTGTCCTATAAGTGAGGTTGCTATTGGTGAGCACACTACCATAGAAGGTCGAATCATCAAGTGTGAAGTGGTGCTTAGACGTCGACAAATGTTAATTTGTCATATTCAAGATGATTCGAGCATAGCAATATTAAGATTCATGCATTTCAATGCAGGCATAAAAGCAAGTTTAGCACTTGGCAATTGGGTTAGTGCTTATGGTGAGATAAAAAAAGGAAAATTAGGCGCTGAAATTATTCATCCACAATATAAAATTATTGCTAATCCAGCAGACAAATCTAAAAAATTATTAGATGATCAAGAAAAATATACCCCAGTCTATCCAACCACCTATGGATTAACTCAAAATGTCATTCGTAAATTAATTGCTTCTGCGTTATTACTGTTAAAACGTAATCCACCCAAAGAAATTCTGCCTGAGTCATTAGCAACTCATTTTTTACCGGTATTGGAATCGTTAAATATCATTCACAATCCTCCAATTGGTACCAATATCACTCAATTATCTGCAGGGGAACATCCTGCTATCAAACGTTTTATTTTTGAAGAGTTACTTGCTTATCATCTGAGTATGTTAATGCTAAAAGTCGATAACCAAAAACAGCAAGCCCGTATTTATCGCCCAACGCAACAATTTATTGAGCCTTTTTTAGCCTCGTTACCCTTTAAACCCACTAACGCACAACAACGTGTTGTACACGATATCTATCACGATATGGCAAAACCTGTCCCAATGATGCGATTAATTCAAGGGGATGTGGGATCTGGCAAAACATTAGTCGCGGCTTTAGCGGCATTAAATGCGATTGAAAATGGTGCGCAGGTTGTCTTAATGGCACCGACCGAGATATTAGCTGAGCAACATTATAATAACTTTAAACAATGGTTTGATCCTTTGGGTATTACCGTTGATTGGTTATCAGGGCGTTTGACTGCTAAAAATAAAAGATTGCGTTACGAACAAGTAAAAAGTGGAAATATTAGATTGTTAATTGGCACACATGCCGTATTTGTTGATAAAGTTGAATTTGCTTCGTTAGGTCTGGTGATTATCGATGAACAGCATCGTTTTGGTGTGAATCAAAGACTGAGTTTGTGGGAAAAGGGAATCAAAGATAATGACTATCCTCATCAGCTAATTATGACAGCTACTCCGATTCCCAGAACATTAGCCATGACGGTATATGCTGACTTAGATGTCTCTATCATTGATGAGTTACCCCCGGGGCGCACACCTGTCACAACTGTTGTGATTCCAAATTCTCGGCGTGATGAAATTATTGAACGCGTTAATCAAGCTTGCCTGGAAAATCGTCAAGTCTATTGGGTTTGTACATTAGTCGAAGAGTCGGAAACATTAGATGCCCAAGCCGCTGAAATACTGGTTGAAGAGCTCAAAGAAAAAATGCCACATTTAACGATTGGGCTGGTTCATGGCAAAATGAAGTCGGACGAAAAACAATCGGTAATGCAGAATTTTAAACAAGGTGTCATCCAATTGCTCGTCGCCACAACGGTTATTGAAGTGGGTGTCGATGTGCCAAATGCAAGCTTGATGATTATTGAAAATGCGGAAAGATTAGGTCTGGCGCAATTGCATCAATTACGTGGTCGTGTAGGTCGAGGAACGGCGGTATCTTATTGTGTATTAATGTATCAAGCCCCATTAAGCAAAGTTGCACAAGCAAGAATGAAAGTCATGCGTGACAGTAATGATGGTTTCGTGATTGCGCAAAAAGATTTAGAAATACGTGGTAGTGGGGAGATTTTGGGCACGCGTCAAATGGGGATAGCTAACTTCAAAGTTGTGGATTTAATCCGTGATCAACATTTGATAAGTCAAGTTCAAAAAGCCTCTTATTTTTTACAACAACAACACCCCGAAAGTGTGAAAGAGCTGATTGACTGTTGGCTTCCGGATAGACAAAAATATATTAATGCCTAGTATTTTCATTTTCTTATTAGTTTATTCATAAAAACAGATAGATAATTTAAGTGAATTGATTCCACATTTATTCATGGCAGAGAATATAAAAAGTGGACATTGAATCTTAATCACTGTCCACAAAAATTATTGATCTTAATTTCGAAACAAATTACAAGAAAGATCGATAAGGTAATTCAGGCTCATCGGTAAAGATGTCTCTAAATCCACGATAATGCTGATAGTGCATTTTGTTTTTATCTGTTGGATAAGTATATTTACCGCCAACTTGCCAGAAGAAAGGCGTAAATTGATATTCCAAACGATCTTTCTTCATTTGCCAAAGCACTTCAATTTCACGAGGATCACTTTGGAAATTTGCCCAAATATCATGATGAAAAGGAATCACAACTTGGGTTTTCAGTGATTCCGCAGCACGCAAAATATCTGAAGAGGTCATTTTATCGGTGACCCCACGCGGATTTTCACCATAAGAAAGTAACGCAACATCGATTTTATAGTCATTACCATGTTTGGCATAATAGTTAGAGTAATGAGAATCTCCCGAGTGATATAGTGAACCGCCCGAAGTTTCAAACAGATAGTTAACGGCTCTGTCATCCATGCCATCTAAAATCGCTTTATCAGTTGAGGAAACCCCTTTAGGTAGTGTCACTAACGAAGTTCTGTCAAAAGAATCTAGCACCCGAATGGTAATATCGCCCACTTTAATGGTTTCGCCTACTTTGGCAACAATGCAACGATCTTCAGGTACACCCCAACTTTTCCATAATTCGACACAAGCTTTAGGGCCAATAAATTTCACTTTTGGTGAACAGTTTTGAATGACCGCAGCAGCCACATTGACATCAATATGATCGGCATGATCGTGGGTTGCCATTACCGCATCAATCTCTTTAATAGCAAAAGGATCTAATACAAATGGACTGGTTCTTAAATTAGGTTGTAATTCGCGTACTCCCCCCATACGCATCATTTGATGTTGTTTGTTCATCAAGGGATTAGCGTGTGTTTTTTTACCGGTCCCACACCAAAAATCGACGGAGATATTGGTATTACCGGCAGATTTTAACCAAATGCCAGTACAAGCAAGCCACCACATGGTAAACGTATTGGGTTTAACCTCTGTTGCTTCAATCTCTTCATTTAGCCAAGTACCCCATTCAGGAAAGGTATTTAATATCCACGATTCTCGGGTAATTTCGTTCACTTTACTCATACTTTGTTCCTTTTACATTTTAATAATTAAACTAAAATAACATCTACACCTTGCTCCTTAATGCTTTCAATGACTTCCTTGTTTGCTTGTTTACCGGTAATTAAAATATCGATTTTATTCACAGGACAAAAAAGCATGCCAGAATTGGCTTTGGTTTCAATTTTTGAACTATCCACAACAACAACTAATTTTTCAATTTTTTCAAGTATCTGTTGTTCAGCCACTGCACCTAATATTTCATTCTTATAAAGTCCATTGGGTGTTAACGTCTTGCCACTGGTAAACATCCATTTGCCAGCATAAGAATCAGTAATGTTCGCAATGGGGTTAAGAATAATATTTTGTGTTTTGTTATATAATCCTCCCATAATGATGACATTTTCATGATCATGTTCAATCAAGTAACACGCTAACGGAAAATAGTTAGTAATGATTGAAACATTTTTACCACAGAGTTCTCGACCCAATAAAAACGCCGTTGAACCGCAGTTAATGACAATATTTTCATCAGCACCACATAACTTAGCTGCACGAATAGCGATGCGAGCCTTTTCATGATAATGATCGGTATTATTATTGCCGATTGGTGCCCATATTGGCTTTTTCTCTTCGATGCGCATAATACCGTTACGTACTTTTTTTACTCTTCCTTCCTGATCGAGCTTAGTGATATCACGACGAGCTGTAGCCGGTGAGATAAAAAAATATGAAACTAACTCAGTCACTCTTAACATCCCTTTGTCGTTAACCATTGCCACTATTTCATTATGTCGTGATATTTCGTTCATTATTACCTCTTTGTTGAATTAAAGTGATTAATTTTGATCAAAAATGATAATAATTTTCATTCATAATATTGTCAAATATTTATAACCAATATTTAACTCATTGTTGATTCAATATGTTGATAATAATAATTATATTTCTAATTTTTACCGCTGTTTTTTCCTAAAAATGTGATGATAATCACAGATGTGGGTGTGATAGATTTAGAAAAGTGATCTTTATCAAAATAATCATAAATAATCATTGAATGGTTAATTGTGATTGTAGAATATAACAAGTGTTATTTAATTATGAATAACGAAGTGTAATCAGAAATTTTATCTATTCATATAACAATAAATATTATAGAAAAATTTAAAAACGAAGTTAGTTCTCCACAGTAAAGCGTTAGATATTTAAAGATGTCGATAAACCAATGAGAGGAACATATGGAAGTAATCTACAACATATTTTATATTTTTTATAGCCAAGTTATGACAAAAGCGCCTTTGTTGCTTGGCTTAGTGACAATGTTAGGTTATTGCCTTTTACGTAAAGACATAACAACCGTTTTAAAAGGCACCATTAAAACCATTGTTGGTTTTATGTTATTACAAGTCGGTTCAGGAGTGTTAGTTTCAACTTTTAAACCCGTCATTGCAAAACTATCAGAATATCATGGTATTAAAGGATCGATTATTGATACGTATGCCTCGATGGTGGCCGTCGAAAAGGGTATGGGCGATCAATATTCTTGGGTTGGCTATGCAGTATTATTGGCACTTGCTATCAACATTGCACTTGTACTGTTTCGCCGTTTAACCGGTATCAGAACGATCATGCTGACAGGTCATATTATGTTTCAGCAAGTCGGTCTTATTGCACTATTTTACTTTTTATTTGGTTATGGCATGTGGGAAACCATTATCTATTCCGCCATTATTACTGCACTCTATTGGGGGATATTCTCAAATATGATGTTTAAACCAACCCAAGCGGTAACAGGTGGGGCTGGTTTTTCCATTGGTCATCAACAGCAACTCGGTTCATGGATAGCGGTAAAATTAGCGCCAAAACTGGGTGATAAAAATGATTCGGTTGATAATCTTAAATTACCTAAATGGTTACATATTTTCCATGATAGTATCGCTGCCACAACCATTGTCATGACATTCTTCTTTGGCATCATTCTTCTTTCATTTGGTTTAGATAATCTTCAAACAATGGCTGGTTCAACCCATTGGACAATCTATATTTTCGAAACAGGGCTTAAATTTGCCGTTGCAATACAAGTTATTGTGGGCGGTGTACGAATGTTTGTTGCTGAATTATCCGAAGCATTTAAAGGTATTTCTGAAAAATTAATTCCCAATGCTGTGCTTGCTATTGATTGTGCAGCCATTTATGCATTTTCGCCTAATGCCATGGTTTTTGGTTTTATTTGGGGCGCATTAGGGCAATTCTTAGCGATCGCATTATTGCTTATCTTTAAATCCCCAATAATGATTATTCCGGGATTTATTCCAATGTTTTTCTCAAATGCGACAATTGGCGTATTTGCCAACCATTTTGGTGGTTGGAAAGCAGTTATGAAAATCTGTTTTGCAATGGGAATAATTGAAGTTCTGGGCTCTGCTTGGGTGATCAATATTTTTGCGCAAAACGGCACGCCTATTGACTCATGGATGGGGATGGCGGATTGGTCAATTCTATTCCCACCAATCTTACAAGGGTTATCATTTTCTCATTTGTTTATCTATTTAATCATTGCGTTAGCATTGGTGTATATGTTCTTTGCCGCTAAAACACTACGCGCTGAAGAAGCACAACAAAAAAATCAACCTATCGAAAATGATATACATCAGGATGTAAATGAAGCAGTAGTTGAAAAAATGGATGAAGTTGCAATAAGTGAAGGCCAACCAATTCGTATTCTGGCGGTATGCGGTAGTGGTCAAGGGTCATCAATGATGATGAAAATGAAAATTGCGAATTTTCTGGATAAGAAAGGGATCCCTAACATTATGGATTCTTGTGCTGTTACCGACTACAAATCCCGATTACCGAATGTTGATATCATCGTAGCATCGAAGCATCTGATACATGAAATTGAAGTGAATGAAGGTCAACATGCACTCGGTGTACAAAATATGCTTAATCCACATACGTTTGGCGATGAGCTTATCGAACTAATTAACCAAATTAATACGAATAAATAGATAGAATATGAAAAAGGAGCGCAATATGGCTTTCAAAGAATCTTTAATTGAAAATAACTCAATATTACTCAGCGCAGAAGCGGCAAATTGGGAAGATGCGGTCAAGCTTGGAACCGATATGTTAGTAGCATCAAAAGCCATTGAACCATCTTATCACGATGCCATTATCCGTTGTGTAAAATCCATGGGACCTTACATTATCATTGCGCCTAATCTGGCTATGCCGCATGCTAGACCTGAAGATGGTGTCAATCGTACCGCTTTTGCCTTAGTAACCTTAAAAAAACCGGTTTATTTTGACGGAGAAGATGAACCGGTTGATGTGCTTGTCACCTTAGCCGGAAGTACGTCTGATCAACATATGGAAGGGTTAATGGAAGTGACACAAATTTTAGATGATGAAAATAGCGCAACAGGTGTTGATCTCGATAAATTAAGACGTTGTCACAGTAAAGAAGATGTCTATGCAGTCATTGATCGGGCTTTAAATGGAGGTTAGTTTATGTATCAAGCTTTAAAAGAAAGGGTTTTACACGCTAATTTACTGTTACCTAAATATAATCTGGTTACTTTTACTTGGGGCAACGTATCAGAAATTGATCGCACAAAAGGCGTTATTGCCATAAAGCCTTCAGGTGTTGAGTACGGTGCGATGACTGTAGATGACATTGTTGTGCTTTCATTAACAGGGGAAATTGTAGAAGGTAAACTCAATCCGTCCAGTGATACAGCCACTCATCTTGAACTATATAAGGCATTTGAAAATATTGGTGGCATTGTCCATACCCACTCGCGGTATGCCACTATCTGGGCTCAAGCAGAATTAGACATCCCAGCCTTAGGTACAACGCATGCCGATTACTTTTATGGTGATGTACCTTGTACTCGTCGGTTAACCGATAGTGAAATTGCGACTGATTATGAGAAAAATACAGGACTTGTCATTATTGAGGAGTTCAAGCGTCGAGGCGTCGATCCAAAAGCCATGCCTGGCGCTGTGATTTCTGGACATGCCCCATTTTGTTGGGGAAAAAATGCTATCGACGCCGTACATAATGCTGTGGTACTGGAAGAAGTCGCTATGATGGCAATTGCAACTCGTCAGCTCAATCAAACCATTAAAATACAACAAACTTTATCTGATAAGCACTATTTTCGCAAACATGGCGCAAACGCTTATTACGGTCAAAAATAAAATGAACAAGGAAATAAAAATGACAGCACCTAAATTACAAATCGCCTTAGATCAAACTGAATTAAAACCGGCATTAGATGTTGCTAAAAATGTGTCAGGATTTGTCGACATTATTGAAGTCGGCACTATTCTTGCGTTTGGGGCAGGCATGGAAAGTGTAAAAACATTAAGACAACTTTATCCCGATCATATTTTAGTCTGTGATTTAAAAACCACCGATGGCGGAGCAATATTAGCAAAAATGGCTTTTTCTGCTGGCGCTAATTGGTTAACCGTATCGGCAGCTGCGCACATAGCCACCGTTGAAGCATGTAAGAAAATCGCCGATGAGTTTAAAGGCGAAATCCAAATTGAATTGTATGGGCATTGGACATTAGAAGATGCGAAAGCATGGCGAAAACTGGGGATAAAACAGGCAATTTATCATCGTTCTCGAGATGCGGAATTAGCTGGCGTAGGTTGGGGGGAGGAGGATTTGGTTAAAATGCGTCAGCTTTCAGATTTAGGACTAGAGCTTTCAATCACAGGGGGAATTGTACCGGAAGATATCCACTTGTTTGCTGGCATTAAAACCAAAGCCTTCATTGCTGGTCGAGCTCTTGCCAATGAAAATGGTAAAAAAACGGCTCAAGCATTAAGAGAGCAAATAGCAAAATATTGGTAAGTGATAGATTGCAGTCGTTACGGCGACTGCATTTTTAAAATAATAAAGATATGAGCAGGTTTTAACTATGTCAACATTTGCAATCGATCCCACACTACAGACCAATCATATTGGTATTTATGAAAAAGCATTGCCTAATGAACTTTCATGGCAACAAAAATTGCAGGAAGCAAAATCATTAGGATTTAATTTTATTGAGATATCAATAGATGAATCTGATGAGCGTCGAGCAAGGCTCGATTGGTCTGATGACGAAATCTATGCTTTAAAACGATTATGTGAGCAAAATCAAATACCACTACATTCAATGTGTTTAAGTGCACATCGTAAATATCCGTTTGGCTCAGCAGATGAAACAGTCCGCAACCAAGCTAAAGACATCATGAATAAAGCGCTTCGTTTGGCTTATAAGCTTGGAATACGAGTGATTCAGTTAGCAGGGTATGATGTCTATTATGAACCAGCCAATAACAAGACTCATCAACGTTTTATTGAAGGTATGCGATGGTCAGCTAAACAAGCGGAAAAAGTTGGGATAATGTTGGCAGTTGAAATTATGGATACTAATTACCTAAATTCACTCAGTAAATTTGAAATTTTAAAACGGGAAGTGAATTCCCCTTACTTCATGGCTTATCCTGATGTTGGAAATATCACGGGTTGGAACTACGATACATGTACTGAATTATTGTTAAGTCGTGATCATATCGTCCAAATTCATCTGAAAGACACCTTAAAAGTGAAAAAGAATTATTCAGGACAATTTAGAGATCTTGTCATTGGTGAAGGTGAGGTTGATTTTCTGGCCATATTTAAAACACTTAAAATGATGAACTATTCCGCACCGTTAGTCATCGAGATGTGGGCAAAAGATGATAAATGGAAAGAAAATATTATCACAGCTCAAAAAAGATTAAAGGCAATCGGCGAACAGGCAGGATTTCCTATATTTAATTCAATATAAAATCAAACATGATTTGATTGTGAATCAACGCTTCATCTTATGAAAAAAGATGAAGCATTCAATGCATTAAGCTTTTTTGACAAAACAGGCTTTAAGCATAATTTTCATGCCATCGATTTTACAATCAATTTCATGATCACCGTCGACTAAACGAATCCCTTTCGCTTTTGCCCCTTTTTTTAGCACAGTCGATGAACCTTTTAATTTAAGGTCTTTAATCAATAACACATCATCGCCATCCGCTAATAAATTACCGTTGCTGTCTTTCACTTCACGTTGAGATGATTCAGTCGTTGCTTGATTAGGATCCCACTCATGAGCACACATTGAGCAGACAATTAAATTACCGTCGGGATAAGTATATTCTGATCCACAGGTAGGGCAGTGATTTGTTGATTCCATCTTGTTTCCTGTCGTATTAAAAAGTTTAATTATAGCATAATTATTGTCAAATTTCCTGACTTTAGATTTTGCCTTGTTCTTTGGCAAACCTATTATTAGCGCTTTGCACGATTAGGGCTATCGTGTAATATAGTCGTTATCATAAAAATTTAGAATATTGTGAATATTATATGAAATCATTAATAAAATTACTTTCGATGTTTTTGTTCATTCTATCTATTGTGGGTTGTGGGCTAAAAGGGCCTTTATATCATCCTACAGAAGCATCCAATAATCAAACAGACCAATCAACTATGAATAGTTTGAATCAAGAACAAATAATACATAAAGTTGCTTAAATTAGGAAAGAAACAATGAATTTTTTGCATTATCAAAATGGTCATTTATTGGCTGATCAGATTGCTATTGATGATTTAGCCAAACAATATGGTACCCCTTTATATGTTTATTCAGCTGACTATATCACTCAGCAGTTTTTAGCTTACAAGCATGCACTTATTCATCGTAAACACTTAATTTGTTATGCGGTTAAAGCGAATAGTAACTTAGCGGTATTACAATTATTAGTTAAGTTAGGCTCAGGGTTTGATATTGTTTCACAAGGTGAGTTAGAACGAGTACTTAAAGCGGGCGCAGACCCTAAAAAAGTTGTCTTTTCGGGCGTGGCGAAATCCATTGTCGAAATTGAACGAGCCTTACAAGTAGGTATAAAATGCTTCAATGTTGAATCAGAAGCAGAATTATATCGAATCAATGATATTGCAAAACGTCTTGGTAAAGTCGCTGCTATATCTTTAAGAATTAATCCCGATGTTGATGCAAAAACGCATCCGTATATTTCAACCGGTTTACGAGAAAACAAATTTGGTATTAGTTATCAATTAGCGATTGAGGTGTACCGCCAAGCAAAAGCGTTATCCAATATTAACATTGTTGGCATTGATTGTCATATCGGCTCACAACTCACCGAGTTATCGCCGTTTTTAGATGCCGCTGAACGTATACTTTTATTAGTTGATAAATTAAAATCAGAAAATATTCAGATACAACATATTGATCTAGGTGGCGGGTTAGGCGTTTGTTATGATCATGAGCAACCACCAACGGCATCGCTACTGGTGACTGAATTATTGAAAAAATTAGCGCATTATCCAGATCTCGAAGTAATATTTGAACCGGGGCGTTCAATAGTGGCTAATGCAGGTTTACTCATTACGAAAGTGGAATACACTAAACATCAAGATGATAACCATTTTGCAATAGTTGATGCGGGAATGAATGATTTAATTCGTCCAGCGCTTTATAAAGCTTGGATGCGTATATTACCCGAAAAAGAGCAACAAGCGGAAGATAAAACCTTTATATACAATGTTGTTGGGCCGATTTGTGAATCAAGTGATGTACTTGCTTATCAACGTGAGCTATCTGTCAAACAAGATGATTTAGTCGTGATATGTAGCGCAGGTGCTTATGGGTTTAGCATGGCTTCAAATTACAACAGCCATCCACGCCCGGCAGAAGTGATGCTGATTGACCAACAACAGCATAAGTTAATTCGTCAACGCGAAACGTTTGACGACTTATGGCGTGGAGAACACGTCTTCTAGCTATCCATTGATGTATAAGTTATAACTGGTTAAACAAGAATGATGAATCTTAATAAGTTGTTTATGACGTTCTTTAGTTCAAACGAATCAATAAACAATTATTCAAGATATAGTAATCTTTGATGATAAAAGGTAGATGATGATGAACTTTTCAAAAATGCATGGACTGGGAAATGACTTTATGGTTATTGATGCGGTAACGCAAAATGTTCATCTGTCTCCGGATTTAATTAAGCGTCTGGCTAATAGATATACCGGTATAGGGTTTGATCAGCTACTGATTGTTGAACCCCCTTATTCACCTGATAGCGATTTTCACTATCGTATTTTTAATTCGGACGGGACAGAAGTTCAGCAATGTGGTAATGGTGCACGTTGTTTTGCGCGTTTTGTTCGTTTGAAAGGTTTGACCAAAAAGCGCGTGTTAAAAGTCAGTACCATGAAAGGGAACATTGTCTTAACCGTTAACGATGATGAAACCGTTCGAGTGAACATGGGGGTACCTGTTTTTGAGCCAAATAAAGTACCTTTTAAAGCGATTAAAGAAGAAAAGACCTATATTATCAGAGCACAAGAACAAACCATTTTATGTGGAGTTGCCTCAATGGGCAATCCACACTGTGTAATACAAGTCGATAATATCTTAACTGCTCAAGTGAGCACGCTAGGGCCATTATTAGAGCAACATGAACGTTTTCCTGAACGGGCTAATATTGGATTTATGCATATTATTGATCGTAATAACATCAATTTGCGCGTATTCGAACGTGGAGTGGGTGAAACCCAAGCCTGTGGGACTGGTGCGTGTGCAGCGGTCGCGGTAGGAATTAATCAAGGCTTGTTAAATTCGACTGTGAATGTCAATTTACCCGGTGGCAAGTTGCTGATTGAGTGGAAAGGCGAAAATCAACCACTTTTTATGACGGGGCCGGCAACACATGTTTATGACGGTTTTATCTCTTTTTAAAATAGTGCTTATTTGGCAATTAATTTGTAGCGTGGGTCAATAAAAATCCGAGTTCGCATATTTGAATATTAAATGAGTCTATCTTTAAAATGTTAACAAATGAATAAAGAATTTAACTATGGTTGTAAAAAACACGCGGAATTTAAAAACTAAAAACAGTCAAACTCAAACTAAACCACTCAAATTAAATGATGAAGTGGTCAGTCAGTATATTATCAATAACCCTGATTTTTTTATTCGCAATGCCAACCAGATTGAAAGTTTGCAAATTCCTCATCCCGTGCGTGGCGTCATCTCATTACCCGAATGGCACATGGCAAGGCAACGAAATAAAATAAAGCAACTTGAGTCTGAAATAACGTTATTAATGGAACATGCCACAGCGAATGAGCAGTTGTTTAGCCAATTGATGGATCTTCAACTGAAATTGATTCAAACCTCAGACCTCAATGAATTAATTCAGTCACTTAATTCATGGGCAAAATCATTGGGACTGAACGGCGCTTATCTCTACCTTTTTGACGATAAATGGCTACTTAATGCGCCATCAAATTATCACTATTTGGCGCTGAATTCTTCACAATTTGATTTTATTCGTGTTCGTCATTTGCAGTATAGCCATCAGTATTTAGGTACATTAAATTCGACGGAATTAGATTTTTTATTACCGGAACATAACTATGTTGGATCAGTTGCTTTATCGCTATTAGGAAAATTTGGTGATTTGGGCATCTTGATTTTTACCAGTGCAAATCCACATCATTATCAAGCAGGTCAAGGGACACTCTTGTTGGAAAAAATAAGTGAGTTATTACCGATCTTGATTGAAAAGTGGATTATGCGAACAAAATAAGGACTAATGATGATTCAGTCTAATCAAGAACAACTATCATTATTAACCCAACCCGTTGAGCAATTTTTAAACTACTTAAAATCCGAAAGACAACTCAGTTTAAACACGCAAATTAATTATCGTCGACAACTCTATGCCATTATTGAATTAGCAAAAACAGTCGAAATTGCTAACTGGCAAGATCTCGATTCATCCGCGGTGCGCTTATTAATTGGTAGAAGTAAACAAGCAGGGTTACAAGCAAGAAGCTTGTCATTAAGGTTATCGGCATTGCGGAGCTTTTGTGATTGGATGGTCAAGAATCAATTGATCAGCGCAAATCCTGCTCGTGGCGTTTTAAATCCTAAGATCGGTCAACATCTGCCTAAAAATATTGATATTGACGAGATAAATCAATTACTGGATATTGAATATAACGATCCATTATCTGTGCGTGATCGGGCAATGCTTGAAGTTATGTATGGATCCGGATTACGTTTGTCAGAATTAGTGAATCTAAATTGCCGTGAATTAAACCTAAAAGAGGGGGAAATTCGGGTAATGGGGAAAGGAAATAAGGAACGAAAATTACCATTAGGTAGAGAATCGATTAAATGGATCCAACACTGGTTATCCATGCGTAACTTATTAGAACCTCAAGATGATGCCTTATTTATATCAAAATTAGGTCGTCGAATCTCCCCACGAAATGTTGAAAAAAGATTTGCTGAGTGGGGGATCAAACAGGGATTAAGTTCACATGTTCATCCGCATAAATTGCGTCACTCTTTTGCAACGCATATGTTAGAATCCAGTCGAGATTTGCGTGCGGTGCAAGAGTTACTCGGGCATGCTGATTTGTCTACAACTCAAGTTTATACCCACCTTGATTTTTCACACTTATCTGATGTTTATGATTCGACGCATCCAAGAGCAAAAAGAGGAAGAAAGTAATGCGTTTTTACCGATCAATTAACCGCATTCAAGCAATGACATTTGATCTTGATGATACGTTATATGACAACAGCATGATTGTTGAAAAAGCTGAAGATGAAATCATCAAGTCTTTAAGACAACATGAACAGCTAAAAAATATCACCTTGTCAGATCTTCATACTGAAAAACAACAGGTATTAGCCCTAAATCCCGAAATCTATCACGATGTGGTTATTTGGCGAATCGAAACGATTAAATCTCTACTCCTTAAAATGGGTGTATCCACATTTAACATTGATGATATCGTTCAGGAATCTATGGCGTGCTTTAACTTTTGGCGTCATAAAATGCAAATCACTGAATCGACTCATCAATTATTGGCAACACTGGCCAGTAAAATACCCTTAGCGGTGATCACCAATGGCAATGTTGATATTCATAAAATAGGATTAGGAGATTACTTTCAATTTTCGCTGCGAGGTGGGGCGGATGGTCGTTCTAAACCTTTTCCTGAGATATTCGATTTAGCAGTTAACAAGTTAGCCGTACCAGCAAAGCACGTTTTACATATCGGTGATAATCTATTAACAGATGTTAACGGTGCAGTAAATAATGGTTTATTAGCTTGTTGGATAAATATTTATGGTCAAGATATTTATCACCTTGCTGATGCCAAATGTTTGCCACATATTGAAATCAATCATTTATCAGAACTGGATAATCTGCTATAATTTATTTTAAATATGTATAAATAGACAGTAAGCTACACGATCATCATCAATTGCTTTAAAAAACGCCTATCTTTACATCCTTTTTGATGACAACCTAAACACGACAGATTAACTGAAAAGAATTGATTGATACTAGGTTTAAATTCAAAACCTATCAATAATTGCTATGATGACAACAGGTTTTAACATAATGGAAAACAGACAATCATTATTAAACGACCTTAATACCGAGCAGAAAGATGCGGTGACCACTGATAATCAATACACTATTGTTCTTGCAGGGGCTGGCAGTGGTAAAACACGGGTATTAGTTCACCGTATTGCATGGCTCTGTATGGAAAAACATTATTCGCCTCATTCCATATTTGCCGTCACTTTCACCAATAAAGCTGCGGCTGAAATGCAAGAGCGTATACAGCATCTGATTGGGGAAGGTTATTTTAATGGTATGTGGGTTGGAACATTTCATGGGTTAACGCATCGTTTATTACGCATGTTCTCTCAGCAAGCTAAACTCCCATCCAATTTTCAATTGATCGATACGGAAGATCAGATTCGTCTGATCAAACGGATTTTTCGTGAATTAAAAATTGACGAAAAACAGTGGTCGGCAAAAGAGTGTGCAAGTTTTATCTCTAATCAAAAAGAGAAAGGCTTACGCGCTAAAGATTTGATACCTGAAGATCCTAAACAGATAATGTGGCAGACTATCTACAATGACTATCAAGCGATTTGTGACAGAGTAGGCTATGTTGATTTTTCGGAGCTTATTTTACGTGCTTATGAATTATTGTGCAGTGATAAAGATGTATTAAGTTACTGCCAACATCGTTTTTCAAATATTTTAATTGATGAATTCCAAGATACGAATCATATACAATATTCTTTAGTAAAAAAATTAGCGGGCACGACGGCTAATGTCATGATTGTTGGCGATGATGACCAATCAATCTATAGTTGGCGTGGTGCAAATGCCGATAATTTACAACTCTTTATTCATGATTTTCCCGAAACCGAAATTATTCGATTAGAGCAAAATTATCGTTCAACCAGTACGATTTTAGATGCCGCTAATCAACTTATTGCTAAAAATCAGAATCGATTAGGTAAGAATTTGTGGACAGATCGCAATGAAGGCGAAAAGATTTCTCTTTATGTTGGTTTCAATGATATTGATGAAGCCAGATTTGTTATTGGGCAGATAAAAAAATATCATGATGCTGGTGAAAAATATTCCAGTTGTGCCATTTTATATCGCAATAATGTGCAGTCCCGACTGTTTGAAGACACGTTATTACAAGCTGGGTTACCTTACCAGATCTATGGTTCGATCCGGTTTTATGAGCGGCAAGAAGTCAAATTAGCACTTGCGTATTTACGGCTTTTGCATGATCACGATAACGATATGGCATTTGAAGCAACGGTGAATACGCCAACGCGGGGTATTGGTAATGTGACCCTTGATAAAATCAGATTAACAGCCAAACAAAATAATATTTCATTATGGAATGCGTGTTTAATGTTAATTCAAATGAATGGATTAACCGAACGGCAGCGATCTGGAGTAAGTCGTTTTCTTGAACTTATGGGATCAATTTATGATGAAGTTGCGCAAATGCCGTTTTATCAACAACTCGATATCCTGATAAAATCGTCTGGAATTCAACAAATGTATGAGCAAGAGCCAGGCATTAAAGGACAATCTCGACTTGAAAATCTTGAAGAGTTAGTGTCGGCGGCTGAACAGTTTTATCGTAATAATGAAAATACCGTGATTGAAGATAGTGAAACCGGTCAGACCTTAACCGTGCTTGAATCATTTTTAGCTTATACTTCGTTAGAAAGCCGAGACGTGCTAAAAGAACAAGATTCAGTCCAATTGATGACATTACATGCCGCAAAAGGACTTGAATTTGATAATGTTTTCATTGTCGGTCTTGAAGAAGGACTGTTTCCGGCGCAACGTTCAGCACTAGAAATCGACAGAATGGAAGAAGAAAGACGCCTTGCTTATGTTGGTATAACACGAGCACGCAAGCATTTAACCTTATCGCTATGCGAGTTAAGACGCCTTTATGGTCGTGAAGAGCGTAATTTACCTTCTCGCTTTTTAGCTGAATTGCCAGTCGACAGGTTAAACGAAATTAGCTATCGGGGATTCTTTGCGCCTCCTGAAGGCAAATTAGATAATCTAAGTCAAGAAAAGCAATTTCAGCAAAATCGTAGACAATCTTATCTGGATAAAAGTCGTGAAAGTGATGGTTATACATTAGGCAGAAAAGTTAAACATCATCGTTTTGGTGAAGGCACAATAATCAATCTTGATGGTGAAGGGGATCATCGACGCGTTCAAATCGCATTTGTTAACGAAGGAATCAAATGGTTAGTGATTAAATTAGCCAATTTAACCCTACTTTGATTATACCTGCAAAAAAATGAATATTGTTTGAACCTGAAAAGGGATCTTAATAAAGTATTGTAGGATCCCTTTTTTAACTGTTTATATGATTAGCTTGCTTGTTCTTTTACTGCTTCAGAAAAAATCGTGTCAAAGGTTTGATCACTTCGGTTACATATCCACTGCTGATCATGATAATCAAAATGATAACCCTGTTTTGAGGTTGCTAACCAAACTTGATAAAGCGGCTCTTGAGTATTGACAATGATTTTGCTGCCATTTGGAAAGCTGATTGTAATCACATTACCATTAGTTTCATAATCAATATCGACATCATGTTCTTGAGCGTAACTATCTAAAAAAACTTCAACACTATTAAATAATTGTTCTGTTAGAATGTGAAATTGCGTAATATTCATTTCATTGTCATCAATTCGTTAAAAATAATGCCAGAATAATAGCATAAACGCCTATTCTTCGCTACCGTACGCCTAAATGCAATGCACAAAGTTTGTGACTAATTCACAAGGGGTAACGAGCAGGCAATAACCAGTAACACCCGCATATCAGTTCCTGGATTGGTTGCAACCCAACGGTTTACTAACTGATTTTCAGAAATCAATTTACCGTCACCAAAATAGTTTGCATAAATTTGTATCTTGCCTTCGGCAATTTCCATTTTATCGCAATTCGCAAATTCTTGGATAACCATTGAATGATAAGGTACTTTATTCCCATTAATCTGTTCATAGTTAAGAGAAGGTATATAATTAGTTACTTTATTAAATTGACGAATGTTTTTATTATACGGATGCAATCTGACCGAATTTTTATCTATAAAAGTGTAACCGACCGAATCTCTTTCATAACTTTTATTGATTGAAATAAATTGCTCTCCAATACTGGCGTCTTTTAATTTTTGATACTCTTTATTAAAGTCAACTTTATTCACCTCCGTTTTATTTTTTGTTACTCCCTGAAGGCTTAATACAGAAAAAGAAAAAAGAAATAACAGTATTCCTAATTTTTTCATTAAATTTCATCTCCATTTTTTAATTATTTTTTAAGCTTTGGTTAGGCTTAACTTGAGGTTGAAATTGTCTTTTTTGTTCTATTTCTTTCTGTTTATTATCTAGTTTTAACTTCTGTTTACGTTCAAGTTCCATTTTTTTCAAAATTGGTTTTATATCTGGTCTTGTAACATAAAGAATCTGTTTGTCTACATCACCTTGAATCGAGCACGACACCAAGCTTTGTTTGTCAGAAATTGGTTCTAAATAAAGTGATTTTTCAATAGTGCCAATTTTAGGAAGCACACCGTCTATAGAATAAGGATTATCCTGCCAATTAGGAGAATGAGATTGGGTATCAAAAATTTTAGTATTTGCAGTATAAATTTGTGCATTGAATTTAGACCAATGGAGAGTATCTAATGCGTTTTTTACATCGTCAATGGCATTATCAACAATAAATCCCCAGTAATAAAATTGGCCTGATGCGGTGGTGGTAAGGTAGACATTTTGATAACCCGAAATGGTTAACCCACGATATTGAAACGGTTTTTTAAACATCACTTTGTTTTTATCATGATTTTCGATAGATTCGACAGGAATATAGGTCACATTATCGGCGGTGGCTAAGTCAACATATTGATTAAAATCATCTTTGTATAAAGCAAGTTGCTTAAAAAATTGATTATCACATGCTAAAAAAGCTTTCATTACTTTGTCAGTTTTATTGATATCTTGTTGATTTTGAGCAGAAAAAGCCATGCAAGATATCAATAATGTACTCACAAGCACAGAAAGTTTTTTTAAAAGCATGGTGATGTCCTTTTGGTAATCTTTTTATTAAAAAAGTATAATGATATTGTAAATTATTGTAAATCACGCCGTCAATGTTTACTACTAAAATCTTCAATGAAAATGATTAAATTACCTTGTTGAAAAGTAATTTTAACTAAATCTGATATGGCTTTATTGCGTACGCTAATAAATTTCCCAAAAGTGAGCGTTTGATTGACTAAAGGATACTGCACGCCTGTAATGGTCAAGTCCGTCACTTCACAAAATGGCATAAAAGAGACTATATGATTGTTGATATTAACGATTTCTTGATACTTTTTGGCAAAAAAGAAGTGGCCGTAATTATCATAAAAAGTGATTTGATATTGTGAATGATACTGCAACGCTACCGATAAATTACCTAAAAAATGGTCGCTAGCATGTCCAGTTGCCCCATAAATATCAAAGTGTTGAATCCCTTTATCTGCTAAAAAAATGATAGCTTTCTCAAAGTCAGTTTTATTTTGATCGGGTGTTTGTATTATTTGGATTTTGTCTGGCACAGCCATAGTGTGATGGTAACTGTCTAAATCGCCAATAATAAAATCCGGTATGATAGCGGTTGAGGCTAAGTAATTATGATAAGCGCCGTCAGTACAAGCAACATAATGATAGCCGGTTAAATCACTTGGAAAGTGATGTGGCGGTTCACCATTGACAAAAAGTAGAGCCCGATGAGCTATCATTGATTATTCCTTCTGTAATTTATCGTTATGATAAGGTTAATGTGTAAGCCATAATAATTGCATCTTCGTGTTTGCCATTGGTTGTTGGATAATAGTTTTTCCTAACGGTAATTTGGTTAAAACCAAGAGAATGATAAAGTTCGATTGCGGGTGTATTTGATCTTCTTACTTCTAACCACAATGTGGAAATCGCAATCGGGTGATCGATGCTAGTCAGGTGATCAATTAAATGATTCAGTAACGCCTTAGCAAGCCCTTGTTGTCGGTATTTTGGATGAATAGCGATATTGAACAAATTAGCTTCGTCTGCAACCATTTGACAAATACAAAAACCAACTATACGGTTATCGATAGTCAATTTAAGATTGTAATAATGATCGCCTTGATTTGAATAGAACGTCTGCTTTGACCAAGGAATCAAGTGGCATTGTTGTTCTAACTCAAAAGCATCGGGTAAATCATTGTCGGTCAGGGTGGAAATAGTTTTCATATTCGCATAATTGTTGCCAAAGTTGGCGTTTTTGTTGTGGAGCTTTAGCTAAAGAAATTAAATCCGTTGTTTGAATCGTTAATGCACGTTTCCAAGATTCATCAGGATTTATGTCAATAAACCATATAACCTTATCAATATCATCGGAGGGGATGATTAATTGTGAAGGCGTTAAAAAAAGTACCTGCTCTTGATTAAGGCGAATGGCATTTAAAATATCAAAATAAATTTTTTGCGTGGGTTTATGCTCAGCGACAACAATTAAACGAATTTCATCGTCAATATGGTTTACCACTTCACCTTTAAAAACATTTGCTTTACGCAACACATATTGCGTAATATTGCATTGTTGTAAGTACCAATCACGTTGTGACATTATCGACATTCGGTTTTTATTAGAGATTAAAGATGGTTAATTGTATAATCATCGCATCAATTTATAAAGGTTTTTCATTGAGGCATTATGGCAACATCCGCTTTTACTCCTGCAAGTCAAGTACTTGAACGTCATCAAACATTTTTTAGCGATAAAAAAGTTATTATTGCTGGTGATATTCAAGATAGTTATCCTATTGTTATTGCGGCTAATCAAGTTAAAATTCATTGTTCACAATTTCATACCTATTTGCGTCTAAAAAATAGTCGCAAGGGCACTGAAATCGATTTTTCTCTTCTGCCTGATAAAGATTTTTATAACGGCATGAATACGTTAATCTATTATTGGCCAAAAACAAAAAGCGAAGCCCAATTTCAGCTCTCTTATCTATTAAATAATATGCCAAAAGATAGTGATATCTTTATTGTTGGTGAAAATCGAACGGGGGTGAAAAGTGTTGAGTCGCTTCTCGCTGATTTTGGTGTCATCCAAAAAATTGACAGCGCAAGGCGTTGTGGTTTGTATCATTTTCAAGCTGAAAGTCGTTTGGCATTTGATCTTAGTGAATGGTGGTTAAATTATCATTTATCCATTGAAGATCAAGATATTGAGATTAAGAGTTTACCGGGCGTGTTTAGTCAAAAAGGATTAGATGCCGGAAGTGAACTGCTATTAAATGCGTTAGTTGATCATGCTGATATTATTAAAGGTAATGTGTTAGATGTAGGATGCGGAGCAGGGGTGTTATCAACCGTGTTGGGTAAATTGTATCCTGAAATCAATCTTACTTTGTCTGATGTTAGCGTTGCTGCCATTGAATCAAGTAAAGCAACGTTAATTGCTAATCATATTGATGCAACGGTTGTTGCCAGCGATGTATTTTCAAATATTAATGATAAATATCATCTTATTGTGTCTAATCCCCCTTTTCATGACGGTAAAGAAACCAGTTATACGGCAGTAAACACACTGATTAAAGAAGCGAAAAAACACTTGAAACTAAATGGTTACCTTTGTATTGTGGCAAACTCATTTTTACCTTATCAAGCTATTTTAGACGAAACCTTCAAAAGTGTTGAAGTCATTGCACAAACAACAAAATTTAGAGTTTATTTAGCTTGTCATTAACTGATAATTCCACACAAGAAAAAAAGTTACGGTTTTTACCGTAACTTTGCCTTTAATACATCATCGAAAGAGGGCGGTTTGACTAGTGACTAAATCACCCTTGAAAACTGCTGTTGCCGTGCTTGTTGTCTCATATAGCTATCAAAACACATGCAAATATTACGGATAAGCAAATGACCTTTAGGATTAACGATAATGGCATCGTCTGTTACTGTGACTAATCCATCTTTGACTAATGGGTCAAGCAAGGTTAAATCTTCGGCAAAATAGTGATCAAATCGGATTTGATACCGCTGTTCAATCGCTTGTTTATCTAAATAGAAATGACAAATAAGCTGTTTTATCACATCACGACGAATTTTATCATCTTCCTTTAAGCAAAACCCTTTCCATAAACCATTACCACTTAATTCAACTTGTTGTTGATAAAGTTTAAGATCTTTTTGATTTTGTGCATAACTATCACCCAGCATACTAATTGCTGATACGCCAAGCCCTAATAAATCTGCCTCTCCTTGGGTGGTATAACCTTGGAAATTTCGATGTAATTTATTTTGCTGCTGGGCAATTGCCAGTTCGTCAGTCGGTTTTGCAAAATGATCCATACCAATAAAGCGATACCCTGCTTGGGTTAACTTTTGAATACTGGTCTGTAAAATCTGTAATTTTGCATGAGCATTAGGTAAATCGTGGTCTTTAATTTTACGTTGTGCTGCAAATCGGCTAGGTAAATGGGCATAGTTAAAGACACTTAAACGATCGGGTGAGATATCAATCACTTTATCCAATGTTTCGGTAAAACTGTCAACCGTTTGTTTAGGTAATCCATAAATAAGATCTAAACTGATAGAATGAAAACGGTTTTTTCTTGCTTGAAGGATCAAGGATCGAATGAGTTGTTCATCTTGTTCACGATTGATTAAATTCTGTATTTCATGATTAAAATCCTGAATCCCCATACTTAATCGATTAAAGCCCAAATTGGCTAGATGATCGATAGTTTGTGGGGTAATTTCCCTTGGATCGATTTCGATTGAAAGTTCAGCGTGGGTATCAAAATTGAAGTGCTTTTTTAACGAGGTAATAAGTCGAGTAATCTCGTCATGCGTTAAAAAAGTCGGTGTACCGCCTCCCCAATGCATTTGAGTGACGGTGCGATCTTTAAATAACTGAGAACGTGAAGCTATTTCCCGTTCCAGTATATCTAAGTATTGGGTGACTTTTTGGGTTTGTCGGGTAACCAGTTTATTACACCCACAAAAATAACAAAGTTTATGGCAAAATGGGATATGAACATAAAGCGATAAAGGTCTATCCGCAAAGCGGGTGGCGGACAAGATAAAGTCTTGTTGGCTAAAATTTTCATTAAACTCTAACGCAGTAGGATAAGAAGTATAGCGTGGGCCTGAATAATTGTATTTTTCAATTAAACTTTGATCCCACAATTGTGCTTCTGCTAAGCTATTATTTTCGTCTAATTTTGTCTTTGACATGACTTTTTCCATGACCTTTTAAAATCGTTTTCTGTTTTGCCTTAACACGAAATTTAATCCGATTCGTTTTTCGAAGATAGAGTAAAGTACAAATAAATAGTCCAATATATAAACTAAGCATGATTAACATAGGCATAATGATTGGCTCTCATTATTAAATATTTGATTGTACATTCAGTCGACGGAACAGATTGATGTTGATATTTTAACAGCCAAACTATCACAAATTCATTGCATTATATATCACAATAAATTAATGTAAATTTGTTCAGATATGACGTCAATTACGTTTCAATAAACTTACAATATCTTCTTGTTTCTCTTCTTCATCTTCAAAATCATCAACACTATAACCGAGTTGCTGCATCAATTCATCGATACGATTTAATTTAGTATCGAGATATGTTTGTTGCTCTTTTGTTAATTGGCTTCCACTTTCGACTAAATCAAGTAATTGCTCTAATTTAGGATCGTTTTCCAGTTGTTCCAATTCTTGCTCGGGTGATAAAACTAATTTTTGCGTTTTCGGTTGTTTGATTTTATTGGTCGATTTCACTGATTCATCAGCAATTAACGAAATCGGTTTTTTACTACCAATGCGTGGATCTTTAACAGTTTTAGCAGTTGGTTTATTTTTTTGGGTTTCATTATTGAAACGAGAACCACTTGGTAAGCCTTTATGTTTGCGTTTTCGCTTGAGTGCCCAAGATTCTTCATTAATCTCTTGACGGGTTTTTTTCGGTTTTTGTTTCGATTTGGTTTTTAACATATAATCTCTGTTTAATATTAGGACAAATATTTATTTAGGCTATTTTATCAGTAAGTCTTCAATATAGCTACGATCATGCATTAATGCTAATTTATGATTGTAAAAGTTAAGATTTATGTATAATCTTAACCCAATGAATTTAAATAGATGGAATTTGAGAACACGACATGATGAAAAATCATCTTAGTCCTTATATGCAGTTTAGCCGCCAAGAATGGGCTAGTTTGCGTAATGCTGAACCCATGACATTAACCCCTGAGGAACTCACCTCATTGCAAGGGATTAATGAAGATTTGTCCATAGATGAAGTCAGCGAAATTTACTTACCCTTATCCCGATTGCTCAACTATTATATTAATAATAGTTTTAGCCGTCAGGCTGTTCTTGCCAAATTTTTAGGTAAAACCCAAAAAATCCCTTATGTTATCGGTATAGCAGGGAGTGTAGCAGTAGGTAAAAGTACAACTGCACGCGTTTTACAAGCACTATTAAGTCGTTGGCCTGAACATCGAAAAGTTGCATTAGTCACAACGGATGGTTTTTTATATCCTAATAAATATCTTGAAGAGCGTGGCATAATGAACAAAAAAGGCTTTCCACAATCTTATGATATTAAAAGGTTGATCAATTTTGTTGCTGATGTAAAATCAGGTCAATCTCAAGTTAAAGCACCCGTCTATTCACATCTGGTTTATGATATTGTTGATAATGAAGAAATCGTTATAGATAGTCCTGATATTCTCATTTTAGAAGGATTAAACGTATTACAAGGAACCTTAAATTTTACACAAAATACCAACCGAGTCTTTGTTTCGGATTATGTTGATTTTTCAATCTATGTTGATGCGGATTTGTCGCTTCTACATGATTGGTATGTGAATCGTTTTTTAAAATTTCGAGCTGGCGCCTTTAGTGATCCTAACTCATATTTTAATCACTATTCACAGCTTCCAGAGCAAGAAGCGATAAATATCGCTAATCGTCTTTGGCGAGAAATCAATGAATTAAATTTGATCGAAAACATTTTACCGACAAGAGAGCGAGCAAGTTTAATATTAACGAAAGGCAAAAACCATAAAGTCGATTGTGTTCAATTAAGAAAATAAACTTAAGAGGAATTATTATGAAATCAACAATTAAGTCGTCTGTAAGTAAATTAACACTGCTTTCTTTTTTAACAACCCTTACATTAGGTGTTTGTGCCGCAAACGTTGATGATCATGAAGGGCAAACCTGTGCCGGCAAAAAAGAGGCA
The DNA here is from genome assembly GCF_026536645.1 of Gilliamella sp. B3801. NCBI lineage: Bacteria > Pseudomonadati > Pseudomonadota > Gammaproteobacteria > Orbales > Orbaceae > Gilliamella > Gilliamella sp. B3801. Next base: position 320,735 of record NZ_JAFNNR010000001.1, read on the forward strand.
ATTGAAGCACAAATTACTGAAGCTCAAAAAACAGATAATGTTGAACGTGTTCAAGGATTAGAAAAAGCATTGTTAAATGTCAAAATGCATTGTAAAGATAATAATTTAGAAGCCGAATACAAAAAGAATATTACTGATAAGACTGAAAAAGTGGCAGAAAGACAAAAAGATTTAGCGGAGGCAAAACTCAAAGGTGATAACCAAAAAATTGCCGAAAAAACCGCAAAATTAAATGATGCTGAAAAAGAACTTGCGGAAGCTAAAGATAAATTGGACAACTTCTACAAAGCAGTGAAATCGAAGTAAATCTTAGTTTTTAGCTTTTATTAACATTATCCTCCAAATGTCATCATCAAAATAGTGATAACGTTGTGAGTTATCCCGTTGATGATGACAACTTTCTTATTCAACACGCATTGCTATTGTTTAACCAAAATGACCCAATTTTCAAGCAAATTAAGTTAACTTTGCGTTTAACGCCGTTATGCGGAGTGATTAAGCAATAGGCTAGACTTTTATCACAAAAAAAGGTAAGGTGTGCGCCTTATCACGTGGTTCGTAAACCTCCCACGCAAAAAAACTAAGGAAAATTATGAGTAACGTTACACTACTAGGCGATCAGTCTGTTCGCTATCCTACAACTTATTGTCCAGAAATTCTGGAAACCTTTGATAATAAACATCCTGGTAATGACTATTTTGTAAAATTCAATTGTCCAGAATTTACCAGTCTTTGTCCTATCACCGGTCAACCTGATTTTGCAACGATCTACATTTCGTATGTACCGAATATTAAAATGGTCGAAAGTAAATCACTTAAGCTTTATATGTTCAGCTTCCGTAATCATGGTGATTATCATGAAGATTGCATTAATATCATCATGAAAGATCTGATCAAATTAATGGATCCCAAATATATCGAAGTCTGGGGTAAGTTTACGCCACGTGGTGGTATTTCTATTGATCCTTATGCTAATTACGGTAAAAACGGTACTCACTGGGAACAAATTGCGCTTAATCGTTTAGCTAATCACGATCTTTATCCTGAAAAAGTCGATAATCGCTAATCTCATCATCCTAACAGGAATTTTTTAATGCAACATCGTAAAGCACTTGTGATATTTTCAGGTGGGCAAGATTCGACCACTTGCCTACTGCAAGCCATTGCTGATTATGGACGTGAAAACGTTGAAACAATCAGCTTTCAATACGGTCAACGACATGCCATTGAGCTTGAAAAAGCCAAATGGATTGCTGACGACCTTGGTGTAAAGCAAACCCTTATTGATACTTCAGTGATCAAACAAACGACCAATAATGCCTTGATTGATGACTCACAAGAAATCAAAGCCGCTCAAGAAGGGAATTATCCGAATACCTTTGTTGACGGGCGTAATATGCTATTTTTATTGTTAGCGGGGTGTTATGCCAAACAACACGCTATTCAAGATATTATTATTGGCGTATGTGAAACTGATTTTAGTGGTTATCCGGATTGTCGAGATATCTTTATTAAATCCATGAATGTATCGATGAATTTAGCCTTGGATTACACGTTTAACATCATCACCCCTTTAATGTATCTGACTAAAGCGCAAACATGGGAAATGGCTGATAAACTCGGTTATCTTGATTATATTCGACAACACACTCACACTTGTTATTACGGGGTTGACGGCGGATGTGGTCAGTGCCCAAGTTGTGAGCTGCGTGAAAAAGGGTTAAATCAATATTTAACCGATGTCACAACATAGTCGTGTCTGACGGTTAAATGAATGCAGGCAAATCATCAACGATTATTTTGTATAAAAAGTATTTTTGTATAACAAGTTAACAATATTAAATATCGATGTAATTAAATTCAGGTAATCCGACATTTTTAACCTTAATTACATTATTTTTATGTTAAACATCATGGGTTCTCTCACCCCATTCAAAAAAGGAAACGAATATGTATTTGAATATTCACTCAGACTCATTACAGAAAAAATTTACTCCAGCTCAGCAGCGTAAAGCACTTTGTTGGCTCTCTTTTTTTCATATCTTAGTTATTGCATCAAGCAATTATTTGGTACAAATCCCGTTTGATATCTTCGGTTTTCATACCACATGGGGAGCATTTACCTTTCCATTTATCTTTTTAACCACCGATTTAACCATTCGGGTATTTGGTGCCAGCCTTGCCAGAAAAATTATCTTTGTTGTCATGATACCGGCCTTACTGTTTTCTTATTCTATTTCGGTTGTATTTTTCGAAGGGCATTGGATGGGATTTTCAGCGTTGTGTGATTTTAACAGTTTTGTCTTTCGTATTGCATTAGCCAGTTTTGCTGCTTATTTGGTTGGGCAACTGATGGATATTACCGTGTTTAATTATTTACGAAAAAATAAAGCGTGGTGGGTTGCGCCTTCGGCGTCAGCGGTATTAGGTAATGGTATTGATACTATTGTCTTTTTTGCTATTGCCTTTTATCAAAGTAACGACGAATTTATGGCGAATCATTGGATCGAAATAGCCTCGATTGACTATAGCTTTAAAATTTTAATTTGTGGATTATTCTTCTTACCCCTTTATGGTGTTATTTTAAATTTTTTAATGAAAAGATTAATGACGTTAGCTAGCGCCAATTCATAATTTTGTTCGCTTTTGTAACGAAGCGCCTTCCACTATTTACAAAACTCATTTATTTTCATGAATAAATGAGTTTTGTCTCTTCATCTAATGGCAATGATTTCTATTAACAATATGTTTTAATAAAAAATAATTTTTTTATTAGACATACTCGAAGGAGTGGCATTGTCTTTAAAAACAACTTTTGCCAAACGTTTTTAGGCAGTGCATAATATAGATAATCAAAAAATGTTGATAATGTAATATTTGGAATAGAAAATAGGTGAAAAATAATGAGCTTTATTAAAGGGTTAAGCGTGTTGAGCTTAATTTTGGTTTTAATCGGTTGTGATAATAATAATAAATCTTCATCGATAGCTAATGAAAACAAAGATAGTCAGACAACAACTCAATCTGTCAATGACAATACTTCAAAGATTAATTCGAATCAAAATAATCAAACTCAAAGTATATTTACTGTTACTCCTGAGTTAAAAGAAAAATATAAAAATAACCCTTTTACTGTCCTTGATACCTCAGAAATGATACTTGATGGTTCGAGTACTTTAGTTGTTACGTTTTCTGTTCCGGTAAACCCTAAACTCAATTTTTCCAATCTTCTAAGACTTGTCGATAAGGAAAAAGGAACGGTTGATGGCGCATGGGAGCTTTCAAATAACGGTTTGGAATTAAGGCATCGATTCCTTGAACCGAATCGTCAGTTAACCTTGACCATTGATAAAATGCTATCTGCTATCAATGATAAGAGTTTATCCTCAGTATATCAAATTGAAATTAATACCCAAAATCGTGAGCCTTTTATTGCTTTTTCAAGTAGTGGAGTATTATTACCCAGCAAATCCATGAATGGTTTACCGGTTACGACACTGAATATTGATAAAGTCGATATAAATTTTTATCGAATCAAACCAGAAAAGTTAGCTAAATTTATTACGAATTACGGATTTATAAACCGTTATTATACTTGGCGTTCACAAAATTTTGAAGAATATATGGATTTATCTTTTTCTTCAAGGTTTGATCTCAATCCTACACCAAATACTCAAGAAACACTATTACTGGATTTATCTAAGTTTTCAGAAATAAATAAAGAAGGCATTTATCTTGCAATAATGGATAAAGCTGGATCTTATAATGATGAATTGCCTGCCACATTATTTTCAATCAGTAATATTGGGATAGCTATTCATGCTTACAACAATGGTAAATTATTGGTGATGACTCATGGATTAGATAATGGCAAACCGTTACCAAACATAAATTTATCGCTACTTTGTGTTAACTCCTCAAATGACAACAATAATAATTGTAATACCCTTTCATTCCAAACGAATAATGAAGGTTTTGCTGAGATCACATTACCAGAAGGATCTAATTATTCTTTATTAACAGCCGATGATGGAAGCCAGACTTCATTTGTCACCATTAATCGTAATGCCCTAAATTTAACGGACTTTAATCTATCTGGTTCAACTTTTTATTCAAAACAATTATTTATTTTTGGGCCTCGCGATTTATATCGTCCAGGTGAAACGGTTTATTTTAACGCATTATTACGTGATGCTGACGGACAACAATTACCTGATCAACCAATCATGGTTGAGGTGCTCTCTTCTGACGATAATGTTATAGCAAGTGGTTACGTAAAAAAAGAACCAGACACGCATGGTTTATATCAAGTTGAGTTCACGATACCAAATGATGCGCCAACAGGTAAATGGTCACTTCGTATTAATGTCGGTGATGACAACTATCGTTTTTCTTATTTTAAAGTAGAAGAGTTCCTGCCAGAAAGAATGGCAATGGAAATCAAAGCGCCTTCTAATGAACCTATATCATTTGATCAAGACGTGGAATTTAGTATAAAAGGTTGGTATCTCTATGGTGCACCAGCTTCTGGGAATAAATTGAATGGTAGGAACTATTATAAAAATTTAAGAACTGTTCAGGGATTAAATGATTTTAAAATCGGAAATGTTCAAGGTGAGACAGATTATACTGAGTTGTCCGAAATTGATGAAACTTTGGATAATAATGGTAAAACAGAAATCAAGCTTAGTGCAGATCAGTGGGCTCGTGTAAAAAAACCTATTAGAATCGTGACAAATATAAGTTTATTGGATTCGGGTGGAAGACCAGTTACTCGTTATGCAACTCAAGATATTTGGCCAGCAAATCAACTTCCCGCTTTACGTACTTTATTTAGCGACGAACCTTATTACAATTGGCAGATGGATACTTATAGTGAGCGTCCAACTGTTGACATTGGCGCATTAGCTGAGTTTGAAGTTGCTTACGTGAATAAGCAAGGTGAAAAACTCGCTACTAATAATTTAATAGCCCGTGTAGTGCGTGAGCGTCGAAATTATTATTGGTCTTGGTCTGATGGTAGTGGTTGGGAGCAACATTCAACTTTAAAAGAGTTTGTTGTTTCAGAAAATAGGATTTCCATTGATGAAAACGCTACAGCTAAAGTCAGCTATCAACCTGATGATTATGGGGCATATCGAATGGAAATTGTGGATCCAAATACCAATGTAGTAAGTAACATTCGTTTTTGGGCTGGCTATGACTGGGAAGATAATACTCAAGGTACAAATAATTTGCGTCCAGATCAGGTAAAATTGAGTATAGACAAAGCATTTTATTCAGTTGGTGATACAGCAAAAGTACACGTACAAGCGCCAGCTGCCGGTTCAGGTTACATATCACTTGAAACCAACGATGGAACATTATGGAAAAAAGAAATTACCGTTGGTGATGAAGGTCTTGAAGTTGAAATCCCAATTAATGATTGGAAACGTCACGATATTTATATAAATGCAATGATTATCCGACCATCGACGAATGCTGAAGTACAAACGGTTAAACGGGCGGTTGGTCTACTTTATTTACCGTTAGACACGTCAAATCGTCAATTAAATATCACGATTGACGCACCGAATAAAACCGAGCCAGAAAAAACCATTCCAATTAAAATAAGAATGGATAAACAAGCAATTAATAAAGATCAGACCGTAACAGTTTTAGTTTCTGCGGTAGATGCAGGCGTGTTGAATATAACTAATTTCGCAACGCCCGATCCTTATACCTCATTTTTAGGACGTAAACGATATGATGTTGATCAGTATGACGTATACGGCAAGTTAATTGAGGCAAAAGGACGAAACATTAAAATGAGTTTTGGTGGTGATGCGGTAGCCGCAGGCGGTAAAAGACCATTAACTGAAGTAAACATCGTTGCTCAACAACTCAAAACGATCCAATTAAATGAAAATGGTGAAGGAATTGTTGAGTTAGCATTACCAAATTTTAATGGAGAATTACGTTTAATGGCGCAAGCATGGGATGACAACCGCTTTGGTAAAGCTGAGCAAGCGATGATTGTTGCTTCTCCTGTGATTGCTGAATTGTCTATTCCTCGATTCATATCAGGTGGAGATCGTGCTGAATTAGCATTAGATATCCATAATTTGACTGATACAACTCAAACCATGAAAATTGATGTCGCAACCTCAGGACTGGTTTATCAAACGGAATCGAAATCTATCAATCTTAAGCTTGATACAAAGCAGAAAAATATTATTCAAATCCCTATTGTTGCTGATTACGGCTATGGTCAAGGAACCATAACAGTCACCGTAACAGGAATTAAATTGAATGATGGATCGGATTATAAAATCAACCGTTCATGGAAATTAGGAGTCAGGCCTGCCTATTCTGCAACCTACAAAAGTTATGTTGAAGCAATTGATGCAGGTGAAAGTTGGATGCTATCTCCGTCTAATTTAGATAATTTAATTGATAATACTGTTAGCGCTCAATTAATTGTTTCTAATCAGCCACCGTTAAATGTTGCCCAATATATCAAAGAATTGTTTGCGTATCCTTATGGATGTCTGGAACAAACTACAAGTGGCTTATTTCCATCTTTATATGCTAATAGTGAACAGCTAGCTGCATTAGGCATCAAAACCGACTCGGATGAAGAACGTCGTCAAAATGTTCAATTAGGAATTTCTCGTATTTTATCAATGCAAAGAAGCAATGGTAGTTTTGGTCTTTGGAGTAGTGAAAGTAATGAGGAATATTGGCTTACTGTCTATGCCACTGATTTTCTACTTCAAGCTAAAGAACGAGGTTATCAAGTGAATGATAAAGCACTCAATTCAGCGATGACACGAATTGGAGAGTATATCTATTCCGCTTCAGTTCTTGATAACATGAGATATTATTATCAAAATTCAGATAGATATGATCATACAGAGCTTTCGATAAAAGCTTATGCGTTAATGTTAATGGCAAAACAAGATAAAATTACTTCGATAATGCGTAATGAAATTAAAAATCTATCTCGAAAAATTATAGACAACAACATAGCGTTATCTCCACTACCTATAATGCAGTTAGCATTAACGGCAAAACTTACCGGTTATGAAGAATTATATCGAGCTTTGATGGAAGAAGTGAAAAATACAAATTACGAAAACGACATTAATTATTATGGTGATTACGGTAGTGAACTTCGTGATGACGCTTTAGTATTAGCGATTCTTGTTGAAAATAAAATTGGTACGAATTTACAAACTGAATATCTATTTAAATTATCTGATTTATTAAGTGATAAACGTTATCTATCAACGCAAGAATTAAATTCACTGTTTATTGCGGGTTGGTCGTTAGAACAACGCAAAAGCACACAGAAGTTTAAAGTAGCAGTGAATAATGAAGTCACTTTGGCTAGTGGGTCATTTAAACGTAATTTTAATTTTAACGATATAAATCATGGATTAACTATCAGTAACCCACAAAATGATAAACCGCTATATATTAAATTAACCGTATCAGGTTATGCTAAAACAGCGCCTGCACCAACATCAAATGGGAACATCTTAAGAATCAGTCGAAGTTATTATGATATGAAAGGCAACCCTATTATTCCTACAGATGTAAAAGTGGGTACAATGATGCTTGTCATCTTAGATGTAAAATCGCGAGAAAGAATTCAAGATGCGTTAATTGTTGATTTCTTACCTGCTGGATTAGAATTGGAAAATCAAAATCTTATAGGCAGTAATGTCAGTTTAGATTCTATTCCTGGGTTAGCCAATTTACTCAATAATCAAGATAGTAGTCATATTCGTTATCAGCAATATCGTGATGATAGATACGTAGCGGCTGTTGATATCCAAAATTATATCGGCAGAAATTTGTACGGTGAACGTATGGCTTATTTAGTTAGAGCAGTGACGCCAGGTAGCTATATGGTGCCTTCTCCATTTGTTGAATCAATGTATCGTCCGGAAAGATTTGCGATTGGTCAAACACTAGATATGATGACAATATTTCAACCTAAAATTAAAAATGATTAGCAGTATAAACTCATTAAATTAATTATCATCAAAACATCCGCCAAATAAAATTGGCGGTGTTTTTGTGTAAAAATCTCTGTTAACTCCTGAAATTAGATAATGACAATGAAGATAATAAAACGCCTTTTTAAACTTCTTATTTGGCTATTCATTTTCGGATTTTTTGGGTTAATTATGTTTCTCATCGCTGATTACCTTTTTCCCATATCAATTTCAAAAAATAAACCTACTCAAACAATAGTTGCACAAGACGGAACACCTTTGTGGCGATTTGCTGATGAAAATGGTATTTGGCGTTATTCCGTAAAACTCGATGAAGTCCCTGATTATTATCTGGATGTTTTATTAAATTACGAAGATCGCTATTTTTATGAACATGTTGGGATAAACCCTTTTTCTTTGCTTCGTGCTGCTTGGCAAAATATCAATAATGATAGAATTATATCTGGTGGTAGTACAATATCAATGCAAGTTGCCAGATTACTCTATCCTCATGAACGAACGCTTTCAGGTAAATTAAAGCAAATATTTCGAACTTTACAACTTGAACTGCATTACAGTAAAAAAGAAATACTCACGCTATATATTAACCATGCTCCTTATGGGGGAACAATAGAAGGTATTGGTGCTGCGAGCTGGTCATATTTTGGTAAAAAACCCAGTGCGTTAACTCGTAGCGAAGCTGCTTTATTAGCGGTTTTACCCCAAGCGCCAAGCCGATTAAGACCGGATAAATACCCAGAGCGAGCCAAACAAGCACGCGACAAAGTCTTGGATCGCCTAGCAACATATCAAGTCTGGACACCAGCAATTATTGAGCAAGTTAAGCAAGATGAAGTGTGGGTACATCCTCGCAAATCCCCACAACTTGCCCCATTGCTATCTTATCGTTTAAAGCAGCAATATCCTAATGATGAAATTATTCATTCAACTATTGATCCTTCACTTCAATATCATCTTGAAGATATGGTATTAAACCGCAAAAAACAGTTACCCCCTAAAACATCGCTTGCGATATTAGTTGTCGATCATACTGATATGACGGTGAAAGCATATTTAGGATCAGCGGATTTTAATGATAAAGAACGCTTTGGACAGATTGATATGATTAAAGCACTACGATCACCAGGCTCAACATTAAAACCCTTTATCTATGCTTTTGCGATTGATGATGGAATGATTCATTCTGAATCTTTACTGCAAGATGTGCCGCGTATAAGTACTGATTATCGACCCACTAATTTTGACGAAGATTTTAACGGACCCGTCAGCGCCTCAAATGCACTGCGAAAATCCCTTAATCTTCCGGCAGTACAACTTATTGAACTCTATGGTCCAAAACGATTTGCAGCTAAACTTTTTAGCGTGGGGTTGCCATTGATTTCACAAGGCAACAATCCTAATATCGCTTATATTTTAGGTGGGGCTTCGTTAAGAATGGATAATTTAGTGAGTGCTTACAGTGCCTTTGCTCGACAAGGTGAAGTTAGCCCTTTAAGATTTACTCAAAATGAACCTATCATTAATCAACCGTTAATTTCTGAGGGTAGTGCATGGATCACAAAACAAATGCTTATTAATAATAATCGCGTTTATTATAAAACAGGAACCAGCTATGGATATCGAGACGCATGGGCTGTCGGCATCAATCCTCGTTACTTAATTGGAGTATGGGTTGGTCGTCCTGACGGAACACCAGTAATAGGTCAATATGGTTCAATTTCCGCTACCCCAATTTTGCAACAAGTAAACTCAATATTATTAAATAAAGAAAATCGAATTAATCGACCGTTACCAATTTCGGTTAAACCGGACTCGGTCACATCAGAAAAAATATGTTGGCCTACTGGACAAATATTACCTGTAACAGATGATAATTGTCACCGTCAAAAAACGGCTTGGGTATTAAATAACATGATTCCACCAACGCAAAATTCATTAAATGAACTTAAAACTATTTATCGTACTGGTTGGATAAATGTATGGATTAATGATCAAGGAAAACGTGTTGCGCCTGATTGTGCTGGTGCTCAGAAAAAAACAATAGCACTTTGGCCTATAGCACTGGAAAACTGGTTATTACCGAAAGAGCGAAGAAATTCACTTATTCCACCAATCGATAAAGATTGTCCTATAATGGAAAAAAATATTTTTTCTACATTAACGATTATCGGATTGAAAAACCAGCAATTTGTTAAATCGCTACCGGGACAAAATCAAATAAATATCGAACTGTTTGCCGAAGGTGGAGTGGGCGAAAAATGGTGGTTTCTAGATGGAGAACTTGTTGCCCAATCAAATGATAATGATAAAATCGCATTAACAATCGTGAAAAAAGGACAACATCGATTATTATTACTCGATGAAAGTGGACAAATAACACGAATCCAATTTACTTCAGATTAACAAGGATAACGCACAATGGCTATTGAACGTACTTTATCAATTATTAAACCCAATGCCATAAAAAAACATTTAATGGGCGAAATAGAAACTCGAATAACTCAAGCAAATCTTAATATCATTGCAATAAAAATGCTTAAATTGACCCAAACACAAGCAGAAGGTTTCTATGCCGAACATCAAGGAAAACCGTTTTTCAATAACTTAATTAAATTTATGATTTCTGGTCCGATTATAGTACAAGTATTAGAGGGTGAAAATGCTATCAAACGTTATCGTGATCTTATGGGCCCAACGGATTTATCAAAAGCCCCTAAAGGCACATTACGTGCAGATTTTGCTGACAACGTAACTGAAAATGCCGTTCATGGTTCTGACTCATTATCATCAGCTGAAAAAGAAATTGCCTATTTTTTTGTGGACAGTGAAATCGTCGGCAGCGACCATGTTTCCCCGCATACACAAAGATAAATCACCGATATAACCCAAATTACATAGCGTTAAAACAAAAATGATAAAACACCTTTTCTTATCTATTTTTTTATTTCTGGTAGGTAGTTATACAACAAATAGTGAAGCTAATAATCTAAAAAAGTTTTCAATAAACTTTATAGAAGAAAAAAGCAGCGCAGAAGAATTCCGTCATATGAAAAAAATTTATGACCCAATGATTGAAAAAAATGATAAAAGATTCATAAAAACAGAATCATACCTAAATGTGAACAATAAAACCTATATAAATAATTTGAACGATAACGAATCCATGAAAATTCATGACTATTATGGTTATTGGAAGCCCTTGAATAAGGATATTATTACAGTTTCATCTTACGAAGATAGCGAGGTTAAAATTCAGGATAACAAAAATAATACCATTACTTTACAAGGAATACCCTATATAAATAAGGCAAAAACGCATTTTACTACCTTTTATTTAGATTATGAAGGATCAAAATCAATTATAGACTTATATAAGATTAAACATGATCATATAGAGCATAATTTTTGTTTCGAAACAGAAAAATGGATTATTTGGGATTTGGTTTGGAATGACAATATTCTATACATAAAAGTCACAGATACTATATGGAACGAAAAAGGTTCTTTTAGTACTGATTATAAATATAAAAAATTAATTATTGAGAAACTTAATTAACACCCCAATGAAAACAGTAAAAGCTATCTTATTGTTACTTCTAAAAGCATAACACCTTCTATTAAAGGTCAAAGAATAATATAGATTGACCTTAAAATTTAGGGCATGTGACTAAATATACAAAAGGGTCATAGAGTATCGTAATCAAAAAAACTCGTTACAATAGTGTAACTGTTACCACAAGGAATATCCTTCTATAAATAATAATAATCTAGATGAGAAAACGCATATTTTAAGTGGGACATAACTACATTTCATTTAAAAAATAAAGGATTTTTGTCTTTTGAAAATCATCTTGGAAAGTTTGATTTTTTTGTACCTCAAGAAAATTTTGGTTCAGGTCATGCCAATTATAAAAAAAGTTTTTGCATCACAAAAGCTAGATCAACTCACAATTGCGTGGTGCAAACAAAAATTACAGAAAAGAATGTCGTACAAAATTCCTTACAAATTAAGCTTAACATGATGATAATATTATAAATTTAAGCCGATAATGCTTAACTATTAATTGCTCAAAAAATCATCAAAAAATTTGGTGGATTTTTTCACCTTGCTATTTTAATTAATAAACAATGGGTTATAATAAGGGTGTTCCCTGTATACACAGGGATAAACCGCTGGGGATTTATTATACATTGCTCCCCCAAGAGTGTTCCCTGTATACACAGGGATAAACCGGGCACTCGTTTTTTTAGTGGTGATGAATTAATGTGTTCCCTGTATACACAGGGATAAACCGGAGGATTTTATCTCAATCACTGGAATCGGTTTGTGTTCCCTGTATACACAGGGATAAACCAGGCGACGATGAGATGTTTAACCAAAGCTATATCGTGTTCCCTGTATACACAGGGATAAACCGCAAACTAAAATTCGTAAAACCAACATCAAGAGGTGTTCCCTGTATACACAGGGATAAACCGGTGGTTTCCGACGCATTTGGGCTAATAACAGGGTGTTCCCTGTATACACAGGGATAAACCGTTATTGACGGGCTCGTTGAAAACAAAATCGTCGTGTTCCCTGTATACACAGGGATAAACCGATACCGAGGTTCACATCGAGCCCGCGCCGTTCGTGTTCCCTGTATACACAGGGATAAACCGTTATTTACAATACTATCAGTGTTCACCTGCCCGTGTTCCCTGTACAAACAGGGATAAACCGCCTAATATAGTTATCTATCCAACCTAACCCAAACCAAACCAAACCAAACCAATAAAACGGTGACCAAACAATTGGATCAACAGACCATTACGATGACTTGTGTGATGTTAACTGACATGGTAAATACAAATTATATTATTGAAAAAATTTGAAAAGTTGTATTTAATTTGTTAAGTTATGCTTTTTATAAATTTTAAGTTACAGGAAATATCACATGAAAAAAGTAGTTTTTAGCGCCATCCTTGCTTGTATTGGTTTTAATGTCTCAGCAAATGAAAATGCAAAAAGGATCATTGAATTTTTAATAGAAGATGATATAGCTGTGTTCAGAGCGAATGGAAAATCAGGTTTTATGGATGCAATCCCAACGGTTAATGCCGGACAGCTAATTAAAGAATATGGTGATAATCAATATGTTTATGAAAAAAAATATGATAAAAATTTGGTTAATATTAAAACAGTTGCATCAGGAGTAAAAACCAGTTTGACAGGCGATCCCTATGTAGTAGCAAATGGAAAAAATCAATTTGAATATGTTTCGCTTGAATTAAAAAATAAAGATGATGCCATGAATATCAATAAAGGAACTAAGCTTGATATGATTTGTCTTGGCTCTAAAAATAATGTCATTTTTCCTTCGTTGAAAAGTTGCGTAACCGCTGATAGTTATTTCGATAAATTCCTCAACTCAGTAATGAGCGATCTAAATAAATTAAATATAAATGATAAACCATCAAATAAACTTGAGGCTGTTTATTTAGCAATGTGGGAATTCGATAAGCAAAAACCAAATACATTAGAGAAATTTAAAACAGCTGAGGATTTTGAAAAAAATCAAGCAGATTTCATCGAAATTATGACATTAGCACAGACTAAAGCGAAAGATGGGGTCAAAAAATTTACATTACCAAAACCATAAAAAAGCCCTTTTAGGGCTTTTTTTCTATGCTAGTTACATGTTTTACGCAATTCAATAATAAACGTTACACCAATATTATGTAGAATAATAAAATATTAAACAAAACTAAACGATATTTTCACTTAAATGATATAAACAAATGAATTGGTATCAAATATGTATGGAAAGAGCAATAAGATTAAATAATACAAAGAGGTATAATGCACGGTAATTTGTCATTAACTTTTAACCAATCGATAACAGACATATGATGATTGCAAATTGGTTGGTAGACAAAAAAATTACAAGAACGTGTATTGTAAAAAGCCCCTTATAAATCATATTTAACAGTTTGATTAAATTATAAATTTAAGCTGTTATTGCTCAATTCTTAATTGCTCAAAAAAGAATCAAAAAAATCGGTAGAATTTTACACCTCCCTATTTTAATTAATAAACAATAAGTTATAATAAGTGTTCCCTATACACATAGGGATAAACCGCACTCCATGCGTAGCGAATTTGCGTAAAAATTGTGTTCCCTATACACATAGGGATAAACCGAGGCAATCGTAACATTGAAAGCCAATCACGGGGTGTTCCCTATACACATAGGGATAAACCACATTAACGACAAATCATTTTTCAGGTTTCTTCTAAAGCTTCAATAATTGATCTACCTAAAATTTACACTATTTTATATTAATAAATAGTGGTGAATGCCAAGCTTAATCTTAAACACTTAACACAGCTATACATTTAATTTAATTCTAAATTATGCTAAAAAAAATTGCATTTAATTGTAAAACAATGTAATTTAGAACTTTAAAATTTTTATCAAAATTAAAATTCAAAAATAACTAAAAACAAAACTATAATTTCTAGGAATGATATGGATATAAGGCAGCTGTTTTCGGATTGTTTCAACGTGCAATCAAATAACCGATTACCCATTTACGGTAATTTTTGTCATTTTCATGATGATTGGTATCTTAATTTACAATCATTATCTCATCAATTTCTTGATTCTCTTCTGATTATCGATGCCCCCAATTATTCCAACTTAATCAACCAAAATCATTATTACCCAAATAACGTTGGAAAGCTGATTAATCAGTTTGATACATCAGGAAAGGAGTAACCCATGGCGAACAAAATAACCACCCTTATCAATCAAGTCGGTGAAGGTTTACTGAATGAATTAACGGGCGAGGTCAGCCACAACCGCTACACCTTAACGGTTGATA